>CAZWZW010000015.1:0-30851 GCA_964639125.1 uncultured Verrucomicrobiota bacterium
GCGGATCGAGTGGTTCCTCCTCGACCACAGGATAGGAGTCATGGAGAAACATACGGCGGAGTTCAAGGCGAAGGCGGCACAGGAAGCTTTCGGATAACCAAAAAGCCGCCCATTGAGGAGCGGCTCTTCCAACTTAATAAAATTGAAACGCTAGATTTAGGCCTTTTTAACGGCTCCCGATCTCAGCGCTTTGGTGGAAACCCACACGCGTTTAACGGTGCCGTTTTCATCCTTAATGCGTACACGCTGAAGATTCGGCTTGAATGTGCGCTTGGTTGCACTGGTCACGTGAAGACCGATTCCGCCTTTTTTCTTCGACAAACCCTTGCGGACGATTCTACGACCGGTGATGGTTTTCTTCCCTGTAACTGCGCATTCTCTGCCCATTGTAAAATACCTCTGTAATAGTTCCTTAAAATCAATTGGGTAAACAAGAGGTGGAAATCTAAGGATTCTCGCCCGCTTTGCAAGACTAAATATGCGGTTTTTGAACGTACATGCACGTTGATCTGTTCACTAAACCAATTCCGACAAGACCGCGTTGCTGATAAACAGGGCTTCATTTGTCAGCGCGAGTCTTTTTTTCGTACGCTTCAGCAAGCCTTCTTCCTCCAAATGCTCGATAGCGGGCCCGCACAGATCATTGAGCTCATAACCCGTAAGCTGCTTGAATAAGGAACAGTCCACCCCTTCCGTCATGCGCAGCCACATCACGAGAAGCTCGCGCGCCTTATCCTTGCCGGACAGGCACTCTACTTCGTCGAAGGGCTTACCGTTCTGCATCAATTGATCGCAGTAAGCCTCCAGATTCCGGACATTGCCGAACCGCTTTCCCTGCCAGTGCGAATGCGCCGAGGGCCCGCAACCGAAATATTCTCCACCTTGCCAATAGAGCATGTTGTGCTGGCACTGTTTACGATCCTTCGAAAAGTTTGATATCTCGTAATGTTCATAGCCGGCATTCTCCAGCACCCTTTTCACCGCAAAATAGTTATCGGCTTCCTCGTCGTCGCCGGGAGGAACAATCCGGCCGTTGTCACGATCCTTCGTCATGGGAGTGCCTGACTCATAAATCAGGTTATAGTAGGAGATATGATCAGGATCCAATTCAATGGCCATGGCAACATCCTGCAAGATATCTTCCGGCGTCATGCCCGGGATGCTTTGAATCAGGTCGATATTAACGTTATTAAATCCGGCATTCCGCAACATGCGATATCCATCAATTGCCTGCTCAGACTGATGAATCCGCCCCAGCAATCGCAAAGCCTTGTTGTTAAAGGACTGCACACCGATGGAAACACGATTAACCCCGCCCGCCTTCAAAACCGATAGTTTTTCCGGCGTAAGCGTTCCGGGGTTGGCTTCGCTCGAAAACTCGACCACTTTCGAAAGATCAATCGCGCCACGAATATGAGAGAGCACCGCCTCCAGTTCAGCCGGCTCCAGAGCCGTCGGCGTCCCGCCGCCGATAAATACCGTATCGGGCACAAAATCCGACGGAAGCCGACGCAGCTCCTTTTCCAAGCAATGAAGGAACAGCGAAACATCATCCCACTCGTCGGGCGTCATTTTATAGAAATCGCAATAACGACATCGCGAAATACAAAGTGGAATATGTATGTAGAGCCCGGTCATGAAATCATTATCCCGTTTATCCTGTTATCCTGTCAAAAAATAATTAAGTTAAACAGCCATGCCGAAAATACGACTAGACCAACTTCTGGTGCAACGCAACCTCGCCGACAGCCGCGAGCAGGCGCAGCGCCTGATCCGTGCCGGAATGGTACGCGTCAAGGAACAGCCCGCCAACAAACCTGGACACCAGTATCCCGACGATGCCGAAATCTTCGTCAAAGAGAAGGAAAAATATGTCAGCCGCGGCGGCCTGAAAATCGAGGGTGCGCACAAACAGTTCGATTTCGAACTCGAAGGATCCATCTGCCTCGACATTGGGTCTTCCACCGGCGGCTTTACCGACTTCATGCTCCAGCACGGCGCAGCCAAGGTCTACGCAGTCGATTGCGGAACCAACCAACTTCACTACAAACTGCGCGAAGATCCGCGCGTGGTTGTAATGGAAAACACGAACGCACGCTACATTACCGAAAAAGACATTCCCGAGAAAGCCGACTTCTGCAGCATTGATACTTCGTTTATTTCGCTGACCCGGATTCTTCCGCCACTCAAAAGCCTCATAAAGCCCGGCGGCCACATTGTCTCGCTCATCAAACCCCAATTCGAGGCAGGCAAAGACCAGGTCGGCAAAGGCGGCGTGGTGCGCGACCCGGCGATCCATAAGGAAGTGATTGAAAAAATCAAAGCCTTCGGTACTAATGAGCTTGGATTTATCTGGCTGGAACTCTGCACCTCACCCATAACGGGACCCGCCGGCAATATTGAATTCCTCGCCTACTGGCAGGTTTGATCGTCTACCTCACAAACACGCCTCTGTCCCCGGGAGGCTTGTCTCACACCTCGATCGAATCACCGATACCCACATCAAAACCAGCATGTAGAACGCGCGTCCCAAAGCGGGCGCGTATTTTTTACTCTCGGCCCGATCAACCAACCGGAATCGTGTCGTCCACATTTCGGGATGGTGGTGCAACGGGTCGACGGACCGGATCCGGGACTGGCTCGCGTACTGCCGGAGCTTTCTTTTGAGTTTTAACGGGAACCACGGCATTGCTTTCCATCAACGCATCCAGCATCCCGGAGCCAAGGCCGGGCCTCTCTTCGACAGCAGACGACGGGGATTCCGGCTTATTCGCCATTGAATCGGGATGCTCCCCGACCAGCTTCAAAAAGGGTTCATAGGCCCATGGCGCATATTTGGCCACTGTACCGGCACGCAGTTCCAGCACACCGGACACCACCAGCAGCTCCAGACCAAGAACCACAACCACAACAAAGGCGGCAATCGTTGCGACCGGCGTAATCCTGCGTGTTTCCAATTTGTTCATGACGTATTGGAGTAATGAAGTTTTGAGGCATTGTACACGCTTTTCTCATGTTTCTTATTCTTGACCCCCTCGGCGGGCTTGGGCATTCTCGCTCGCTTATGAAAGCAAACGACTATCACGTAACGATGGACGCCCTTGTCAGCCTCTGCAAGCGGCGTGGTTTTATTTTCCAGACCTCCGAAATCTACGGCGGAATCAACGGCTTCTGGGACTACGGTCCACTCGGCGTCGAGATGAAGCGTAACATCAAGGCCTGCTGGTGGAAATCCATGACGCAACTGCGCGAGGACATTGTTGGCCTCGACAGCTCGATCATCATGCACCCGCGCGTCTGGGAAGCTTCCGGTCATGTTGGCAACTTCAAAGACCCCATGCTCGACTGTCGCGAAACCAAGGGCCGCTATCGTGCCGATCAGATTTTCGTGCTCAAACACAAGACCGACGACAGCGCGCTCATGTTTACCTTCCACGAAGGAGCATCCGCTCCGGCGGAAAAGAAAGTGAAGAAAATCGCCAAAGGCGATGCCGCCGACTACGAACAGATCGCCCTACTCGATATTCCGCTGGAAGCCTACGACAAGCTCGTCGGCCCCGACACCAACGAACCGGGCACGCTTACCGAGCCGCGTGCGTTCAACCTGATGTTCAAGACCTACGTCGGCCCCGTCGAGGAAAGCTCCAACGTTGCCTACCTCCGGCCTGAAACCGCACAGGGCATCTTTGCCCAGTTTGGCAATGTGGTGTCCACTGTCCGCAACAAGGTGCCGTTCGGCATCGCGCAGATCGGCAAAGCCTTCCGCAACGAAATCAACCCGCGCAACTACACCTTCCGTTCGCGCGAGTTCGAACAGATGGAACTCGAGTTTTTCATCAAGCCCGGCGACGACGCCAAGCAGCACGAATATTGGGTGACCGAGCGCCTCAAGTGGTATGAAAAGGTGGGTCTTCCCGAAGGCCGCATGCATCGCGATATCCACGAAGGTGACGCCCTCGCCCACTACGCCAGCGCCTGCACCGATATCATGTATGACTTCCCGTTTGGTACGCAGGAGCTCGAAGGCATCGCCGCCCGCGGCAACTTCGACCTCACCCAGCACCAAAACACCAGCGGCAAGAAGCTCGAATACCACGACGAAGAGACCAAGGAAACCTACATTCCCCACGTCATCGAACCTTCCGCGGGAGTCGACCGCATTGCGCTTGCATTGTTGTGCGAAGCCTACCGCGAAGAGTGGATCCCCAAAGGCGGTGGCGAAGTGCTCACGGCAGAAGTCGGAGCCAAGCGCGCGCCCGAAGGCTATGAAGCCCGCACCGTCCTCGCCTTCGCCCCGTGCATTGCGCCGTACAAGGTGGCCATTCTGCCACTGCTCAAGAACAAGGAGCCGCTGGTTGAAAAGGCCCGCGGACTGTACGAGCAGCTGTCAAAACGCTGGAAATGTTTCTACGACCAGACGGGCGCCATTGGACGCCGCTACCGTCGTCAGGACGAAATCGGAACGCCGCTGTGCGTTACGATCGACTTCGACACCATCGAAAAGGACGATACGGTCACCATTCGCGACCGCGACACCATGGAGCAGATCCGTCTGCCCATTGCCGAACTGGAGAGCCATATCTCCAATATTGTCGACTTCTAAGCATCGTGTTTCCTTCAATCCGAAAATAGCTCACGACAATCGGCAGAGACGAGTTCCGGCCCCGCTTGGAGTGCGCAGATAGTAATAAAGCCCCGAAATAATCTCCGGGGCTTTATTTACTGAGGCGCTCCTTGCGGAGCGCCGTTCTCATTTCCAAGAGCTGGAAATTTATTCAGCAGCGTCGTCGTTCAGCGCAGCTTTACGGCTAAGCCGTACACGGCCCTGATTGTCGATATCAATGCACTTCACGCGCATTGCATCGCCCGGCTTGCAGATGGCATCAACACTGTCGATACGCTCGTTAGCCATTTCGGAAATATGCACGAGACCTTCTTTGCCCGGTATGCATTCAACAAATGCACCGAAGTCTTTCACGGCAATCACCTTGCCGTCGTAGGTCGTTCCGATTTCAATTTCAGCGGTCAGAGCGTTCACTTCGCGAACTGCGGCATCCATGGATTCAGCATCGACCGCAAAGATGTTAACGGTACCGTCTTCTTCGATATCGATCTGTGCGCCGGTCCCATCGGTAATGGCGCGGATATGCTTACCGCCCGGTCCAATCAGTGCACCGATCTTATCGGGAGCAATCTGGACGGTGGTAATACGCGGAGCGCATTCAGCCAGATTGGCCCGTGCTTCCGGAAGTACGCCTTCCATGTAGTCGAGGATATCGCAACGGCCTTTGCGCGCAATTTCAAACGCTTCAGCAACTTGCTCCCAGTTAAGACCGTGAACCTTGAGGTCAACCTGGAAGCCGGTGATTCCCTTACGAGTACCAACCACCTTGAAGTCCATGTCGCCGCAGTGGTCTTCAACACCGAGAATATCGATCACCTGAACGGAAGTGCCGTTGTCATCGGTAAAGAGACCCACGGAGATACCGGCAACCGGAGCCTTCAGCGGAACACCGGCATCCATCAGCGCCATGCAGCCGCCACAGGCAGTAGCCATGGAGGAAGAGCCATTGGAGCCCATGATTTCTGAAACCACACGGATCGTATACGGGAAATCATCCGGAAGAACGGGCACAATAGAACGTTCAGCCAAGTTACCGTGGCCGATTTCGCGGCGACTGGTCATACCCAGGCGACCCACTTCACCTACGGAATACGGCGGGAAGTTATAGTGCAGAATAAAGGCCTTTTCGTCTACGCCGCCAGTAACGGCATCGAAACGTTGAGCTTCCTTCTTGGTACCCAGCGTGACGGTGCAGATCGTCTGTGTTTCGCCACGACCGAAGATGGCCGAACCGTGCGTACGGGGCAAAACGCCAACCTGTGCATCAAGATCACGAATTTCCAGCATATCGCGGCCACCAATACGGGTACCGCCTTCGATCACATTTTTACGAACCGTCTCCACTTCCAGATCATGGAAGGCATGGAAAAATTGATCTTCGGTCATTTCTTCGAAGAGTTCCTGCATTTGCGGCTTGAGCTCTTCCTTAAGGGCTGACACGGCATCCTGACGTTCGATCTTGGCACCAATTTTCATCAGTTCCTTGAACTTTTCACCGACCAGCTCACGGGCTTTGTCGAGCAGCGTAGTATCGCGTTCAGGCGCTTCGAATACCTTTTCAGGAAGTCCGAGTGCCTTGCGTAGTTCCAGCTGGCCGTCAATGATTTTTACGACTTCCGCATGCGCGGTTTTCATCGCTTCAATAAATTCGGCTTCCGGCATTTCGTCGGCCGTACCTTCAATCATCATAACCTTGTCGCGCGAACCGCAGTAGGTCAGATCGATATCACTGGCGTCGAGCTGTTCGTGGCTCGGGTTGATGATCCACTCGCCGTCGTTGCGAACGATGCGCACCGCACCGATCGGACCGTTGAACGGCAAGTCGGTGAGGGTCAGCGCGGTCGATGCAGCATTAACGCTGAGCACATCCGTGTCCAGCGTTCCATCGCAGCTCATGAGCATGTTGTTGATCTGCACTTCACGATGAAAGCCGTCCGGGAACAGGGTGCGGATCGGGCGGTCGGTAACGCGCATGGTGAGGATTTCCTTCTCGGAAGGACGAGCCTCGCGCTTAATGTAGCCTCCCGGGAAACGACCGGCGGCGTAGAATTTTTCGCGATATTCAACCTGCAAGGGGAAAAAATCGCATCCCTCACGAGCTTCTTTCGCGGCTGTTACTGCGGAGAAAACAATGTTTTCCCCGATGCCGCATGTTACGGCACCATTGGCTTGCTTTGCCAGCAGGCCGGTTTCGAGAACCATCGACTTTCCGCCGACTTCGAATTCAACTTTAGTTGTACCCTTCATACTTAAATTGCGCCCTTGCTTTTTGTTCCGAAGAGCGCACCTTTCCTTTTATTTTCGTGTTATCCGGCGGAGAACTCCAACCAGAACCCATCGCCTGCCTTGCATCGTTTTGAATATTTATAGAAACAACACAAGCCCTTTAGAAATAAAGGGCTTGCAGACGAATAAGGATTTTTTGCATCCAAAAGACGATTATTTGCGCAAGCCGAGTTTTGTAATCAGCTCTTTGTAGCGTCCGTCGTCTTTCTTCTGTAGGTAGTTCAATAGCTTCCGACGCTTGTTGACCATCATAATCAGGCCACGGCGCGAGCTATGGTCTTTCTTATAAGACTTCAGATGCTCCGTCAATTCCTTGATGCGCGCAGTCAGCAGTGCAACCTGAACCTCTACCGATCCAGTGTCCTGCTCATTGCGTTTGTATTCATTCTTGATTTCAGCTTTAACTGCTTGATCCACGTGTGGACTCCTTGTTTTTCTCTTTCAATCTCTAAATTAAGCGCGGAACTATATCCACCGCCCCACACCATGTAAAGCATAGTTTTCTGTGCTTTTGCGGCCTGTTTTCAGCACCGAACAAGAAACCGAATTCGCTTATTTTCGATGCACACCCTAGGACATGCATAAACCTTATTCTCCACTTATTCAACCCGCAATATTCTTCCGGTTACTCCGGCGCGGAAAGAAAACGAGTTCCCTGCCGGCCGATCAAACAACGCCGCACCAACAGGAGATTCCGGCGTAATCACCGTCACATCATACCCCTCCACCGAAAGTTCCACCCCACCGCCACAATGAAGCAGGAAAAAATTCATGATTTCTCCGTCCAGATCGACTTCCACCAAAGCGCCGGAACCAATTGGCTTTCCTGTAAAATCAGGAGCGGTAAAGGCCCGCAGTTCCTGCACCGCGGCCGCCAGGGCCTGAAACTGCTGCGCATGGCCGCGTGCGAGGTAGGAGGATTCGAGACCACAGGTATCCCATTTGGTTTCCGCCCGCGACTCGCTATGGGTTGCTCCCGCCGAGGCTCGTTCGTTTGCCGCCAGCTGACGCCGGAGCTCTTCCTCAAGCTCTTCGATTACGGCTTTTAAAAGGTTCGCTTTATTCATCATACTTTCTCACCGCTGTTCAAGATTTGCCGCCAAATCTGGAGATCAACTCATCCAACGCCGGGCAGCCCTCCGGCACACTCCATTCAAAGGGAAAGGTTCGACACTGCTCCGGGCGCACGCTATAGACCCGGCACCGATCCCCTTCAAGAAACGCGCAACTGCCATCTGTTTGATCCAGCAAAGCCAGTTGCTTGCGATTCGGCGCAAGGCGGGTGTGCTGCGCAATAAAGTCGCCTTCGCTCAATCCCAGATGGCCAGCCATGCTGGAAATGTCATCGGGCGTCAAAAGCACCACACCAGACCAACGGCAACATTCGCCGCATCCCGTGCATTTAAACCGCTCCAATATTTCCGAACAAAGCATTGAACATATCCCTCTCAAACCAGTCTGATTGCGTTGACATTTGATAGCCAAGCATTCAATGTGCTTTTTTTATGCGCACTTTAACTTAGCGAGTGCGGTGTTTTGATGAATCAGGAAGAAAGGATCAAGAACGATGTTCAATAATTTGTCGAAGAGTAAATTTCTCATGGTTCTCCCCGTAGCAGCAGCACTTATACTTGCAGGCTGCGACGAAGAGGAAACCGCAGTACCCGCAACCGAACCCGTCGACCTAACCCAGACGGAAGACCTGTTCGCGAATCCCGTAAAACCCAACCCACTTACCGCTGACCCGGCGGCCGTCGTTGTACGCGTTAATGGCGAGGATATTACCCGCGGCGAAATATTGACCCTCGTCAATGCCTCCCTGAAGCAACTTGCCGGACGGGTTAAACCCGAACAGATCCCGCAGGTCAAAAGCCAAATGTATGAACGCTTTAAAAATGAGTTGATCACAAAAAAGCTTATGGATGCTGCCGTTGCTGCCGCCAACATTGTGATTGACGATGCCGATATCACCTCTTCCATCGACGAAATTCGTGGTCGCATTCCTGAGGGACAAACGCTGGAGGCCGCGCTTGCAAGTCAGGGAATCTCGATGGACAAGCTGAAGGAAAATATTTCCACCGATCTGGCAACCCGCAAGTTTTTGGAAGACAAGACGGCAGATATTGAAGCCGCCACGGAAACCGAAGCCAAGGAGTTCTATGACTCCAACCCGAAAGACTTCAAAAAACCCGAATCCGTGACGGCCAGCCATATTCTCCTGACGTTTGACGACACAGACACGGAGGCAACCAAAGCTGAAAAGAAAGCCCAACTCGAAAAGATCCGTGCAGACATCATTGCAGGGAAATCCACATTCGAAGCGGCCGCACAGGAGTATTCGAAGTGCCCGAGCAGCGCTCAGGGAGGATCGCTCGGCAACTTCGGAAAAGGCCAGATGGTCCCCGAATTTGAAGTGGCTGCCTTCTCTCAGGAAATCGACGAAGTGGGCGATATTGTTGAAACACAGTTTGGATACCACATCATCAAGGTTACCGATCATCAGGACGAAGGAACCGTTTCATTTGATGAAACAAAAAAACACATTGTTGACTTCCTTAGCGGCCAGAAGAAACAGAAGGCCATTGGAAACTTCATTGCGAGTCTTCGCGACAGCGCCACGATCGAAGAGCTTGCTCAGTAATCCTGCGCAAAATCTGTTCGATTGCCAAACACCCCTCAGCGAGGGGTGTTTTTGTGTCACCGCCCCATGATTTGAATACGGAAGCCGCATTCCAAACACTCTTGGATTGATTCATTTCCCAAGCTGGATAGAATGTTGGTTTGGATTTAAGAGGGAGACGATGGCGAAGAAGGAAACACCAATGATGGCGCAGTATCGATCGATACGACGCGAGCTGCCCGAAGATACCATCCTGTTTTTCAGGCTCGGCGATTTCTACGAGATGTTTTTCGACGACGCGAAAACAGCCTCCGACATTCTCGACATTACCCTGACCAAACGTCACAGCACGCCGATGTGCGGCATCCCCTACCATTCTGCCGCTGGCTACCTTGAGCGACTGGTAAAGTCGGGAAAAAAGGTGGCGATCTGCGAACAGGTGGAGGATCCCGCCACAGCCAAGGGCGTGGTAAAGCGTGACGTAACCCGCATCGTTACCCCCGGGACCATTCTTGATGAAGTGACACTGGATGGGAACCAAAACAACTTTCTGGCGGGTCTCTTTCACGAGAAGAACCTCTTTGGACTGGCCATGCTGGACCTTTCTACGGGCGAATTCTGGATTGAAGAATCGGATGATGTGGCGAGCATTCAGGCCAACCTTTCGCGCTATGCGCCGGCGGAGTGCATCGTGGCGGAGGATCAGGTGAATGATCCCGTCTTTGCGGAGTTGATGCTTGAAACCTCCAACACCCTGCTTACCGCCGGTGAGGACTGGACCTTTGAAGCAGCAACGGCCAACGACTTTTTACTACGGCACTTTGACGTCCATTCGCTGGAAGGTTTTGGATGCACACCGCTGTCAACCGCGCTCGGCGCGGCAGGTGCCGTCCTTTATTATGTAAAGACCGAACTGCGGCGCAACCTTGCGCATGTCCGCAACATTCGCGTCAAGAATCCTGCGGACTACATGCTCATCGACGAGACGACAGCAACCAACCTCGAGCTCGTTGCTCCGATCAACTCGAACCGACAGGCCTACAAAGCCACCTTGCTGAACGTACTGGACTCCACCTGCACGGCGATGGGAGGTCGACTGCTTCGCGAGTGGTTGTTGCGCCCACTGAACAATCTAGAGGAGATCAAGGCACGGCACGATGCGGTCGAAATGCTGGTCAACAACCAGACCTACCTGCGGAGCCTCCGCGATGTACTGGGCGACATCAAGGATGTTGAACGACTCATTTCACGCATTGGCTCCACCAGCGGAAATCCGCGCGATGTGCGTGGCATGGGGGTATCCCTCCAGCAAATGCCGCTGGTCAAGTCGTTGCTTTCCGGCAAGGGCACCATTCTGGAACGACTTGGCGAAAACATTATCTCCCTGCCCGAACTCGTGGCGCTGATTGAATCGGCCATTGAGGACGAGCCGCCGATCAACCTGAAGGACGGCGGCGTAATCCGCCAGGGCTATCACCCGGAACTGGATGAGTTGCGCGAAGCCGCAACCCAAGGCCGGAAATGGCTGGCGGATTATCAGGCGTCGGAGATGGAACGAACCGGCATCAAATCGTTGAAGGTACGACACAACAAGGTGTTCGGCTATTACATCGAAATCAGCAAGAGCTATCTCGACCAGATTCCGGAAGCCTATATCCGTAAGCAGACGCTGGTGAATGCGGAGCGCTTCATTACGCCGGAACTGAAAGAGTACGAAAACAAGATTCTTGGCGCGCAGGAACGCTCGGTCGCATTGGAGCAGGAAATCTTTACCGCGGTCCGGCAGCAGGCGGTGGAGCATCTGGAAACCATCCAGCACAATGCCTTGGCGATCGGACAGGTGGATGTGCTGACCACGTTTGCGGAACGGGCGCTCTCCAACAACTATTCCCGCCCGCTCATGACCGACAACGGAAAACTGGAAATTGACGATGGACGGCACCCGGTGGTCGAACAAATGCCGGATGCCGAGCGCTTTGTACCCAACAACACCAAGCTTGATCGCGAAACACACCAGCTCATCATTATCACCGGACCCAACATGGCCGGAAAATCCACCTATATCCGGCAGGTGGCTCTCATCAGCATTATGGCCCATATGGGCTGTTTCGTTCCGGCAGTCGCCGCCGAGATTGGAATTGTTGACCGGGTCTTTACCCGCGTCGGGGCCAGCGACGACCTGGCGCGTGGCCGATCCACCTTTATGGTGGAGATGCAGGAAACCGCCAACATCCTGAATAATGCAACGCCTCGCAGCTTGATTGTGCTGGATGAAATCGGACGGGGCACCAGCACATTTGATGGAATCAGTATTGCGTGGTCGGTGGCTGAACACTTGTGCAAAAACGAGGCCATGCAGGCTAAAACCCTATTTGCAACCCATTATCATGAACTAACCGACCTTGCAATGACGCTGCCCAACGCAAAAAACTACAGCGTGCTCGTGAAGGAAAAGGGGCAATCCATCACGTTCCTGCGAAAGATCGTCCAGGGAGCCGCAGATAAGAGCTATGGAATTCAGGTGGCTCGGCTGGCGGGACTGCCGGACGAAGTGATTGAGCGCGCAACCGACATTCTGAACAACCTCGAAGAGGGTGAGTTCGGCGATACCGGTCAACCCAAAATCGCAAAGAAACGATCCCACAAACTCAAGGCAAACATATCGCAACTCGATCTCTTTTGATTTTCAACCAAATCACATCTTGCAATGTGATTATGATTCGCTTTATCGTTTTAAATTCAAATAACTACGGGAGTAATTATGAGTAAGAAGCCTTCTGGTTCCGCCACGATCTATGTCATTTTAGGACTCATTTTTATAGCCACGATAGCTATTCGAACGATCAGTACCCCCGAAATATGGACCCACCTTGCACAAGGACGCACCAACGCCCCGATTTCCTTCATCGAAACCGACTCCACCGTCAACACCACATACCTTTACGATAAAGCCGCCTATGCCATGTGGAACATTGGGGGCGCACCACTTCTCATCATCTTAAACATGATCGCCTTGCTGGCATCCTTCATCCTATTGCTTCAGGTTTCAAAAAAATGGGGCGGCAAACTGAGTCAGGCGTTTGCATTGCTGATTGCCGGCCACCTTCTTTTCCAAGGGCTGGATGTCGGGCCGCAAACGGTCATGATGCTGTTTATCGCCGCGTTCGTTTACCTGCTATCCACCCAGAACAAACCCGCCGTACTTATCGGAACACTCGTTCCATTGCAAATTATTTGGACCAACATGCACGGCTCTTTTCTGTTCGGACCGTTCATCGTTGCACTGGCCGCGATTCAGGCAAATCAGGGAATCAGCAGTAACCGAAAAAGGAAACAGGGCATCAACCCGACGACACTCGGCATCCTTGCCGGAGGGCTTTTGGCGGCCACCCTTATTAATCCCTATTTTCTAAAACTGCACGCCCAGGTATTCGCCGGAATCAAGGCCCCCTACCCGACCTACTGGGCATCATTGTTTAGTGAATATTTCCAATCCTCGGCCGGTGCCCCTCTTGTCTTCCTTGTTTTCATCATTGGCGCAGGCGGATTGATTACCCTGAAGAAAAAATTACCCGCCATGCTCACAACACTCGCCATCATCGGGGCGCTTGTGGCGATGCGATCCCCCAGCACGTCGTCGCTGTTTGTTGTAATGGTCTTCCCGTTCCTGGTTCTCAGTCTCACGGCCGTGGGGGACTACCTGTCCGATTCCTTTCGTACGTTTCTAGGCAAGCATGGAAAAATTATCGAGCCGTGCACTCAGGGTATTTTTCTCCTTATTTTCATTTTCTCGATAATCCCAGTGGTCAGCAACTGTGCCTACACCCGGTCCGGAAGCGCCTCTCACTTCGGCCTTGGCGTGCAGGAAGAGCTCTATCCATCGGGAGCGGCGGCAGCCGTTATCGAACATCCGTCCTTCCCGGAACGAGCCCTCAACTTGACAGCGGATGGTGGATATCTCGCATGGAAATACCCCGGACGCAAAATTTTTACCGATTACCGGACCGGACGTTACGATCTCGAATTGCTCAAACAACTCAATGATATGATGATGGGCAACGCCGAAGCATACGATAAGCTGTATGATACGTATCGCCCTGAAGCCATCATCATCAACACCCTCTCCCCAGTAGCCGCAAAAGGACTGGTGACCCTGCTGGACCGCCCCGTCTGGAAACTGGCCTATTTTGATGGAACCACTGCCATCCTCCTGCTGAACAAGGAAGAATTTTCCCCTATTTTAAACGACCCCAAACTGCAGGCAGCAGGACTGGCCCAACTGGAGGCCGCGCGCTCAGCCTATGAGGCCGTCGCAAGCAAGGGCTGTCGTGCAGGAAACCCGGGCGAACTGATCGGTTCCGCAAAAATCTTTCTGGCCCTGAATCGTCCGGCAGAGTCAAAAGCGATTTTTTCGCTATTGCTTTCTGTTCACAAAAACGTTCCGGGTGCGTGGATCGGTCTGGGTAACAGCCAGCTTTTTCTCAGGGAATTTGATGATGCCATTGTGTCATTGAACAAAGCCACTCAGCTATCTCCCAACAATATCTTTGCATGGGCCAGTTATGCCAATGCGTGTAAATATGCCGGCGACAGCGCTGGAAGAGCGAAGGCGGAAGAAAAACTGAAAAGCCTGGCCGCGAACCAAAAGACGGAAGAACCAACCGAGGTGGTGCCCGAGATCGATCAAACGGAAAGCAAACCCGTGCAGGACATGACTATTCCAGAATAAATTTATTCCAACGTGTTTCGAGGCCGGATTTCTTTTAGGAGCATCCGGCCTTTTTCTGTCGGCACATGATTTTTGTCAAACAGCAGCGAATAGGAAAATATTGAATAGCCCCGACAACCCGATGCTTCCACCATCTCAAGCTGCTCCCGAAGATCATCCATGCTGTTCTTGCAATAGATTCCCACCACGACAGACGTTCTAAAACCACGACGACCTGCCGCCTTTTTCATGGCTTCGAGATTACGGGAAAAAGAGCGGCTTGCGTAGTTCATTTGCACAACCCAATCAACAAGACCTTGCCGGACCCATGCTCCAGAATCCTGATATGCGCTGTTTTTCCCTTCCACAGGATTTCCCACAACACTGGTTGAGAGCAAGCAGCTTCCGGGCTTATTAATTTGCAAGACATATGCTATATCCCGCACAATACGGGTTATCGATTTGCACCGAAATGTACTGATCTGTTTCCTTGAAACGTTCCATCCGTATTCATCAAAAAGAGCCGCCTGCGAAACCGGGTCGTATGAAAAATCGGAATGCCGCAACAGTTCCGCGGCAGAAGCATCCGGATAACACTGCCGAGCAACGAGATGATAATCGTACGGGTATCGGATGTAGTCGAGATGAATCCCCGCCACGTCATACCGGCAGAGTTCGGCAACAAGGTCTCGAAGATGACTGCGCACCTGCGGCACCACCGGGTTCACAAAGGCGTACCACCCCGCCGTCGGCTTCATTTTTTCACCCAACGAATCCACCATGAACCAATCGGGATGCGCAGTCCAAAGCTGGCCCACCTCACGCGAAGGCTCATCCAATCCCTTCCAACCGGGCAATACATTCATATAGGCATGCACGCGCAACCCGCTGGAGCGGGCGGCATCAATGGCCGTGTCCAAGGGATCCCATCCCGGATTTTTACCCAGCGAAGAAACATCCCGCCCAGAAAGTTCGTAGGCCCAGGGCTCGGTCTGACTCTGATAAAAAACGGTTCCATTCCCACGTATTTGAAAAAACACATCGGTAAAACCGGCATTTGAAACATTCTGAATGATGCGTTGCACATCGCCGGGCGTTTCATAGTCGAACCGCGTCACCCACAACGCACGTATCCGGGGCAGCGTCGGCAGGCGCGAACGCATCCAAACAGGCACAAGCGCCACAAGAGCAGTAACACCAATCAACACGCCCAACAAAATCCTAAACCGCTTCATACCCGTTCCATTTCATTGCAGATTCCAAACATTGGAAATTTACACACCGTGGATCATGTTCTAATGTTTTAGTGTGATTACATGAAAGGAATTTATGAAGTATAAACGTATCCTGTTAAAGATCAGTGGTGAAGCTCTGCAAAATAAAGAGAAGGGACTAAACCATGATCCGGATATTCTCTCCAAAGTGGCCGCCCAATTTAAACAGTTGCTCGGCATGGGCGCCGAGATCGCCGTTGTGGTCGGTGGAGGAAATATTTTTCGGGGGCTGGCCGGCGCAGGAAAAGGGACGGACCGCACTACCGGCGACTACATGGGCATGCTCGCCACCGTCATTAATTCCATGGCCATCCAGAGCGCACTTGAAAACGAGGGCATACAGACCCGTGTAATGACCGCCATTTCAATGCCCGCCATCGCCGAGCCATTCATCCGGCGAAAAGCCATTCGGCACCTGGAAAAAGGTCGTGTTGTCATCTTTGGCGCGGGAACAGGCAACCCCTACTTTACCACCGACAGCGCCGCCGCCCTTCGCGCCTCGGAGATTGACGCCGACGTGCTGATGAAAGCCACAAAGGTGGACGGCATCTACACGGCTGATCCGGTTACCCATCCCGAGGCCACCCGTTTCGAAACAATATCGTATCAGGATGCGCTTGCGCGCCAGCTTAAGGTTATGGATGCCGCCGCATTTTCGTTGTGTCTGGAAAATGACATTCCTATTGTGGTATTCGACTTTTTCAAGGAAAACGGCATGGTTGAGGTGTTCAACGGAAAAGACTCCGGAACGCTGGTGACCCATTAACATTGTGAGGAATAAAAATGATTGATGATGTATTACTGGAAACCGAAGATAAAATGGACAAGACCGTCCAGTTCCTCCAACAGGAACTCACCGGCCTGCGCACGGGAAAAGCCAACCCTGCACTCGTGGATACCATTACCGTGGACTATTACGGAACCCCCACCCGCTTACGCGACATTGCCAATATTTCAACGCCCGAATCCCGGCTCATCGTAATCAATCCGTTCGACCCCTCCTCTCTTGGATTGATCGAAAAAGCGATTACTGCAGCCAATATCGGCATTACCCCGATGAACGACGGCCGTCTGATCCGGGTTCCGATTCCGGAACTCTCCGAAGAACGCCGCAAAGAGATGGTTAAAATGGCCGGACGCACCACCGAAGAACAGCGCATTGCGGTTCGTAACATCCGGCGCGACTCCAACGACCAAGTCAAGGGGTTGCAGAAAAACGGCGATATCACCGAAGATCAACGCGACGATGCATTGGACCAGATCCAAAAAAGCACGGACGGGCATATCAAGAAAATGGACGATATGCTTGCAGCCAAAGAAAAAGACATCATGGAAGTCTGAGGGAAAGTCATCTGTTTTCGTTGTATTGGTTATTAGATTCCCCTGACGACCATTAACCGGAGAAAAACGACATCATGAAACCGAGAGTGCTGATCGGAGTTACCGGTGGTATTGCCGCCTACAAAGTAGCGGACATCACAAGCCAACTCGTCAAGGCAAAGTGTGATGTCCGTGTAGTCATGACCGAGTCGGCCACCCAATTCGTGGCACCACTCACGTTTGCCGCACTCACGCAGCAAAAGGTGTTAACCTCCATTTTCCCGGACAACAGTTCCGGGGGAATGGACGTCATTTATCCGCACCTCTACCCCGCAACCGAGGCCGATGCGTTTGTCGTGGTCCCGGCAACGGCTGATGCAATCGCCAAAATCTCACATGGTTTCGGCGACGACATCGTTTGCTGTAGCGCCTTGTCGCTTAAAAGCAACTGCAAGCGCATCTTCTGCCCCGCCATGAATGCGCAAATGTGGGAGCAGAAAATCGTCGGTGAAAATACCCGAAAGCTGCTCGAAATGGGCTGGCATCAAGTGGGGCCGGAAAAGGGGCGACTGGCCTGCGGCACCCATGGATTCGGACGCATGAGCACTCCAACCGTCATCACCCAGATAATTCTAAATTCTGTATTTTGATACCGGTGTACTTTTATTAAAAAACGCGCGGCACATCGTTGGAGCTTCCGGCATCCTTCGTTAGAATTATGAACAGGCGAGTCCTCATCCTATCCGGCCCGACCCACGAGTATATTGATCCCGTTCGATATATTGGCAATGCGAGCAGTGGCAAGATGGGCAAGGCCCTGGCCAATGCAACAGTGCAGTATGGATGCGATGTCGAATTTGTTACGGGACCCGTGGCGGAACAAAACCTTCCCAATCTCAGCCCTGAAAAAATCCACAACGTCGTCGGTGCTGAAGAAATGCTCTCCACGGCACAGAAGTTCTTCGAATCTTCAGATGTGATTATCTTTGCCGCCGCAGTGGCCGACTATGCACCCGTGCAGCAACTGCCCGAAAAAATCGCCAAATCGACAAAGGAACTTACATTACGATTGCGCCCCACTCCGGACATTGCAAAAACCTTGTGCAGAAATAAGTCGGCCCAGCAGGTCACCATTGGATTTGCATTACAGACCTCCAACGGCGAAGCCAACGCGCGCCACAAACTGGAAACCAAGAACCTGGATGGGATCGTCTTGAACACCCCTGCGTCGCTTGGCGCATCTGATGGCACCTTCAGCTTTCTGAGCACCGACTCACCCGCATTCGATGAATGGGGATGCATCGATAAAACGGAATGCGCACTTAAGATTTTCGAACAAGTGGAAAAACTCACCCCTTGAAAATGAAAAATTTTCGCCCCGCATAGTTTAGCAGTGTCGCCGAAACAACAGCCGTCAGGTTTGAGATTGTGGTTTGAGCTCCAAAAAACCGAATTAAAACATCGCCCGACCAGGTACCCAACAAGAATGCCGCAAACGATACGGCAAAAAACAAGACGATCTCATGATGTACCTTGTGCCGTCCCCGCTTGAATACAAACCGCACGTTCAAGGCATAGGCAACCAGATTACCCCCCGTGAAACTCATCGTCTTACCGATCCAAAAATTACGAAGCCTTAAGGTCTCAGAAATAGGTTCGATGTCCAATCCAAGCAGTTGTGCAAAAACATCGTTTTGCGTTAAGGCGGGAAACAAAAAAACGGCCACCGAATAGAAGACTGTAAAATCAGTTGCGAAGGCGACGCCTCCGCACAAGACATACTTCAAGAATTGAATCCATGGGTAATTCTTATCGGAGAAAACCTGCTTCAAACTCATCACAATTGTAAGCTATCCGATCCTCCGGTATTTAGCAAATTCCAACCCTAAAAAATTCCGGTAAACCCTATTTTTTCATCGTCATAGAAAGGGCAAACTGCTACATTGTAATTGAAGTTAAGGGAAGGAACAAAGCCCTGCGTGGTTCGAGGAAATAGGCAGATTTCTCTTACCCAATGACTGCTAAAAGGGAGCTTAGCTTCGGACTGGTGCCTGCATGCCCTTGAATAAGGGAGGGTTCCAAAATCCGGTTTGATTCGCGCCCACAACTATCACCACGGTGATAGAGAATAGCCACACAAACGGCCAACGCGGGGTTCCTTTTCCTTACTTCTTTTTTTTCGCCCTTCCCCCACTTACCGATTCTCTTTCTCAAAGAATCCCGCTATGTTTCAGCTATGGATCTCTTTAATGGCCAAACCCCCAGAGCCTCAAAACCGAAGCCGGGTGCGGGAACTGCCCCACTCGCCGCACGTATGCGCCCACAGGCGCTGGATGAAATCATCGGTCAGGAACACATCCTTGGCGACGGCAAACTGTTGCGGAGAGCAATTGAAGCGGATCGCATCAGCAGTATTATTCTGTATGGACCGCCGGGGTGCGGAAAAACAACCCTTGCGGAAGTCATTGCCAAAACGACGAATCGACGCTTTGAGCGCACCAGCGGTGTTCTTGCAAACGTGGCTATCCTCCGAAAAATACTGGAGGCAGCCAGTCACTGGAAAAAAATGAACGGACAGGACACGATCCTGTTTATCGATGAAATCCACCGTTTTAACAAAGCCCAGCAGGACGTTCTGCTACCCTATGTCGAAAACGGGGATATCATTCTTATTGGAGCAACGACGCACAACCCCTTCTTTTTCATCAATACCCCGCTCAATTCGCGCTCCCAGATTTTCCAGCTCCAACCCTTGGGGGAAGACGCGGTTATTCAGGTGCTTGAACGGGCACTGAATGCCCCAACCGGTTTAAACGGACTGGTCACCGCTTCGGAAGATGGCCTGGCCCATCTGGCCGGGGTTTGCGAGGGCGACGCCCGCCGCGCACTGAACGCCTTGGAAATTGCCGCGCTTACCACTCCACCGCGGGATGATGGAACCGTTCATCTGAACCGGCACGAGATCGAGGAGTCGGTACAGAAAAAAGCCGTGGTATACGACCACGATGAAGATGAACACTATGACACGATTTCCGCATTCATCAAAAGCGTACGCGGTTCCGACCCGAACGCGGCGGTCTACTGGCTGGCCAAAATGCTTTATGCCGGCGAAGATCCACGCTTTATCGCCCGGCGACTGGTGATTCTCGCCTCCGAAGATATTGGCAACGCGGACCCGCGCGGCCTGACTCTTGCAACATCAGCCATGCAGGCCGTCGAGTTTATCGGTATGCCGGAGGCACGAATCACACTCTCTCAGGCAACAACCTATCTGGCGTGTGCACCCAAAAGCAATGCCGCCTACCTCGCAGTGGACTCCGCACTGGACGATGTCAAAAATGGACGCACCCTTCCCGTTCCAAAACACCTGCGCGATGCACATTATAAGGGAGCCCAAGAACTCGGCCACGACGGCTATCAATACGCCCACAACGGCGAGGACCACTTTGTGGATCAGCAATATGTTCCCACCGATAAAGTCTACTATGAGCCCACCCATCAAGGCTATGAGGAGACGATCCGAAAACGCATCGAATTTTGGAATTCGCTTCGAAAGAAGGATAAGTGAAAACAAAATCCGAACTCCGACACGATATATCAACCCAACGAAAGGCGCTGCATCCCCGGTGGATGAAGAGCGCCTCTGCGGCACTGATTGAAAACATCCACGGTTTGCCGGCGTTTCAGACCTCGCAAAACATCGCGCTTTATATGGCGATCACGGGAGAAGTGAATCTCGACCTTCTATTCCCCGACTGCTGGAAACTGAAAAAACAAACCTGCATTCCCGTATTCAATGCCGAGCGGAAAATCTATGAACTGGCTCGGGTTTCCGAAACAACTGATTTTCAAGAGGGACACTATGGCATCCGCGAACCACGCATCCCCCGGAGAGTCTCTCTGAGCGAGGTCGACCTCATCCTCGTTCCCGGGGTCGCTTTTGACCGCTCCGGCAATCGATTGGGTCGAGGCGGAGGATATTATGACCGCTTACTGAAGGGTTATTCCGGCTCGGTCACCGCTGTTGCCTTCAACTTCCAACTGTTTGAGACCATCCCGACATCGGCTCACGATGTCCCTGTCGGCACAATCGTGACCGAAACAAAAATTATTAATGTTTGCAACGAACATTAGACAAGACAGGTGATCCCGGTATAAGCTGGCCCGATTAAGAACAAAAAAGACGGCCGATGGGCTGTTAATAGACCGCATGGATGGCAACCGCATGAAACAGGCTTTCCATGAGGGGAGGTTTTATACATGGAAGAAATGTTTGCAGGACAAGGCGTCTTGGTTGGTCTTGGGTTTTTGATATTAGGTTTTTTCTTTCATGCCTATATCACGAAAACGAACGCCATCGCAGCCAAGAAACAAGCGAAAGCCATTCTAGGCGAAGCCCAGAAAGAGGCCGATGTAGTTCGACGAGAAGCCAAGGTGCTGGCCAAAGATGCCGTACTTCGTGCCCGCGAAAAATCAACCCAGGAATTCACCAACCAGCGCAAGGATGTTCTGGAGCTCGAAAAACGAGTCATGGAGCGCGAAAAAAACCTGTCGCGCAAACTGGAAATGCTGAACAGCAAAGAGGTTCAGCTTACAGGGCGCATGTCGGAAATCAGCGAGAAAAAGGATGCCCTGCTCGTAAAGGAAAAGGTGCTCGAAAAGCTGGTTAAGGAAGAGACCGAGCGAATTGAAGATGCGGCCAACCTCTCCAAAGACGAGGCGCGCACCACCATCATGAAACGGATGGAAGAAGAACTGCAGGCAGAGGCCAACGGTATGATCCGCCACATCCAAAAAGATGCAAAGGAGATTGCAAAAAAGAAGGCCTGCGAGATTATTGCCACGGCTATTCAGCGCTATGCAGCTGAGACGGTTTGCGATATCACCACAAGTTCTGTTTCCCTGGCAAGCGATGACATCAAGGGACGTATTATTGGCAGAGAAGGCCGAAACATTAAATCGTTCGAAGCTGAAACCGGCGTAAATGTCTTGATTGACGAAACCCCCGAGGTGGTTGTGCTCTCCAGCTACGATCCGATACGCCGCGAAATTGCGCGCGTGGCCCTGGAACGCCTGATCGAAGATGGACGAGTGCATCCGGCACGAATTGAGGAAACCGTTGCGAAAGTACGGCAGGAAATCGACGAGACGATCCGCAACGCGGGCGAAGAAGCCCTGTTCGGATTGGGAATTACAGGCGTGGCTCCGGAATTGGTCCATACCTTGGGCAAGCTGAAGTTTCGTACCAGCTACAAGCAAAACGTTCTCGACCATTCCGTCGAAACCGCCCATCTCATGGCCCTCATGGCAACAGAAATGGGTCTCGATGCCAAAATTGCCAAGCGTATCGGTATTTTCCACGATCTCGGGAAAGCGATCGATCACGAAACGGAAGGCGGCCATGCCGTGATCGGCGCAAACCTTATGCGCAAGCACGGGGAAGACCGAATTGTGTATAATGCCGTGGGCTCCCACCATGAGGATATGGAGCGCGAGAGCATCTACGCGGTTCTCTGCGATGCAGCAGATGCCATCACTGCGGCACGCCCGGGTGCCCGGGCCGAAACAACCGATCTCTACCTGCAACGCCTTGAAAAAATCGAGAAAATTGCCAACCAGTATGCTGGTGTAAAAAGCAGCTATGCCGTACAGGCCGGCCGCGAAGTACGCATCATGGTTGAGCCCGAAAAGTTCAATGATCAGGCCACTCAACTTCTTGCGAAAAACGTGGCGAAGCAGATTAGCCATGAAGTCAAAATCCCGGGGACCGTGCGCGTTACGGTCATTCGTGAAACACGGTGTGTTGAATACGCTAAATAGAGGATTCCGACATGGGCAGGACGGTCGAACTCAAGCATCCGCTGGTGCAGCACCATCTGGCAACGTTGCGGGATAAAACCACCCCACCCCATATTTTCCGGGATCAAGTCCGCCGACTGTCCCTGCTTCTGGCATACGAAGCCACAGCGACGTTGCCGGTGGAAGACATCGTGGTGGAAACCCCGCTGACTCAGACCAAATGCGCTAAACTTGATTGCCGACTGGGTTTGGTTCCAATCTTGCGCGCCGGCCTCGGGATGTCTACCGCCATCCAGGACCTAATCCCCCAAGCTGAAATCTGGCATCTGGGATTTTATCGAGATGAGTCGACCCACCAACCCGTGGAGTATTATCAAAAGTTTTCCAGTTCGCCGCCAGATATTGCCTTTATTCTCGACCCCATGCTGGCCACCGGCGGATCCGCAACCGAAGGCATTCAAATGGTGAAAAAATGGGGCGTGCGGAAGATCGCCCTGCTCTGCATCATTGCCGCACCGGAAGGTATCGAGAAGGTGGCGGCCACCCACCCGGATGTTGCCATATTCACCTGCGCAGTTGACAAACATCTAAACCAGAAGGCATATATTGTCCCCGGACTCGGCGATGCCGGAGACCGTATATTTAACACGCTCTAGAAAACAACACCAACCCAAGGAGTATAGATCATGAAAAATGCAGCTACATATCTGACCACATTGGTCCTGTTTGCCATGGCATCCAGCATTTCCGTGCAAGCCCACTGTCAGGTTCCCTGTGGAATCTATGACGACCAAATGCGCATTCACCTCATGGAAGAGGATGTAACCACCATCGAAAAATCAATGAAACAGATAGAGACCGGCCAAAACCTGAACCAGACGGTTCGATGGGTATTGAACAAGGAAAAGCATGCCGATGAACTGAGCAAAATCGCAACCTACTACTTTCTTGCTCAACGGATCAAACCGGATATGGATCACTATGAGGAAAACCTGAAGCTTCTTCACCAGATCGTGGTGTATTCCATGAAAGCAAAACAAACTACGGACTTGAATAATGTGGCAAAGCTAAGAGAGCTGATCCATTCCTTTGAGCACAGCTACATCGGCAAGGAACACGAACATTAAGCGGCTCAAAGACTGAACCTCACCACCAGAGGCGGTGGGCCGGATCAAGCTGAAACGCATTTTCGATATGGCGAATTTCGGGTGATGCTTTTCCGGGCTCACCGATCACTTCAACCACATCGAACCGGATGAATTTAGGTTCGATTTTTTTAGTCTTAAGATACGTAACCACGGCGCGTGAAAGACGTTTTTGTTTTTCCTGGTTAACGGCGGAGAAAGGGCGCCCATAGTTTTCATTTTTCCGTGTCTTTACTTCAATAAAAACCCAAACCCCCTGATGCTGAGCAATGACATCCAGCTCATCGTGTCTTCCGACCCGCACTCGTTTCCCTAAAATCTTGTAGCCTTGACCCCGCAGGAATTTAACAGCCAGAGCCTCTCCCCACTTGCCGGATCTCAAGTGAGCAGGTTCCGTTCTGATCTGAAAAGCTCTTTTAAGCCACTGTTTCATCGGTTGTCAGGATGGTTTTGTATAGTTTGATGTAGTCATTGGACATATGCAATACGGAAAAATCCTGCTTCATGGCACGTTTCATCAGAGCATTCCATTTCCCGGTTTTAGCAAACAACCCAAGGGCTCGTTCGATGCATTGCATGAAAACATCCACGGCATAACCGTGGAACTTAAATCCTGTTCCGTTTTTGTGGGCTACATCGATTACGGAATCCTCCAGCCCGCCAACGGCATGAACCAGAGGAACGGTTCCATAACGCATACTGTACAACTGATTCTGCCCGCACGGCTCAAATTCGGAAGGCATCATAAAAATATCCGCGCCCGCTTCAATCAAATGTGCTTTTTCATTCGAGAACTCGATCCAGGAACACACCTGTTTCGGCCAGCGCCTTGCCCATTCCAAACACGCCTGCTCGTAGTACGGATCTCCCGTTCCAAGAACAATCAACTGGGCCTTGGTCTTGATGATTCGCTCAATCGAGTCAACCAGCAAATCGATGCCCTTTTGCGTGGTGAGCCGAGTAACCATGCCTAGCACCGGACTACCGGAACTCGGCTTGAAACCGGCCGCCACCTGCAATGCGTGCTTGCAGGCCGCTTTACCCGAAAGATCGTCGGACGAATAGGTCTCCACAAGATACTTATCGGTTTCAGGATTCCACCGCGAATAATCAATCCCGTTCAGGATGCCATGCAACACGGGTTTACGTTCACGCAACACGCCATCCAGTTTACAACCAAAGCGGGGGGTCTGAATTTCTTTTGCATAGGTTGGGCTTACCGCGTTGATGGCCGACGCACCGACGAGGCCTCCCTTCAGCACATTAATTTCGCCGTAAAACTCGAGTGTTTTCATCGTATAGCAACTATCGGGAAGCGAGGTCATATAGAATTTTTCTTCCGGTGCCCACCCCTGGTGCGCAAGATTATGGATGGTGAACAGGGTCTTCTCTTTCCCCTTGCGGAACGTACCGTCGGTGCCATGATAAAGGAACATGGGCACCAGACCGGTCTGCCAGTCGTTGCAATGCACCAAATCCGGTTGAAGGTTCCATGCATCGATCAACTTCACGACCGCCTTCTGGAAAAACAGAAACCGCTCAAAATTATCCGCATATCCATGCCCGGCATGGCCATACAGACCCTGCCGCTCGAAGAACTCTTCACTGTGGATAAAGTAGGTCGTAACATGTTCGAACCGTTGCACCCACACCGTGCCGTAATACCAAGCGGGGCCCAGCGGAATATGCAGCTCTACATCGCATTTTTCGAGCTGGAATTGTGCCCGGTCAATATCCTTGTAAAGCGGCATCATGCGGATGACCTCCACACCCTGTCGGGCAAGAGCTTTTGGCAAAGCCGCACAAACATCTCCTAGACCGCCGGACGATGCGAATGGTACTATCTCACTGCTAAGAAAAATGATTTTCATATGCATCCAGCTTAAAGGAACACACTATGCACTTCGAGAGCCAACTCCTTCAATTTATGGCCACCAAAAACTATCGCCCGATGAAGCAGCACGAGCTGGCCAGAGCATTGAACATTGACAGCAAAGGAAGCCGGGCAGACTTGCGAAAGGCTCTCCATGCACTGGAAGCAACTGGAAAAATCGCCCGATTGCGCAAGAACCGCTGGAGTCTGCCGGAAACAGAAAATCAGCTCACCGGAACCATCAAGATGCTGGCGAAAGGCGGGGCCATTTTCGTCCCCGACAAAGAGGGGGAACCAGAAGCCTATGTCAGCGATCGAAATACAGGCGTTTCCCTACCGAATGACAAAGTATCCATCGAAGTGTTTCACTCCGAGTATGCCGCCCGGCAGCGGGGACGCCGAGGCCAAACAGGCACGCGTTCCGAAGGCCGTGTGCTGCAGGTCTTGGAACGGGCAACCCATCAAACGGTCGGACTGCTCCGGCATACGCCATACTATTCCTATATCATTCCCGACGCCCCCGGCTTCAGACAAGACGTCCGCATTAAGGACACGCAAAATATTCCTGAAAACCACAAGGTTGTCGTGCAGATCGACGACTGGATCGATCCCTTTAAACCGCTCACGGGAAGCATCCTTGAGGACCTTGGTGAAAAATCAGAACCGGGTGTCGATATCGACAGTCTGCTGCGCGACGCCGGCATTCAGGAAGAGTTCCCTAAAGAGGTAATCGCCGAAGCCGAACGGATTTCGGGAGAAATTACTCCGGAACGAATGAAAGATCGGCGCGACCTACGCGACGCCGTGACCTTCACGATCGATCCGGAAACCGCCAAGGACTATGACGATGCCGTGTCGCTCGAACCACACCCCGATGGAGGATGGCATCTCGGAGTACACATTGCCGACGTTTCGGTCTATGTTCAGCCCGGGTCACTGATCGACAAAGAAGCGTTCCGCCGTGGAAACAGCATCTATCTCGTTGATCGTGCCGTGATGATGCTGCCGAGGGAATTGACCACCAAGGTATGCAGCCTCAACCCCGAGAACGACCACCTCACCCACACCGTCGAACTCCACATCAGCCCCGAGGGCAATGTATTGGACTACACAAGCTTTGCATCGGTAATCCACTCCAAAGCACGCCTAACCTATACACAGGTACAGGAATTTATTGATGGAAACTCCAACCACGGCATACCCGGAAATGTGCTCCACCGTTTGGAAAACCTCTGGCCGCTGGTCCAAAAAATCCGCGCACTGCGCGTAGAAAACGGTTCGGTCGAAATCAATACCCCCGAGATTGAGATCAAACTGAACCCGCAGGGAAAAGTTGAAAAAATGATGCCCCGCTCGGAATCGAAGCAGGCCTATCAACTGATTGAAGATTGTATGCTGCTGGCCAATCGTGCTGTGGCAGAAATCCTGCTCGGTTCGGAGCGCCCGGCCATCTTTCGTATACATGATGAGCCCGACGAGGAGCAATGGGCTGCCATGGGGATGGAACTGCAGGCACTGGGAATCAACGCGCTCCCGCAAACACGACAGGATATCAATGACGCGATTAAACTGGCCGAGGGAACCGCGGTGGAATACACCGCCAACCTCGCCATTCTTCGCAACTTTAAGCGGGCGGAATATTCATCCACACCGATGGGCCACTTTGGCCTCGCCTTCGATGACTACACACACTTCACCTCTCCGATCCGCCGTTATCCCGACCTGCTCGTTCACCGACTGCTTAATACGGTCGAACGAGGGAACGAACTTCCAATATCAGCAGAGCAAATCGATATGATCGCCAGACACTGCAACGAAACCGAGCAAAAAGCCGATGAGCTCGAAAAGAAAAGTACGGAGAAAAAACGGATCGAATACTACCGGGAAATCCTGGAGGCCTCTTCGCCCACCACCTTCAAGGGATACGTTGTCTCGGTCAAAGGAAAAGGAATGATTATTGAGCTCCCCGACTCATTGCAACGTGGCATGATCACATTTGCATCCATCACCTCCGATTGGCTGGAAGCCAACGGGAAAATGACACAAGTGTTAACACGCGGCGGAAAGATTCGTTACACCATCGGCGATGCGGTTGAGGTCGTCTTGGCAAAAGTCGACACCGCCCGCGGATTGGTTGATTTTATTCTCGCCGACCAGATCGTGGTTTCGCGCCAGCGCACACGCAAAAAACGTATTCAGCCTGACCTCAAAACCGGAAAGGCACGCCATAGTGGAAAATACAAACGCCGACGCTGAACCCCGGGTTTAGGGTTGCAGTTTACGGGTTGGATCATGCGGTTTTAGACCATTCGGGCAACTCGGATTCCTTCATCATTCGCAAGGCCAGAAGACAATTCTTTCTTACCGGGCATATTTCACCACAATATTCCTTGCGCCACTTTTCCGCACAACCGTAATACCCGTGCTTGCAAAAATCATATTCCGCCTCCGACCAATCGACGGGGCGACCCAATTTTTCTGCCATATACCAACGGTTCTCATCGACGGCTTGCCGATATTGGTCAACCTGCCAATTCTTCAACTCACGGAACCCTGCGCACTTGTATAAACTGGTCCTAAGTGGCCTTGGGCGTTCCGCTTCCTTTACCTGCAGGTTGTCTTCATCAACAATCATGGTTTACACCTTATGACACATTCAAAGCATGCGGCATGCCATGAACCGAGCAAAAAACCAGTAGAGAACTCAAGATACCATTCTTCGTTAAAAAACAAAAAAGGCACCCTTTTCAGAGCACCTTTTCCAAATTTTGTAACGGACGCCTACTGTTCCGCGTCGATCGCCGAAACCAATGCGGCCTGCTGCTGGAGGCCAACAAACTGCTGCTTGTTTGCGCCATCTTTCAACAGGATCAATGTCGGGATTGAGCGAATGCCATACTTGGCTGCCAATTCTGGATTTTCATCCACGTTAACCTTTGCAATCACCGCCTTGTCGCCAATTTCCGCCGCGACCTTTTCCAGAATAGGGGTCTGCATTTTACACGGACCGCACCACGGCGCCCAGAAATCAACAAGAACAACACCGCTCTTGGTTACGTCTTCGTAGGTATTTCCATCGAGTTCAACTAAGCCTTCAGCCATTTTCAGCTCCTTTTTATTTAAAAACTAGACGAATTATCCTCTGATCCGTTCAAAAATCAAATACCAAAGTATCACCATTTATTCTGATGCAACCGCTCTTCATCGTAGCGATATTCCGGCGCAAGCGCTTCGTTCGGCACCCCCATCGCCAGCAAGGCAAAGGGCGTAATTCCATTCGGAATATCAAGTACCGCACGACACTTTTCCACACGCTCTTCCAGCGGATAGATCGCAATCCAAACGCAACCAAGCCCAATGTCGTGCGCGGCCAGCTGCATATTTTGCGCTGCACAGGAGCAATCCTGCGGCCAGAACCCGGGATAGATCTCTTTGCTTTGATCGCCGCATACCAGCACCATAAAGGTTGATTCCGCCAGCATTTCGGTTCCGCCCAATTCCGTAAACTGGTTAATAATCGAGGGATCATCCATCGCCACAAAATGCCACGGACGGGCGTCCGCCGCCGACGGCGCGTTCATGGCGGCCTCCATAATGATTTTCCGCTCCTCGCCTGTCACCGGTTCATTCGTCCAGGTGCGAACACTCCGGCGCGTCATCAATGCCTTGATCGTTTCCATGCAAAATCCTTTCGTTAAGGCGAAAGAGTACAAATACCGGAACCGGGTGCAAAGGGTTTTCACCCAAAACCCTTAGTGCCCCGTCATTTTACTGCAAATCGTTTTGCATCCCCTTCAGGGCTCCACTACTCTGCCGCCGCTATGTATAAAAAGAAACAGATGGTGGAGGTCGAGATTCTCGACCTGGGCGATAAAAACCAATGCTACGGCCGCCTCGACGACGGCATGAGCATTTTTGTGCAGGGACCGGCGGCGGTCGGCGATGTGGTGAAAGCGGAAATCTTCAAGATCAAAAAGAAGTTCCTCGTCTCGCGGATGGTTCAACTCGTAAAACCCTCGCCCCACCGTATTGAGCCGATCTGCCCCTATTTCGGACTATGCGGCGGCTGCAAGTGGCAACATATGGACTATGCCGAGCAGCTGCGTCTCAAACGCAAACAGGTGCAGGATGCGCTCGAGCATATTGGCGGCTTTAAAGATGTGGATTGCGAAACATGCATTCCCGCGCCCGAACTTTTCGGCTACCGCAACAAGATGGATTTTTCATTCACCGATCTGCGCTACCTCACGCCCGAAGAAATCGAGATCGAGCCCGCTGATCATGAAAAACCAGTCGACTTTGCACTGGGCTTCCACGCACCCGGATGCTACTCCAAAGCCATCGACATCGACCACTGCGATCTCTCCACCGAGGCCATGAACATCACGCTCAACACGGTGCGCAAATTCTGCCTCGAACACAAAGACGAGCTCCCCATCTATTCCACCCGATCGCACACCGGCGAACTGCGCAACCTCGTTGTCCGCCACGGCGGTCATACCGGCGAATTCATGGTCAACCTCGTCACCAGCACGCACAATTCCGTCTTGATGCATATCCTGTGCGAAGAACTCAAAAACGCGCTCGGCGACCGGCTCACCACCTTCGTCAACAACATCACCTCGGCAAAGAACACCGTCGCCTTCGGCGAAAAGGAATTTATACTCCACGGCCCCGGCTTCATCACCGACCGGCTCGGCGACTATACCTACCGCATTTCGGCCAACTCCTTTTTCCAGACCAATACGGCACAGGCCGAAAAGCTCTATCTGCAGATCCTCGAAAGCGCACAGCTCAGTCCCGACGACGTAGTCTACGACCTCTTCTGCGGCACCGGATCCATCACCCTCTTTGCCTCCAGTCACTGCAAAAAAGTGCTCGGCGTTGAACTCGTCGAAAGTTCAGTACACGATGCCCGCGCAAACGCCAGGCAGCACAACGTAGACAACTGCGAGTTTATCCGACTCGACCTCAAGGATATCAAACATATCCGAAACGATATGGCCGACTTCGGTTCCCCCGACGTCGTCATCACCGATCCACCGCGCGCCGGCATGAACCCCAAAGCCGTAAAAGCGCTGCTGGAGATTGCACCACCAACCATCGTCTACGTCAGCTGCAACCCCGCCTCGCTCGCGCGCGATGGACAAATGCTCTGCGAAGAAGGCCAATACAAACTCGTCTCCTGCCAGCCCATCGACA
>CAZWZW010000016.1:0-30481 GCA_964639125.1 uncultured Verrucomicrobiota bacterium
GAAAATGAAATCCTGGCCAAGATTGTATCCGATTCCATCTGCATGTCGTCCTACAAGGCGGCGTCGCAGGGAACCAAGCATAAACGCATCCCCAATGACGTTGCAAATGATCCAATTATTATAGGTCATGAGTTCTGCGGCGAAATCGTTGAGGTCGGCTGCAGGTGGACGGATCTTTTTTCAGCGGGTGATAAATTTTCGATCCAGCCCGCGATCAACTATGAGGATGGTCCCGTCGGCATTCTTTCCGCTCCGGGCTATTCCTATCGTCACATTGGTGGCGACGCGCAATATGTCATCATTCCGGGCGAAGTGATGGAGCAGGAGTGCCTGTTGCCGTTTAACGGCGAAGCCTTCTATCATGGTTCATTGGCAGAGCCGATGTCGTGTATCGTCGGTGGCTTCCATGCCAACTACCACACGACGCCGGGTAGCTATGTCCACGAAATGGGCATTGTTGAAGGCGGCGCAATGGCGCTGCTCGCCGGTGTGGGCCCGATGGGCCTCGGGGCGATCGACTATGCCATCCACTGCGACCGCAAGCCCGGCCTGTTGGTCGTGACCGATATCGACAACGACCGCCTTGAGCGTGCTGCTTCGATCTACACGGTCGAGGAGGCTAAGACCAACGGGGTCGAGCTGATCTACGTCAATACCGCCGAAGAGGGCAAGGGTATCGATTATCTCAAGTCGCTCACACCCAAAGGCGAAGGTTTTAACGATGTATTTGTCTATGCACCGGTCCGTCCGGTGATTGAGCAGGCCGATAAGCTCCTTACGTTCGATGGTTGCCTTAACTTTTTTGCGGGCCCGACGAATCCGGAATTTTCCGCCGAGTTTAATTTCTACAATGTCCACTATACGGCAACGCACGTCGTTGGCACCAGCGGCGGTAATACCGACGACATGGTCGAATCGCTCAAGATGATGGAGGCCGGCAAGTTGAACCCATCCACCATGATCACACACGTTGGCGGTCTAGATGCGGTGATCGACACCACGTTGAATTTGCCAAACATCCCTGGCGGAAAGAAGCTGGTCTACAACAATGTCAGCATGCCGCTGGTGGCGCTCGACGACCTGAAGAATCAGGAAGGCGAGCTATTCCAAGGCTTAGCCGGTATCGTTGAAAAGGAAAACGGGCTGTGGAGCCCGGAAGCCGAACGCTTCCTGATCGAAAACGCACCGGCAATCTGAGTCTATCCGATGGATAAGCAGTACGGTCTTATTTTTGATGTGGACGGCGTGATTGCCGATACCGAGCGGGTCAATGCGGAGGCTTCTATCAAGGTCTTTGCAGAGCTGTTCGGTGTGCAAGGTGTCGTCCGCGCGGATTTCGACGCCGGACTGGGGCGCGGCGCAGCGGAATATGTCCGTGCAGCGGCAAGGGTGCATGGAATTACACTTTCCGATGAACAGGTGGTCGCCGCGACCGAGGTACGACAGGCCAACTTTCTGAGCCTGCTTCAAGTGGAGCCGCTTCCGGCATTTCCCGGCGTACTGGAATTAATGGAGAGTGCATTGAATCGGGACGATTTTCGGGTTGGTATTGCCACCAGCAGTACGCGGGAAAAATCGGAGGCTGTCTTGAAATCCGCCCGCATACCGTATGCGCAAATGGCGTATGTGACCGGAAGTGATGTAAAAAATAAAAAGCCGGATCCAGAGCTTTTCCTGATGGCGGCAAAACGGCTAGGTTTGGAGCCGGCGCAATGTGTTGTGATTGAAGATGCTCCAGATGGCGTGGCAGCGGCCAAAACTGCCGGGTGCTGTTGCGTGGCGGTTACGAATTCGACTACACCGGAAAAGTTGCGAGAAGCCGATCTGGTGGTCCAGTCGTTGGAAGAAGTGGATATTCGAATAGTGAACGGTTTGGTTGGATAGATTGGGGGAATGGGAATGACGCATTATCTGGCAGTGGATCTGGGGGCTTCGAGCGGACGCACGATTGTGGGAACGTTTAATGAAGGCAAGCTTACGCTCAAGGAGGTAAACCGGTTCTGGAACGGACCGACCGAAATCAATGGCCGGCTCTTTTGGGACTTTGTTCATCTGTTCCGGAATATCCAGGAGGGTATCGCCCTTGCGAAAAAGGAATTCGGCAGCGAACTCGTTTCAATGGGAATCGACACCTGGGGCGTCGACTCCGGACTGCTGGATGCGGACGGAAAACTGCTGGGTAATCCAGTCAATTACCGCGACAGCCGGACGGCGGGCATGTTTGAAAAGGTATTCGAGCGTGTAGCGAAAGAAGAAGTATTCGCCCAGACCGGCATCCAGTTTATGGAGCTCAATTCGCTCTATCAATTCATGGCGATGGCGCTCGAAGGTTCTGTTCAGTATCAGACCGCAGACAAAATGCTGTTTGCCCCCGACCTGCTCAACTATTGGCTAACCGGTAAAATGGCGGCCAACCGTTCTTTTGCCAGCACCTCGCAGTTTTACAATCCGGTCACCAAGGACTGGGCATACGATCTGCTTGAAAAGCTGGGCATTCGCACGGATCTTTTTGCGGAGCTCGCCGACCCTGGAACCGTACTTGGTGATGCCGATGGCCTACCCGTTGTGAACGTGGGAAGCCACGACACGGCTAGCGCTTTTGCCGCTGTGCCGGTGGCTGCAGGTGAAACTTCCGCCTTTCTCAGTTCGGGAACCTGGTCTCTTCTCGGCACCGAACTCCCCGAGCCGGTCATCAATTCCAATGTTTTGGAGGCAAACTTTACCAATGAGGTGGGGGTGTGCGACACCATCCGCTTCCTTAAGAATCTTTCCGGACTTTGGATAATCCAGGAGCTGCGCCGCGCCTGGGCGGAGCAGGGTTCGGAATACGCTTGGGATGAAATGGCCGAGATGGCATTGTTGTCCAAGCCGTTCGAGTTCTTTATAGATCCCGGCGATGAGGCATTCCTCACCCCCGGTGATATGGCTGCCCGCATCCAGGCATATTGCCAGCGCACCGGGCAGGAAAAGCCGGAAACGCATGGGCAGATTCTTCGGACGGCATATGAAGGTCTTGCCTTGCTTTACGCCGAAACCTACGAAAAGCTTGAACAATTGAGCGAGAAAACGTTGGATGTCCTGCGGATTGTTGGTGGCGGGTGCCAGAACAAGACCCTGAACCAGTTTGCGGCGGACGCAACCGGTCGCACGGTGGTTACCGGCCCCGTTGAGGCCACGGCTATCGGAAACATCGTCATGCAAATGTTGGCTATGGGTGATATCCATTCGTTGGAAGAGGGTCGCGAGATTATTCGGCGGTCATTTGCGGATGAGTCCGAAACCTATGAGCCGCAGGATAAGGATGAATGGCTGGGGGCGTTAAATAAGTGGCGCGAGATCTGTCGCACCTGATGTGGTTGGATTTTAGTGCTGGTTTTTGGGAATAACTTTATGGTGGAGTTTGTCTGAATCTGGAAGGCTCCACGGGCTTGTAATATAGAAATCTTAACGAATAGGAACAAATCATGGACTTGAAACTTGTAGCAAACACGATTCGCGGACTTTCAATGGATGGCGTACAGGCCGCCAACTCCGGCCATCCCGGCCTGCCGCTCGGCATGGCCGACGTTGCCGCCGTCCTCTGGACACAGTTTCTCAAGCATAACCCGCAGAACCCCGACTGGGCCGATCGCGACCGCTTCGTACTCTCCGCCGGTCATGGCTCCATGTTGATCTACAGCCTGCTCCACCTTGCCGGCTACGACCTGCCGATCGAAGAACTGAAAAATTTCCGGCAATGGGGAAGCAAAACCGCCGGCCACCCGGAATACGGCCACACCATCGGTGTTGAAACCACCACCGGTCCGCTCGGCCAAGGGTGCGGCAACGCCGTCGGCATGGCGCTCGCGGAAAAGATGCTCGCTGCACGCTTCAATACCGCCGACCAAAAAATTGTCGACCACTTTACCTACGTTATTGCTTCCGAAGGTGAATTCATGGAAGGCATCTCCCACGAAGTCTTCTCACTTGCCGGTAACCACGGGCTCGGCGATCTGATTGTCTTTTATGATGAGAACTTTATCAGTATTGAAGGCGATACCCACATTACCTATACCGATGATGTTGAAAAGCGTATGGAGGCCTATGGCTGGCACGTACAGCGCATCAACGGGCATGATCACGACGACATTATCAACGCCACCCGTGTCGCCCAGAAAGAAGTCAACAAACCCTCCATCATCATCTGCAACACCACGATCGGCTTCGGCTCCCCGAACAAGGCCGGCTCGCATGACTGCCACGGCGCACCACTCGGTGACGACGAAGTTGCACTGACCAAGGAAGCGCTCGGTATTTCGCCGGAAAAATTCCATGTACCGGAAGAAGTCTACGCCGTATTTAACGAAGCCGCGTTCGAAAACGCCAAGCGCGAAGTCATATGGAACGACCTCTTTGCTGAGTACGCAAAAGCCAATCCGGAAAAGGCTGCTGAATGGGAGGTCTGCATCAAGGGCGAGCTGCCCGAAGATCTCATCGACCGAATCGAAGATTTCGAAGCTGGTGGATCCATTGCCACCCGCTCGGCCTCGGGTAAGGTCTTGCAGGATCTCGCCAAAGCCGTTCCCTTCCTCGTGGGCGGATCGGCTGACCTCGCGCCGTCGAACAATACCGATCTCAAGGGGCTCGGTGATGTGGGTGCGAATTCTTTCGAAGGCCGCAACCTGCACTACGGGGTGCGTGAAATCGGCATGGGTGCCGTTATGAACGGCATGCAGGTGCATGGCGGTTTTCGTGTTTTTGGGGCCACCTTCCTGGTCTTTGCCGACTATGTCCGCCCGACCACCCGCGTGGCCGCTCTGATGAACCTTCCGGTTCTTTATGTCTACACCCACGATAGCTTCTATGTCGGCGAAGATGGCCCGACCCACCAGCCGATCGAAACCCTGATGAGCCTGCGCATCACTCCAAACGTCACGGTGATCCGTCCGTCGGATGCAACCGAAACCAAAGAAGCGTGGGTTGCCGCACTGGAAAACCAGACCGGTCCGACTGCTTTGCTGCTGACCCGCCAGAACCTGCCGATCTTCGATCGTACCGAACTCGCCCCGGCCTCCGGCCTTAAAAAGGGCGCGTACACGATTTGGGAAAACGCCGACAGCGGCCACGACCTGTTGATCGTTGCCAGCGGTTCCGAAGTATGGCTCTCCATCGAAGCCGGAAAGAAACTGGCCGATGACGGCAAGAAGGTCCGTGTGGTCAGCATGCCTTCGTGGGAGTTATTCGAACTGCAGGATGACGCCTACAAAGCCTCCGTCTTCCCGGCTGAATGCACCAAGCGCATTGCCGTTGAGGCAGGCTGGCCGACGGGTTGGGAAAAATATGTTGGTCTCGAAGGCAGGATCATCGGCCTCGACCACTTTGGCGCTTCGGCTCCGGGCGGCGTACTGGCCGAAAAATTCGGCATCAACGCCGACAATGTCTACGTACAAGCTAAAGCGCTGCTCAGCTAACGCATACGACCGGATTTATTGACCGCAAAGCAACAAAGGCGTAAAGAATCGGGATCTTCGCTTCTTTGCGTCTTTGCGGTTAAAAAAAACAGGAGTTGAACAGTGGATAAATATTTCAAATTGCAGAATGGAAGCGATGTGCGCGGTGTTGCCCTTGAAGGCGTCGAGGGCGAACCTGTCACATTGACTGAGGACATCGCGCGCACCATCGGCTATGCCTTTTCCCAATGGTTGGAAAAGCGCACCGGTAAGAGCGGCCTGAAGGTTGCCGTCGGACATGATTCCCGCCTCTCGTCCGATATCATCAAGACGGCCGTCTTTCAAGGGTTGGAAAAGGGCGGCTGTTCCGTTTTCGATTGCGGGCTGGCCTCGACGCCTGCCATGTTCATGTCGACCGTGTTTGAAAACCATGGCTACGATGGATCAATCATGCTGACCGCCAGCCACCTGCCGTTCAATCGTAACGGCATGAAATTCTTCATCCGCGAGGGCGGGCTCGAAAAACAGAACATCACGGAAATCCTTTCCATTGCAACCGAAACCGGTGAGTTCCGGGAATCGGAACTTTTGAATACCACGCAGGTTTCGCTGATGGACGACTATGCGAACCATTTGGTTCAAATTATTCGCGAGGGCGCGGGAGCCGAACAGCCGCTGATTGGGCTTAAAATTGTGGTTGATGCCGGTAATGGAGCCGGTGGTTTTTTTGTTGAAAAGGTATTGAATCCTCTTGGTGCCGACACAACCGGCAGTCAGTTTCTAGAACCGGACGGCGCATTTCCGAACCATATTCCGAATCCGGAAGACAAGGATGCAATGGACGCCATCATTTCGGCCGTCGAGGAAAACAATGCCGATTTCGGTATCATCTTCGATACGGATGTCGACCGCGCGGGTGCCGTCGATAAAAACGGCAAGCCGATCAACCGCAACCGTTTTATTGCGCTGATGGCCACTATTGTTCTGGGCGAATATCCCGGTTCCACTATCGTGACCGATTCGGTCACTTCGACCGGACTTAAATGGTGGATCGAAGAAAGGCTCGGCGGTATTCATCATCGTTATCAGCGCGGTTATAAAAACGTGATCAATGAAGCAATCCGGTTGAATGAATCCGGTACGCTCTCCTTCCTGGCACTGGAAACGTCCGGCCACGGAGCGCTGAAGGAAAACTATTTCCTCGACGACGGTGCCTACCAGATTGCGAAAATCCTGATCAAAATTGCGCAGTTAAAGGCAGCGGGGCAGGGAACGGTCGACGAACTGATCGACGAACTTCCTGAGCCGGCGGAAGCCATTGAGTTCCGGCCGCAAATCCGGGTTGACGATTTTTCTACCTATGCAGAAGAGGTGCTCGACGCATTTGCCGGATTCGTGGCAGAGCAGGATGGCTGGTCGCTCACGCCCAATAACTTTGAAGGCGTGCATGTGACCTGCGAAAACGGGTGGATATTGATGCGCAAATCACTGCACGATCCTCAGATGCCGATCAACATCGAAAGTGATGTGGTTGATGGGGTGAATCCGCTCAAAGAACAGGTTCTAACCTTTCTTTCGAAATTTGAAGGGCTACAAATCTAACCATTCAATAAGTCGTTCGTTAAATTTGTGTGGCGATCCCGCCAAAAGCAGGAAACTTCTGTTTTTGCTTACACGGAGGTGTGATCGTATGCTCGGCGGGCCCTGAATCTGACGGGTTCCGAAAATCTCCGAATCCGGTGGAAAGTCGAAGGCACCGGCACCTGGTATAATCTGGAAACCCTGAACACGACATCGTATGCAGGTAACTCTGTTGTGCTACCGGCCGGTGCGGAGAACACGAGCATCGTAATCCGGTTCGTTACCAATGCCAACAAGAACAATGAAAAGGCATATATCGACGATGTTCTTGTGACGGGTGAATAGTTTCAGATTCACCGTGGGGCTGTGCCCGGTGGAATTCATCCACCGGGCGGTTGTGCGGGCTTTCAAAAATCTCGAAGAGATCGGATTTTTTCCGGCTGAACGGCGTCGTGGTCGGCGGTGAGGTCGTTAATGATGTGTGCGGCCATGGCAAAACCAAAGCTTCCGGTAACGAAGGCGGCGGAACCAAAGCCGAATTGGCAATCCAGCTGTTTGGGGCCGTCGGAGGTTGTGGGTTTTCCGAGACAGATGCCACCATCGGGGTGGGGATAGCGGATCGGCTCGGCAGAATAGACGCAGGGAATCTGAAACTTTTTCTTATGCTGACCTCGCATGCCGAGGTTGTGCCGTAGCGGCTTGCGGATGGAGGCGAGCAGGGGGTCGTTGTATGAATCGCGCAGGTCGGTGGTACGGATCTGCGAGGGATCTACCCGACCGCCGGCACCGCCGGAAACGATGACGGGAATGTCCATTTGTTTGCACTGGGTAATCAAATGGATTTTGGCGTTCTTGCGGTCGATGGCATCAACGACGTAGGAGAGATCCCAGGTGATCAGTTCGTCGGCATTTTTGTCGGTATAGAATTCGCGGATAGCGTTGACCGTGCACCCGGGATTGATGAGGTGGATGCGCTCGGCAAGGATGTCGACCTTGGCCCGCCCGGCCGTACCGGTCATGGCGTGGATCTGTCGGTTGGTGTTGGAAAAACAGATGTCGTCCCAGTCGACGAGGGTAAGATGGCCGACGCCGCTGCGAGCCAGTGCTTCGCCCACCCAGGATCCGACACCGCCCACGCCGACAATCAGGACATGCGCTTTGCACAGCGCGTTCATGGCGGTTTTTCCGTATAACCGGAAAAGTCCGCCAAACCGGTGCTCATAGCCGCCAGCCTCAATTTTGCTCATAATATTATTCCAAACCCACGAAATACGAAGCATGCAAGGAATGCCCCGTGTCTCCTGTCGTCAAGTCGGTAAACCTAAGTCAAAAAGCGGGAACTATAGTCTGGCTTCCTGTGATTGCAAGGGTTGAGTTTTTAGGTTTCAACGATTCCGTAAACGGTATATGGTTTGCCGCATTATGGAACCGATTAACCAGCGCAAACTGGATCATATCAATATTGTGTCTGCAGGCGGCGAAATTGACCGGCAGAAAAATTATTTCGACCGCATCCATTTGACGCATCGAGCCCTGCCGGAATTAAATCTGGCAAAGGTTGATCCATCGATAAAGTTTATGGGAAAGAGACTGTCTTTCCCGCTGTTGATTTCGTCGATGACGGGCGGTGCGGATAATGAGCTGATCAAGATTAACCGAAATCTGGCGATCGCGGCGGAAGCCGAAGGCGTGGCCCTGGCAGTTGGATCGCAACGAGTCCTGTTATCGGATGAAGCCGCGCGCGCAAGCTTTGAACTGCGGCAATACGCTCCACGCACACTGCTCTTTGGGAATATGGGTGCAGTTCAATTGAATTATGAACTGGGCTATACCGATTGCGAAGCCGTAATGGAAGTGCTCGATGCGGATGGGTTATATTTGCATTTGAATCCGTTGCAGGAAGCGGTGCAGCCGGAGGGCGATACCGACTTTTCGGGGCTGAAGAGTAAGATTGGCGTTGTGGTGCAGACGCTGGGAAAACCGGTCATCATTAAAGAGGTGGGCGCGGGCATCTCGCCTGACGATGTCGAGCAGCTGCTGGCCGCTGGAGTCAAGTATATTGATGTGTCCGGTTCGGGGGGTACATCATGGAGCATGGTGGAAAGCCGCCGAAGTGATGAGCCGGGACTGGGCGAGCTGTTTGGCGACTGGGGCATCCCCACACCGCTGGCACTGAAACGAATGAAACCTTATCACAATCGGGCTAAGATCGTTGCATCGGGTGGTATCCGCAGTGGAATCGATATAGCGAAGAGCGTCATTCTCGGCGCATCGCTCTGCGGGATGGCGCGTCCCTTTCTCAACCCGGCCCGCGAAACTTCCGATGCGGTGCGCACAGTGATTCGCCGTCTGAAACGAGAGTTTACTACGGCGATGTTCCTGCTGGGCGCAGGAAGCATGGACGATATAAAGAATAATGAAGGATTGATCCTGAATGAACATTGGCATCGATAGACTCAGTTTTTATACCTCCAACTATTTTGTGGATCTGCGTACTTTGGCAGAGGCGCGTTCGGTCGATCCCGATAAATATTATGTCGGCATCGGTCAGGAAAAAATGGGAATCCCGCCACCGGACGAAGATGTGGTAACCCTGGGTGCCAGTGCCGCCTATCCGCTGAAACTGTCCGGCGATTTGGATGATGTTGAAATGTTGTGCTTTGCCACCGAAAGCGGAATCGACCAGTCGAAAGCTGCGGGCATCTATGTTCACGGATTGCTGGAAATGAATGCCCGTTGCCGCACGGTCGAGCTGAAGCAGGCATGCTACAGCGGTACGGCGGCCTTGCAAATGGCCATTGGGTTTGTGGCGCGAAATCCCCAAAAAAAGGCGTTGGTCATTACGTCCGATATTGCGCGGTACGAGCTGAATAGCCCCGGCGAAGCCACGCAAGGATGCGGTGCGGTTGCCCTGTTGGTTTCCGCCAACCCGCGGTTGGTTTCGATTGATCCGGAATGCGGATACTACACCGAAGATGTGATGGATTTCTGGCGGCCCAACTATCGCTCCGAAGCGCTGGTGGATGGGAAATATTCAACGATGGTGTATATTCATGCGTTGCTGGAATCATGGAAGCAATATACCGAGCAAACCGGGGCTGCACTGTCCGATTTTGATCGATTCTGCTATCACATTCCCTTTAGCAAGATGGCCGAAAAGGCCCATCAAAAGCTGGCACGCAAGATGAAGGTCGATCTGGACAAGGAAACCCTGCGTGTTTTGCTCGATGAGTCGCTGAAATACAGCCGGCTGATGGGGAATTGCTATTCGGGGTCCATGTATGTTGGATTAACCTCGTTGCTGGAGACGGCAACAGAGGATCTTTCGGGCAAGCGCATCGGATTCTATAGCTATGGTTCCGGTTGTGTGGGCGAATTTTTCAGCGGGAAGGTTCAGTCCGGATACCAGGAGTTTCTCTTTGCGGATCAACACCGGAATTTGCTGGAGAATCGCACCGAACTGACGTATCAACAATACGAGGACATTTTTAACTACGGCGTGCCGATCGATGGTGGGGATTATATTTTCCCACAGTACAAAACCGGGCCGTTCCGGTTTTCGGGAATCAGTCAGCATAAGCGCGAGTATGAATCGTTGGTGGATTAATCATGAAGGCTGTGGCTCCTGGAAAACTGATTCTGAGTGGCGAGCATGCGGTGGTCTACGGCAAGCCGGCCATTGCCATGGCCATTGACCGCAGCGCGGTCTTCGAGCTTACGCCGCAAGCCGGCCACGAGGTTTCTTTCGATCTTCCGGGCCAGGCCGATGGGGGTTCGCATACGCTGCTGGCCCTGCGCGACCTCAAGCGCCGGGTCGATAAAAAATACCATGAGTTTCTCTGCGGCGAAGTCGGCATCCGCGATGTGCTTGCCATGCCGGCCGATCTTTTCCGCTTTGCCTTCATTCATACGCTCGACGGACTTCACCGTCGTATTGATTCCGGTATCTGCATGAAATTGCGTTCAACGATCCCGATCGGATGCGGCATGGGGTCGTCCGCCGCAACAGTACTGAGTGAGATTCGTGCGCTTGGGCACTATCTCCGGGTCGATTTCAAGCCCGACTGGTATTACGAGTACAGCCTCGATGCCGAAAAGATGCAACATGGGAAACCAAGCGGTGTCGATTCCTATATTTCCCTGCATGGCGGATGCGCCAGTTTCCGACAAGGGAAAGCCAATCCGATTTCGTTGCCGCGCATGAAAATGTATATGGTGCAGACCGGCGTTCCGGAAACCACCACGGGGGAATGCGTGATGGAAGTGGAACGCAATTTCCAAAACAGCACCATTTGGGAAGAGTTTGAAGATGTAACCCATGCATTTGAAGATGCGATTCAGTCTAACGATGCGCAAAAGCTACATTGGCTGGTTCGTGAGAACAATCGTCTGCTCTCTGCCATTGGCGTGGTTCCTCGCCGGGTGAAACAGTTTATACGAGAAATCGAACAGTGGGGCGCTTCCGCCAAAATATGCGGCGCAGGCTCGGTCGGCGGAGACAAAGCCGGTATTGTTCTCGTCTTTTCCGATATCCCACCATCCGCCATCTGCGAAAAATATGGTTATACGGTTTCGCCCGTTCGCGGCGATCCGCTTGGCACCCGTATGGTGTAATGGAACCCCTTCCTGCCATCACCACCTCCGCGCCCGGAAGCCTGATGCTTCTGGGGGAGCATGCCGTACTCCGCGGTCATCGCGCTCTCGTGTGCGGCATAAACCGACGCATCAGCGTTCAGCTTTCTCGGACGACAGGCCGGACGGTAGAAATCGAGTCCGGTCTTGGAAAATATCAGTGCCCGCTCGATGACTTGGTTGACCATCATTCTCTTAAGTTTGTGCTGCAAGCCATCCGACAGCATCGCGCACTTGCTCCTTCGGGATTTAAGCTTGCAATCAACTCCGGGTTTTCGGCTGATATTGGATTTGGTTCTTCGGCTGCGGTGACCGTGGCAACCCATGCAGCACTGATGAAATGGATTGCCGGGGAGAACCCATCGCCACACGACTTGTTTTCACGAGCGCTGAAAACCGTACATGCCGTGCAGGGGCGCGGATCAGGGGCTGATCTTGCGGCCAGCGTGTTTGGTGGTGTCGTCGGCTACACCACGAAGCCGGAATTTTACCCCGTTGAGATAGCTGTTCCGCTTACTGCAGTTTATTGCGGTTACAAAACTCCTACACCCGAAGTTATTCAGAAGGTGGAACAGATGCGGGCTGCCGATCCCGCCAACTATGAACGCATCTATTCTGGAATCGACGCATCCGTGGAAGATGCGGTTTCGTGCCTTCATGCTGGAAACCTTCCCGCTTTTGGAAAAATCCTCAACCAAAACCAGCGGTTTATGGATGAGATGGGGGTGAATACCCCCGAACTGCAGGAAATCGTGACGGCGTTGCAGAACGATCCCAATGTGTTCGGGGCAAAAATATCAGGATCGGGTATGGGAGACTGCGCCGTCGGAGTCGGCCATGCCGAGTTGGAAGGACGGGGTTACCCAGTGTATCACTTGGAGGTAACGCCTAACGGATACCAATACCATGATTGAAACGAAGCTTAAAGAGCGGCTGTTTGAAATTATCTTCGAAGCGGACTCGCCGGGGGGCAAGCTGTTCGATGTCATGCTTTTCATCGCCATTATGGCGAGCGTCCTACTGACCATGCTCAGTAGCGTGACCTCCATCAACGATGCACATGGCGATCTGTTGTTCCGTTTAAATACGTCATTCACCCTGCTGTTTACCATCGAATACGGGCTTCGTCTGTATTGCTCCCGCAAACCGTTGCGCTATGCCCGGAGCTTTTTCGGGGTGGTTGATCTGCTGGCTGTGCTGCCGGTCTATATTGGTTTGCTGGTGCCGGGGGCGCGTTTCCTGGATGTCATCAAGGTGCTGCGGATGCTTCGTATTTTCCGCGTCCTGAAAATGGCGCAATATGTGGGCGAGGCCGACTTGCTGATGAATGCCTTGGTCGCCAGCCGCCGAAAGATAGGCATCTTTATTGTTGCGGTGCTGACGATTGTCGTGATTCTCGGTTCGCTGATGTATGTGATTGAAGGCGAAACCAGTGGTTTTACCAGCATTCCGCGGTCGGTCTATTGGGCAATCGTCACATTAACGACCGTCGGGTATGGCGACATCTCGCCGGAAACCAATCTAGGGCAGGCACTGGCAGCCTGTATCATGATTATCGGCTACAGCATAATTGCCGTTCCCACCGGCATCATTACCGCCGAGCTCGGCCTTTCATCGGCTCGAAAAAAAAGTAGCCGAGAATGTGGTTTATGCGGAAATGACCAACATGATGCTGACGCCGGATTCTGCAAGAGGTGCGGGGCCAAACTTTAGGTTGAAGGGCTGGTATCATAAGGCCTGAAAAGCCTCTTCCAGCCGCTGGGCCGATACCTTTACCGGCGTCTTGATTTCCGGGGCAAAGCGGTTGACGCGAAACTCTTCGAGCAGCATGGCGAATTCAATCCATCCATGTGCCTCGGAAATATTATCGCTCTCCAGCAGCCGGTCGTTCAGCCGGTTTTGAAACGGTTCGATTTCGTCGAGCTTGCGCCTGTCCGCCTGCGGATTGTTACGGATGCGCTGAATGCGCAGCTGCATGGCTTTCAGGTAGCGGGTGTAGCGGCCGAAAATATCCAGCGTTTGGAGGAAGCCGGGGCGGAATAAAAATGCAATCTGCATTTCGAGATCATGCAGCGTATCGAAGTCCGCGTTTAGCTGCCCGAGCGATTCCACGATCCCTTCCCGCTGTTGCAGTATACTTTCCAATATTTGTGCTTGTTCTTCTGCGGTTTCGTACAGCGTTGTACGGGCATAGGCCGCCCGTCCCGCAAAGGTGGTTGCATCCCGGATCTCGAGCCGGTCATCCTGTGTCAGCGCATCGATGATGGCTGCATCAAAAAAGTCGGTCAGAAAATCGCTGTCGATAGAGGATAGGGTGAGTTGCAGCATCGGGGTGAGCGGGGGACGCTTTTCCACATATTTCACCTGCTCGGCCTGCTGCATCCGGAACAGCTTTGCAAGCCCTGCGCGGTGCGAATGGTTGGCCTCGGTTTTGTTCAGGAATACCTGTCGGCCAACGCCCGTTGCTTCGGCTGTTAAGGCCGGGTAGCCGCGGGTCTTTTTCCCATCGTCACGGGTAATAAATTCCGGCAGTGCATCGCCCGGCCACGTCTTGCCGGGGGGAAGCGCCCATTTGGCAAAGGCCAGTTCCGTGCTGCTGCGGTGGGCTGTCAGCCGGTGCTCATCGGAGATGGAGGTGTGCACCCTAATGATTTCATCGTCCTTGGTTTCGATCACTTTCATGCGCAGAAAGTTAGGCAGGGCGGATTCATCAAAATCGGTGGCATCGATCGGGAGCTGATATTTCTGTTGAAGAAAAGTTGAAACCGCATTGAGCAAAGGTTGTTCCTTGGAACCCGAGGATTTAACAAAATCCAGACTGGTGTGGTCGATCGGAGAAATGGTGGTTCGGATATTTTTGGGTAGTGTGCGCAAAAGGCGGTTGACCTTTTCCTCCAGCCAGCCCGGCACCAGCCAGTCCATTGCCCAGTCCGGCAGGAAGGCCAGTTTATCGGCCGGGCAAACCACGGCCATGCCGTCGAGTTCATCGCCGGGTTCAAAAGTGTAGACCACCTGGAAGGTTTCATGGTGAAAGGTTAGCGCGTCCGGAAAGTCCGATGGTGCGATCGGTGTACTTTGCGGAAACAGAGCATCTTGCATTCGCATGGCGATACGCGCCTTGGATTTCCGAATCCACTGTTCCAGCGTTTGGACGGAATAAACGTCTTCCGGGAGCAGCCGATCGAAGTGCTCGAAGATGGCGTCGGTATCGAGCAGGGAACCCGGTCTCCGAACCTTTTCTTCCAGCAAGGCGGTGTCGTCGAGCATCCGTTGATGCAGCTTCAGCCATCCACCGCGTGTTCTCATATTTCCGGGAACCATGCCTTCACGGATAAATATTTTCCGGGCCTCTTCCGGGTTGATTGGGCCAAAGTGTACGCTTCGCCCGGAGGTCAGCGTCAGGCCACCGGAAACCACCGACTCCTTGGCATAGACAAAACCTTTTTCGGCATTCCATTTCGGTTTGGTGTAGACCGATTTGCACAGGTGCGGGGCAACGTCTTCCAGCCACTCCGGTTTGATTTCGCCGACGATTCGGGCGTAGAGCCTGGTCGTTTCCACCAAAGCAAACGTCATTACCCATTCCGGCGGTTTTTTGAAAAGTCCTGATCCGGGAAAGATAAAAAACTTGCGGTTGCGTGCCGCCGTAAATTCGCGATCGTCGCCTTTCAATCCAATATTGACAGGCAATCCCGCCAGCAGACTTCGGTGCACGAGATCATAATTAATATCCTGTAGCGTCGAGTCCTCGTGCCTTTGTGTCTTCGTGTGGGATTTGTTCCGCCCGAGGTCTCGTACCGTGGCCCGCAAATCATTCCAAAGATTGCGCCATTCCATTACCCGACGATAGTTAATAAAGTTTTGTTTGCAGTATTTGCGCAGCTTGCTGTGCGATCCACCTGCGCCGCGTTCGTCTTCAATGGCATTCCATAGATGAAGGATTGTAATAAAGTCGGACTTTGGATCGACCCATTGTTTATGCGCCAGATCAGCCGCTTCCGCTTTTTCAGTTGGCCGCTCGCGCACATCCTGAATCGACAGGAACGAAACCAGCACGAGGATTTCTGGCAGGACCCCTTCATCGCGCGCCTGTAGAACCATACGCGCCAGATGCGGATCGACCGGGAAGGCGGAAATATCGCGTCCGATCCGGGTCAGCTTGCGATCTTCGTCAATCGCTCCAATATCCTGGAGGGCCTTGTAGCCTTCATGGACCAGAGCAGACTGCGGCGGATCGATCAACGGGAATTGTTCAATCGGCGGAAGACCCAGCAGGTCCATTTGCAGGATCACGCCCGCGAGGGAAGTTCGTCGGATTTCGGGGTCGGTATATTGGGCGCTGCCTTCAAGCGTCTCCTTGTCGTACAGGTAAATGCAGATCCCGTCGGTTACGCGACCGCAACGTCCGCGCCGCTGTCGGGCACTGGCCTGCGATACCTGTTCGATCTGTAATCCCTGCACCTGCGTTCGCGGGTTGAAGCGGCTCAGTCGTACCTGCCCGGAATCAATCACATAATGGATGCCGGGAATCGTGATCGAGGTTTCCGCTACGTTGGTGGCCAGAATGATGCGTCGTCGTCCGCCGATCTTAAAGACGCGTTGTTGCTCGCCCATGCTGAGCCGACCAAACAGGGGAAGGACTTCCGTGTTTTTCCAGTGCTGGCCTTTCAGCTTTTTGGAGGCCTCTTTGATTTCGCGCTCGCCGGGCAGAAAAATCAGCACGTCGCCCTGATCGTCTACATCCGTGATCCACCGCATGGCGCGGAGAATATGATTCGATAATTCCTCATCCTTGTTCGGCGGAAGAAAAAAGTCTTCCACCGGATAGGTGCGGCCTTCCACTTCAATGACGGGCGCATTGTTGAAAAATGTGGAGAAGCTTTCCGCATCGAGCGTGGCCGAGCTGATCACGACCTTTAGATCCGGGCGAACCTTCAACAGGTTTTTGATATAGCCCAGCAGGAAGTCAATGTTCAGGCTGCGTTCGTGTGCCTCGTCAATAATCAGGCAATCATATTGCTGCAGATGACGGTCGCGCTGGGTTTCGGTCAGCAGAATGCCGTCGGTCATAAATTTAATGATCGTCTCGTCGCAGGTCTGGTCATCAAAACGCACCTGACAGCCGACGCCCTTGCCATAGTCTGTGCCCATTTCCTCCGCCACGCGTCGTGCCATGCCTGTTGCGGCTAGACGACGCGGTTGAGTGATGCCGATACGACCGGTTTTTCCTGCTCCGGTTTCCAGTACGATTTTTGGCAGCTGGGTTGTTTTTCCCGAACCTGTCGTGCCGCAAACAATCACTACCTGATTGTTTTCGATCAGTTTTTGGATATCCGCGCGTTTTCCGGAGATCGGAAGAATTGCAGGATAGTTCAGCTTGAGCTTTAGGTTGGCTCGCTTTTGCGCCCGATCCAGGGCCTGGAGATGCACGTTCTGCAGTCTGGCGATCAGCTTGTCGGTCGGCTTGCGATCATGAATGTGCTGCCGCACCCGCCGCATCAGGGAATTTAAATGGGCACAGTCGCGTAGCAACAGCCCGTCGAGCGACTGCTTAACCGTCTGCAATATTTCCTTGGTTTCCAACTGATCCATAAGCGTCCGAAATAAGGACACAGGGGGCAGGGGAGTTCAAGGAAGAACAAGCATGAAGGCCAATAAGGCGTGGCCTGCGCTCCGAAGAGCGCGCCTCAATCATAATCACCCGTTTTGATTAGTATGCGGTAACCGGAACGAATCCGATTTCTTCCACCATTTCCTGACCGTCTTCGCTCAGGTGTATGGTGACGAACTGGTAGAGCACGCTGCCGAGCTTCGGGTAGGTGTTGGTGTACATGAAGAGCGGGCGAGCTATGGGGTATTCGCCGGTCTGAACGGTTTCGGCAGACGGGTAGATCCCGTTCACTTTCAACGCCTTTACACTTTTATCGACAAAACCGAGGCCGGCATAGCCGATTGCGGCCGGTGTGCTCTGAATACGTTGGCGCATGGCTCCGTTGGAACCGACATATTCACAATCCTCGCGGATCTTTTGTTTGTTCAGCACCATTTTCTCGAAGGTTTCATAAGTGCCGGAGTTGGTATCGCGGGAAATGGTGACAATCGCTTTATCGGGCCCGCCGACATCCTTCCAGTTGTTGATTTCGCCGAGGAAGATTTTGCGGATTTGTTCAACGCTCAGATCCTGAACGGGATTGGACGGATGTACGAGCACCGGCAGACCATCAAGCGCTACCACGTGCGCCACCGGCTGTATACCTTTGTCGGCAGCAGCTTTGAATTCGCTGTCTTTCATGGGACGGGACATATCGGCTATGTCGCACGTATTGTTCACGAGGCTTTTGGCCCCGTTTCCACTGCCGGATTCGGACACGGTAATGTTTGCATCGGGATGGGCCGCCATGAAATATTCGGCAAATGCCTTGGCGATGGGTCCCACGGTAGTAGAGCCGTCGATAACGATCTTGTCTGTTGCTCCGGCAACACCGGCTATGCCGGCCGCTACTGTAATTGCGAGAATTTGGTTTTTCATCTTCATATCTCTCCTGATTGTTTTGGTTTTTCCTGACACTGCTTCATTCAAGCTGCGTTCAGGATGCAGGGAGGTGGTTAGGGTTTTATGATTTCAACGTTAGGAGGAGGTTAGGATTAATCTTCTTTTAACCTGAAAAAGTCCCCTGTTTGAGAGAGCCTCTGCCCCTTTGCGACTGCTCAACGCTTTCCCCTTCGGGGTGAAGCGTTCCTACACAAATCCGACTCTGACTTGAATAACACGAAGTTAAGCACCATTTCAGCGGATGAAGAGAAAGTAGGATAGGCTTCCTACCTGTCTGCGGAGGATCGGATCTTACCCCGCAGTTGTTTTGAAATAGAAAAGGCTACTTCGCCTTTTCCCAGACAATGACGTTGGAATCCGGATCCTCGGTCTTGTCTTGATGCTCGGCGGCCTCTTGCTCCGCCTCCGCTTTTTTCTTTTGATGGAGCAGGTAGTTGATTCCGTCGATAGTAAGACCCAACGGGATAATAATCAGGGAAAACAGATAGAGCGAGGAACTATCACTGCCCAGAAACTGGACAAGACAGAGCGGAGTGAGGGCGAGCACCAGCGAAATACGGATAAAAGGGTAGTTGCCGATGATTTTCTTCAGAACGATTGCAATAAGGCACCCCACCGCCACCAAAGCAAAAACGGCAAAGAAACCGCTTAGAAATTCACTGATTACCTGATCACTTAATGTGAAACGCATTTTTCGTTACGGCCTTGCCGCCTCCTTACTTGTGCGAGAGAACCTATCATTTCAGAAGGCTTCGGTTCCAGTCAAAAAAACTCCTCCGGTTCAGTACTTTTCAACCCAGGGAGGTTTCGGCATAATATGCCCCAATCATTGGAGAATTCGATGCCGATAACCGTATTGCTTATAGCCGTCCTGCTTGTTTTGCTGCTCTTTGGGGTGCTGTATCTCACTGGATCCACCAAGATGAACACCCGATTGGACGAGCTAAACCGCCAGATCAGCACCCAGACCGCGCAGAGCGAGATGCGCATTCAGCGGCAGGAGGAAATATTCCGCAGGCTTGAAAAGGATTTGCGAGAGGACGTTGAAGCCGTGCGCGTGAAGGTGGATGAGTCGCTCGAGAAAAATACCCGGCAGCTTGGTGAGCGCGTAAAAGAACTCATCCAGACCAATAAAGAGCAATTGGCCGATATCAGCGGCAAAGTTGAAGACCGGCTTGAAAAGGGATTTGAGAAGACGACCTCGGTTTTTGCCGATGTGCTGAAGCGATTGGCCCTGATCGACAAGGCGCAGGAAAAGATCGCCGAGCTTTCCGGTAACGTGGTTTCGTTGCAGGAAGTGCTTTCCGATAAACGCTCGCGCGGGGCTTTTGGCGAGGTGCAGCTTGCGGCCCTCATTTCAAATATGATGCCGGAGAACAGCTATTCGCTTCAGCACACATTTAAAAGTGGGGAGGAGACGATTCGCCCGGACTGCGTCCTGTTTCTTCCCGAACCGACCGGCACCATTTGCATCGATTCCAAGTTCCCGCTCGAAAGCTACCAGCGCATGACCGACCCCACACGGGGTGATGCCGACCGAAAAACCGCCGAACAGCAGTTTCGGCAGGATATCAAAAAGCATATCAAGGATATTTCATCCAAATACATCATTCCCGGCAAAACCTCGGATGGTGCCATCATGTTTATTCCGGCCGAAGCCGTATTTGCCGAAATTCACGGGCACTATCCCGAGCTGGCCGAGGAGGCGCAGCGGGCCCGGGTCTGGCTGGCTTCGCCAACCACCATGATGGCGGTACTCACCACTTCGCGGGCCGTGCTCAAGGATGCCGCCACCCGCAAGCAAGTGCATATTATTCAGGATCACCTTGTGGCCCTGTCGAAGGATTTCGAGCGATTCCAGCAACGCATGGACAAGCTGGCCATTCACATTGATCAGGCCAATCGCGATGTTCTGGACGTCAATAAATCGGCAAAAAAGATATCAAGCCGATTCACCAAGATTGAAAAAGTCGAGCTGGAAGATGAAGCCGTAGAGTTCATCGAATCCTCGGAATAAGGTGACGACATTGGTTGAATGTCTGGTATAGTCCTACGAATTTTTTCAAACACAGAAAACAAACAGGAAGCGTAGCGATGACGCACCGCACAAAAAAAGACGGGTCCCGGTTGAATGTTTATATTGGCGATGAGGTGGATCCATCTCGAATTGCCGATGATGTTCTCATCTACCCGGGTTGCCGGATTGTCGGAGAATCAACATCCATTGGCCCGGGTTGCACGATTGGAGCCGAGGCACCCGCCATGGTTGATGGCTGTCAATTAGGTCGGGGAGTTGAACTGAAGGGCGGGTACTTTTCCGGTGCCACTTTCTTCGATGGAGCCAACATGGGATCCGGTGCCCATATACGGGCCGGATGCATTCTTGAGGAGGAAGCAAACGGGGCGCACAGTGTTGGTCTGAAGCAGACGATTTTGCTGCCGTATGTTACGCTGGGAAGTTTGATTAATTTCTGTGATGCATTCATGGCTGGCGGTACGAGCCGTAAGGATCATAGCGAGGTGGGCTCGTCCTACGTCCATTTCAATTATACGCCGCATCAGGACAAGGCGACGGCTTCGCTGATAGGGGATGTACCCAAGGGGGTGTTCCTGGATCAAAAGCCCATCTTTCTGGGTGGGCAGGGCGGCCTCGTGGGACCAGCTCGCATTGCATATGGATCGGTGATTGCGGCAGGCGGTGTTTGCCGCGAAGACCTCAAGGAGGAGGGGCAACTCTTCGTGCCCGCAGTTCCTGCACCGACAACCCGCTCCTATGAAACCGGCGTCTATCGCAACATCAACCGGCTGGTGAAAAACAATCTTGTTTATATCGGCAATAGTTTGGCTCTTCGCGAATGGTATCGAAGTGTACGCAGCGTTTTCATGAACCGCGATGCGTTCGACAAAGCCTGCCTGGAGGGCGGGTTAAGAAATCTGGATCTTGTGCTGGCCGAGCGCATCAAGCGGCTCGCTGATTTGGCAAAAAAAATGGAATATTCACTCAGCCGACTTGGTTCGAGCGACAAGATCGCTGCGGAACAACGTTTATTGCTGGATTCATGGCAGGAGATGGAGTTTGAGCTCAAGCAGGCCGAATGGGATTTCGATCTTGACGCAAAGGAGTTCTTTCTTGCCTCCGTTAATCAGATTTCACCGGGTGGCTCCTATACGGAAGTCATACAGTCTATGGATTTGAAAGATAAAGAGGCAGGCCAGCGCTGGTTGCAGTCGATTGTCGATGCGGTCGAAGCCTTGTGGCCCCAAAACAACATTTAAGGAGTTAAGGTATGGGAAAATTATTTGGCACTGATGGCGTTCGTGGCATGGCGAACGAAGGAAATATGACGGCGGAAATGGTGCTGCAAATCGGGCGCGCCACGGCCTATGCCTGCAAGGAACACCATTCCGAAAAAGGCACTCGCCCGCGGATTATTATCGGCAAAGATACGCGGTTGAGTGGCTACATGCTTGAAAATGCATTAACGGCAGGGATCACCTCCATGGGGGTCGATGTCCTTTTGCTAGGCCCCATCCCGACGCCGGCGGTAGCGTTCATTACCCAAAGCATGCGCGCGGATGCCGGTCTGGTCATTTCTGCATCGCACAACCCCTATTATGACAACGGCATCAAAATTTTCGCCCGCACCGGCTACAAACTGCCGGATGAAATGGAGACGGAAATCGAGGATCTCGTGCTGAGTGGCCGCATCAATAATATTCGCCCTGTGGCACAGGAGGTCGGCAAGGCGAAGCGTATCGACGATGCGATGGGGCGCTATATTGAGTTCTGCAAAAACACGTTTCCTGACGACATGACGCTCGACGGCATGAAGGTGGTGCTCGATTGCTCCAACGGAGCCACCTATAAATGCGCGCCGCTCATCTTTTCCGAGCTGGGTGCAGAGGTGACGACTATCCATGCCTCGCCGAACGGAACCAATATCAATGACAACTGCGGTTCGCAGCACACGCAGGACCTGTGCACCAAGATCAAGGGAATGGGGGCCGATGTGGGTCTTGCTTTCGATGGCGACGGCGACCGCTTAATTGCCGTGGATGAAAACGGCTGCGAACTGACCGGAGACCAGATTATTGCCATCTGCACCAAGCACTACAAAGATGCTGGCTTGCTAAAGAACAACCTCGTGGTTGGGACCGTGATGAGTAATATCGGCTTTCATATTGCGCTTCAGGAATTGGGCATCGAAACCGACGTTTCCGATGTGGGCGACCGCTATGTGCTGGAGCTAATGCGAAAAAAGGATGCCGTACTTGGCGGCGAGGATTCCGGACATATTATTTTCCATAACTTCCACACGACCGGCGACGGTATCGTTTCGGCCTTACAGTTGCTGGCCATCATGCGGAAGACGGGCGAAAAGCTCTCTAGACTGGGTGAAGTGATGAAGGTTTTTCCGCAAGTACTCATCAATATGGATGTGGCCGAAAAGCCCCCGCTTTCAGAGATCAAAAAGCTTCAGCAAGCGATTGCCGGGGCCGAAGCCGAACTTGGCGATAAAGGTCGCGTACTGGTCCGCTATTCGGGGACACAACCCATGTGCCGCGTAATGGTTGAGGGGCCGACCAAAGATCAAACCCAGCAGATTGCTGAACGCCTTGCCGCTGTGGTCAAGGAGTGCATTGGATAATATGGACGCCATTTTAAAAGCCGATAATCTGGAGCGCACCTATTCCATCGGCGACACAACGCTCGATGTACTGAAAGGCGTGTCGCTGGATGTGAAGACGGGTGAAACGGTTGCCATTATGGGGGAGAGCGGATCGGGGAAAAGTACGCTGTTGCATGTTCTGGGCGGGTTGGATAATCCGAAGGCAGGAGAGGTGCATTTTAAGGGACAAAGTGTTTACGGCATGCCGTCGGCTCGGCGTGCCCGTTTTCGCGCTGAAAATGTTGGGTTTGTTTTCCAGTCATTCCATTTGCTGCCCGAACTCGACATCATTGAAAACGTTGCACTGCCTGCGATGGCGCATCGATCCACCAGTAAGGCCAGAGCTCGCGCAAAAGAACTGCTCCATGAAGTAGGACTGGGTGAGCGGATTGGCCATCGCCCGCAGGAATTGTCCGGCGGCGAGCAGCAGCGCGTGGCGCTCGCGCGTGCTCTCATGAACGAGCCCGACGTTATTTTTGCCGATGAACCGACAGGAAACCTAGACTCGAAAACCGGTGGTAAAGTTTTGCATTATTTGTTTCAACTGGTCGAGTCGAGAGGGCATACTCTCGTGCTCGTTACCCATAGCCGAGAGGTCGCTGCGCGGTGCTCGCGCCAGATGACCCTGAAGGATGGGTGCTTAATTTAGTAAGGATATACCAATGAAAATTTTTCTGAATGATAAACTGGTTGATGAAAAGGATGCCGTTGTTTCGGTCTTTGACCATGGGCTCCTCTATGGCGATGGTGTGTTTGAGGGCATTCGCGCGTATAACGGGCGCGTGTTCCTGCTCGACGAACATATCGACCGGCTTTACGACTCTGCCCAGGCCATCGCCCTGACGATTCCAATGACCAAGGTCGAGATGTCGGCTGCCGTGGTTGAAACGTGCCGGGCCAACGATATTATGGATGGCTACATTCGGCTGGTGGTCACCCGAGGCAAAGGCACGTTGGGCCTGAACCCCTATCTTTGTGAAAAAGCTGAAGTCATTATCATTGCTGCCAAAATTCAGCTTTATCCGCAGGAACTCTACGACAATGGATTAAAGATCGTTACGGTCGGAACCGTACGCAACCACCCGGAAGCGATCAATCCCCGGATCAAGAGCCTGAACTATCTCAACAACGTGATGGCCAAGATCGAAGCCATTAATGCCGGATGCATGGAGTGTTTAATGCTCAATCACAAGGGTGAAGTGGCCGAGGCTTCCGGTGACAATGTCTTTGCGATTAAGAATGGGGTCATTACAACGCCCCCCAGCACCTGCGGTGCTCTCGAAGGACTGACTCGCAACAAGGTTATGAAAATTGCCGCGAATGCGGGATATGAAGTTCGGGAATCGGGGATGGCACGCTACGACCTGTATGTTGCAGACGAGGTTTTCCTGACCGGAACCGCTGCTGAAATTATCTCGGTTGTCGACATTGACAAGCGGGAGATCGGGGATGGAAAGCCGGGCAAGGTAACCGCCGAACTCAGTGCTCTTTATACAGAATGCGCCCGGTCGGAAGGCACGCCCATTGCCTAGAGCCTGCTCTGCACCGTTGCTCAAAAAGATTGTACAGCAATCTCCTAACGGATTATTCTCCCGGTTGTCTGATAAGAGAAGGGAAGAACAATGAACTGTGAATGCTGTCATGAAGCAGAGGCGACAATCCACCTGACTCAGGTCATTGATGGTGAAGTAAAAAAACTCAACCTCTGCCAAGTCTGTGCCCAGAAAAACGGAATCGATTTAAATTCACCCATTTCGATTACGGATGTCCTGCTGGGGCTTGGCTCGCAACCGCAGTCCCAGCAGCTGAGTGCTGTATCGGAGTTCGATCTCAGTTGTAGCCGGTGCCAGATGACCCGCACTGAATTCAAGAAGCGGGCCCGGCTCGGGTGTCCGGATTGCTACAAGGCTTTCATGGGCGAGCTGAGCGCGATTACCCATGCCATGCACCACAGTCGCCAGCATGTCGGTAAGATCCCGGCACGACAGGGGAACGCAGCGCGTATAACGGCTCAGATTGCCGGGTTGCAAAAGGAGATTGAAGCCGCAATTTCCAGAGAAGAATATGAGGAGGCCGCAAACCTGCGCGATAAAATCAGATCCTTGCAAAAGGATATTCCCGACCCTGAGAACGGAGATTCAGATGACGCTTGACGATATGATGAAACGCCACGGCAGCTGGCTCGAATCCGGTGTCGATGAGGGGCCGGTTATCAGCAGTCGTATTCGGCTGGCAAGAAATCTGGAGGAGTATTCATTTCCAGGGTGGGCCAGCGAAGAGGAAAAACATGCGATCTGGAAACAGATGACCGCGATTTTTCAGGGCATGGATAGCCACTTTATTGACTGGGGCATGGCCGAAACACCTGCGCTTGACCGGGAAATTCTTTTCGAGCGCCATCTAATCAGTCAGGAGCTGGCACAGCAGGATGAGGGCTGTGGCGTATTTGTTTCCCCCAATGAATGTATGTCGGTCATGGTGAACGAAGAGGATCACATTCGCATTCAATCCCTCCAGCCGGGCCTGAACCTGAGAGGGGCATGGCAAGCGGCCGATGAGATTGACGACAAGCTCGAAAGTCAGCTGACCTATGCCTTTTCATCCCGGCTCGGATACCTGACGGCTTGTCCGTCCAACGTTGGAACCGGTATGCGGGCATCCGTTATGCTGCATCTTCCCGGCTTGGTTCTCATGGACGAAATGGACCCCGTAATCAACGGCATTTCCAAGATCGGCCTTGCCGTGCGTGGCATGTGGGGAGAGGGGACCGAAGCTGCCGGAAATATGTTTCAGGTTTCCAATCAGATTACACTGGGGCGGCGCGAAGAGGAAATCATCTCCCATCTCGAACAGATCGTGTTGGAATTGATCGAGCATGAAAACAATGCTCGTATTCGCTTGATGAATGAAAAACCGGTGATTGTTGAAGACCATGTTGCCCGTGCATTCGGCATTCTATCCAACGCACGGATGATCAGTAGTGGAGAGGCATTAAACTTGCTATCAACATTGAGATTCGGGCTTGATCTGGGTTTGATTGATCAGTTTTCCAGGCGGGAATTGGATATGTTGTTTATATCCATTCAGCCGGCGCACCTGCAAAAACAGGAAAATTGTGATCTGGAACCGAATGAGCGGGATATTGTGCGAGCCGAGATGTTGCGCGGTTTCATGGAAAATGCTACGGAAGACGAAGATTTAGACTAAGAAGGTGGATATATGGACAATTTTACACCACGGGCCCAGCAGGTCCTGCAGTTGGCACGAAAAGAAGCAGATCGCTTCAATCATGGATATGTAGGGACCGAGCACATTCTGTTAGGTTTGATCGCACTCGGACACGGGGTTGCGGTGAATGTCCTTCAGGCCCTGGGTATCGACTTGGCAAGTGTTCGGATGGAAGTTGAAAAGGCGGTCGGAACGGGGCCGGAAACAAAGACCATCGGTAATATTCCCTTCACCCCGCGTGCGAAGAAGGTGCTGGCCCTTTCTGCAAGTGAAGCCCGCGGACTGGGGCATAGTTATGTCGGCACCGAACATATTTTATTGGGTTTGCTTCGCGAAGGCGAAGGTATTGCGGCCCGTGTTCTGGAAAACCTTGGCGTTGATCTCGACGAAACCCGCTATGAGATCATGAAAACCCTCGACCCGGACTATGATCCCTCTGCAGAGGAAGAGTTCGCGGATGAAGAGGAACTCGAAGCACCACCGTTGGGGGGCGCGCAGCAACAACGCGGTAAGGGAAAAACCAAGACGCCCGCACTCAATACCTTTGGTCGCGATCTCACCAAACTGGCCAAAGACGGAGGACTGGATCCCGTTATTGGCCGAAAAGATGAAATCGAACGTGTCGTGCAGATTTTATGTCGTCGCACAAAAAACAATCCGGTACTGCTGGGTGAGGCAGGGGTCGGAAAAACCGCCATTGCTGAAGGTCTGGCTCAAGCTGTGACCGATGGCCATGTGCCCGATCTGCTGATAGATAAAAAAATTATCACGCTTGATCTCGCGCTGATGGTCGCGGGCACGAAATATCGCGGTCAGTTCGAGGAACGTATCAAGGCCGTCATGGACGAAATTCGAAAGGAACGGAATATTATTCTCTTCCTCGACGAATTGCACACGATTGTTGGCGCCGGTTCGGCCGAAGGAACCATGGATGCGGCCAATATCATCAAGCCCGCATTGTCCCGCGGAGAACTGCAGTGCATTGGCGCAACTACGCTTAAGGAATACCGCAAGTATATCGAAAAGGATGCGGCACTCGAACGCCGTTTCCAAATGGTAACCGTCAATGAACCATCGGTCGAAGATGCTGTGGAAATTATGCGCGGGTTGCGGACGAAGTATGAAGAGCACCACCATGCACAATTTACCGACGACGCGCTCAAAGCTGCGGTTGAATATTCCTCCCGATACCTTCCCGATCGGTTTCTGCCCGATAAAGCCATCGACTTGATCGATGAAGCAGGAGCCCGCGCACGCATTGGAAGTATGAGCCGTCCGCCGGAACTCAAGCAACTCGAAGAAGATATTCATACTTTTGAAAAACAAAAGAATAACGCGATCCACGAACAAAAGTTCGAGGATGCCGCCAATTACCGCGACCAGGAACGCCAAACCAAGGAAAAGCTTGAACAGATGCTCGAAGAATGGCGTAAGCAGCGGGATGAAAACCGATCGATTGTAACGGATGAAGACATCATGGTTGTCGTCTCGAAGTGGACAGGAATTCCGTTGATGAAAATGGGTGAAAAGGAAATGGAACGCCTGTTGCGCATTGAAGAAGTCGTGGGTGAGCAAGTTGTGGGACAACAAGAGCCGGTCAGCGCCATTGCTCGCGCATTGCGCCGCTCCCGAGCAGATCTAAAAGATCCCAAGCGCCCGATTGGTTCGTTTATTTTCCTCGGCCCGACCGGAGTCGGGAAAACCCTGCTGGCCAAAACACTGGCTGAATTTATGTTCGACGATCCCGAATCGCTGATTCAGATCGATATGTCGGAATACATGGAAAAATTCAATGCATCGCGTCTCGTTGGTTCACCTCCGGGGTATGTCGGCCACGAAGAGGGGGGACAGTTGACCGAACGCGTACGCCGTCGGCCCTACTCGGTTGTGCTGTTCGACGAGGTCGAGAAGGCCCATCCGGATGTAATGCATATGCTGCTCCAGATTCTGGAAGAAGGCCGTTTGACGGACAGCCTCGGGCGCAGTGTTGACTTCCGCAATACGGTGGTCATCATGACATCCAACCTCGGGGCCCACGAAGTCAGCAAGGCCGGATCGCTCGGGTTTGCACCTTCCAGTGAAGAAGTGGACTATAAGAAGCTCAAGGAAATGATGACGGCAATCGCAAAAAAAACATTCAAGCCCGAACTGCTGAACCGCCTCGACGACATGATTGTTTTCCGCGAGCTCAACCGGAAAGACCTTGAAACCATCATTAATCTGGAGCTGGCAAATATTCAGAACCGCACACTCGGACGGAATATCGAGCTAAAGATCACTAAACCCGCTCGCAACTTCCTTCTGGAAAAGGGATATGACAAGGCTTATGGCGCGCGGCAACTGCGACGCACAGTCGAACGCTACCTTGAAGATCCGCTGGCAGAAGCCATTCTGCGAAACGAGATCGAGAACAACTCGGTTGTCACGGTGCGGGCCAATAAGGAAAAGCTCCTTTTCAAAGGCGCTCCTGTTGTGGTCGAGGAGCACTCTGCGGATGAATAGCTGAATCGTTCCCCAATCAAAACAAGCTTGATCCCCGTTTTCCATACCTTGGAAATCGGGGATTGATTTTTTCGGGGCATGCAAATAGTCTTCGCCCCTTTTACGGAGATAATAATCATGCGCGAATTTGCTACTTTTGAAGAGCGTCTGTCTACATGGACGACGGAGACGATGACGTCAATCTTTGGGCTCGATGATACTGCGGTCCATCTGGGGGTTGCTCCGACCAATAACGAAAAATTTGGCGACTACCAATGCAATGCCGCCATGGAGCTTGCCCGAACCTTGAAAAAGGCACCCCGACAAATTGCGCAGGAGTTTGTGGATACCGCTGAACTTCCGGATTTTGTCGAAAAGATTGAGATCGCCGGGCCGGGCTTTATTAACTTTTTTCTCACGAACAGCGCATTAGCGAAATATATAGAGGCGCTTGAAAATGATCCCCATCTGGGAGCCGAACAAGTGGGGCAGGGGAAGTCCGTTATCATCGACTATTCCAGCCCCAATGTTGCCAAGCCCATGCATATCGGCCACATCCGCTCAACGGTTATTGGAAACTCAATCGACCGTATCTATCGCTTTCTGGGCTACAATGTGATTGCCGATAACCACCTTGGCGACTGGGGAACTCAATTTGGCCTGATGATGGTTGGGTATCGCGAATTCTTAAACGAAGACGCTCTTAAGCAGGCTCCGGTTGAAGAGCTGGAACGCATCTATGTTGCGAGCTACAACAAATCGAAGGAAGACGAGGCATGGCGGGAAGAGGCAAAAAAAGAACTGGTTAAGCTACAGCAGGGCGATCCGAAAAATCTGGCACTTTGGAAACAGTTTATTGAACTGTCGATCGAGGAGTTCAATACCATCTACGATCGACTTGATGTAAAGTTTGACCTGTATCGAGGTGAAAGTTTCTACAACGACAGCCTTCCTAAAATCATACAACAACTCGAAGCAAGGAGCCTTGCCACAGAGAGCGACGGAGCCCTGATTGTTGATTTGGAAGACGACGGAATGCCGGTCTGCATCGTTCGAAAGAGCGATGGAGGGTATAACTACGCCACGACCGACCTTGCGACCGTCGAGTCGCGCATGAAAGAGTTTTCACCCGAACGTATTATTTATGTAACCGACGAACGGCAACAGCTCCACTTTAAGCAGTTTTTCACCATTGCCGAGAAACTGGGCATGAATGTCAACCTGGTTCACGTGTGGTTTGGATTGATGCGCCTGCCGGAAGCAACTTTCTCGACCCGTGAGGGGAATGTAATCAAACTTGCCGCACTTCTTGATGAAGCCGAATCGCGTGCACTGGAAATGGTAAAATCCAGCAGTCCAAACATGCCGGAAGATCAGCAAAGTGAACTGGCTCGGGCCATTGGAATTGGCGCAATAAAATACACAGACCTGAGCCAAAACCCACAAAGTCTTGTGACTTTTACCTGGGAAAAGGCTCTGAATATGGAAGGCAATTCGGCGCCATACCTCCAGTATGCCTATGCCCGAATCTCATCCGTCTACGACAAGTTTCACGCACAGTATCCCACGAGCGAACTCTCCGGGTGTTCAATAAATATTGAACACGATCTGGAACGGCGCATTGCGATGAAAATTTCCAGGTTCCCGGCAGCCGTTCGCGGAGCAGCAGAAAACTACCGACCCAATATTCTGGCCGACTACCTTTACGACCTTGCTCAGATCTACAGCAGCTTCTACCAGAACGTGCCATTCCTGAAGGCTGATGAAGGGGTGCGGGAGAGTCGAATACGTTTGTGCCGCGCAACTGCTTCCACCTTAAGAAAAGGTCTGGAGCTTCTGGGTATCGAAACGCCTGAGCGCATCTGATTTTCAAAGGAAAGACGGGGCCATGAATCCCTCCTTGTTTT
>CAZWZW010000017.1:0-8446 GCA_964639125.1 uncultured Verrucomicrobiota bacterium
GAGATTCAGGTGACCTCGAATATCTACGCAAAGGCGAGTACGGGCTATTTCTGCACGCAATACCGTAAAGAGACATTTCCCGATGCACCGGGCTCCGACTATATCTGCGTCGATGTGCAGGGCCGCGGCCATTTGGTCGGCCTTTCACTCTACATGATTGGCACCGGCTCCTATGGCTATTTAGGGATGGATTATCTGGAAGGGGACGAGCGAATCTATATTGATGGAAGTCTGTCGCCCGCTCTATTCGGTACCGGTACCGAGGACTATTTCAATAGTGGATGGTATTTTAACCAGGGCACATTCAATCTGCCGTACCATGGTCACCCTTGGCGCGATCAATTTAATCCTGCCCCGCCCAACTACACGCAGGCTCGTCCCCCGTTTACACCGTGCATGGCAGCCACGTCCACAGCACTTGCCTGTCGTGCGGAGCACGGGTGGAGACGGAGCAGCTTTTCCCGATCATCGAAAAAGGCGATATCCCGCACTGCGTGTGTGGCGGAGTCTTTAAACCCGATATCACCTTCTTTGGTGAAATGTTGCCGGAGGTTGACTGGACCGCATCGGTTCACGCCATGAGCCTTGCCGACCTAGTGCTGGTGCTTGGTTCGTCTTTAACGGTTTATCCCGCCGCCAGTCTTCCGGACTACCGTCCATTGGATTCCAGGCTGATTATCATCAACCACGATCCAACGGACTTGGATCGCAAAGCCCACCTCGTCATCCACAACGATCTCTGCGAAGTCATGAGCGCCGTTAGCGAGATGGTTTAACCGCGAATAAATATTCATCACAAAGGGCACAAAAGGACTCAAAATAGGTATCTGTGTCTTTTGCGTCTTCTGTGGTTACATCAAAACGGCGTCAGCACCGCCTCGGCTTCCTGTCGCAGTTCGTCGATGGAATCAAAAACCGCTTCGGTTTCTTCCGCGTCGATCTCCCCGTCCATCCGCGCCTGCGCCGCAACTTCCGCCAGCGTCAAAACATCCACCAGCAGGTCTGCCAGTTTGTTATAATCCTCGTCCGAAAGATCCCTGATCCCCGCCGCCACGGCCTCAGGTGAATCACCATCAATCAGTTTCGACAAAACCGCCTTACTGATATCCATCCCAAGGTCGCCGCCAGATACAACATTTTCAATCACCTCTCCTACCGCCTTCATCGCAAACGATTTTCCTGGCTTTATGCCGGCGCCAAGTAGTTTTTCAATTCCTTTGATCATCTTGCGGCTTCCGCTGAAATGTGTCCGGCAAGCGTGATGAGGAAGTTCTTTAGTCCTGTCAGTTCGGATAGCTCACTGTACGCACCGGTGTTTTTTGCGTTACGTGGCGAAAGGATGGTTGTGGCGGCCGTGTAAAGGTTTTCTTGAACGAGTTTCTGGCACAGTAGATCATAGCGTTCTGCATAGGATGCAGTTTTGAATTCTGGAAATACGGTAAAGTGGGGCTCTTGACTGTTCACTGGGCTACGTGACTTGTCACAGTCCTCGACAAGCATTAGCCATCCAAGGAATGGTTTAGGTTGCTTCCCGAAAGCACCCTCTCGGTAGGCTGTCCAGAGGTCGTGACCACTGCCTATTGCTTCTTCTGCCCTGTTGTTGCAATTGTTTCCAAATGAAGGGCCGACATGGCTCTTGAGTTCAATAACTGCAACCAAGCGTCCTTGGTTCAGGATAAGCATGTCCCAGAGTTTCGTGGGGCGGAAATAGCCAGGTAGCGTTAAGGTGCGACGTTTCAAATGGATGTCCGCATTTCTCAAGCCATTCGCTTTTACAACGGCTTTGATTAGATGCAGAAATCCGTCCAGATTCTTGCCGGAAGTTACGCTGGCACGTTCTCCTTGATCCAACTTTCCCGAAGCTTTTTGTGTTTTCTTTGCCTGGGTTCTCGTTTTCCAAAAAGAGCGGATGGCTTTTTTTGCAAGCGTGTCATAGTCGGCGAGGTTGATGCTCATGAGTAAAACCTTCAGGGTTGGGTTAAGATGGCTTCGCGCTCTCTGGAGTTTAATCGGTAGAGATCGAAAATCACCTCGTTACAGATGTCTTGGTTGGATTCTTCTGCGAGGATAGTTTTTATGTGTTCAGGGACGTCGCTCCATTTAGGAAGCCGAATGCGTCGGATGTACTGGGCTTGGAATCGCATGAAACCTCCCCTCATCTGGGTTGAATAGAGCGATACGAAAAGCCGGGCAATTCCCGATTCGAGCACTTTCTGCAACGCCCTGATATTCCAGTCATCGGAGGTAATATAGTAGAGGTTGTGGTGTGGATAGTAGTTGCCTTCATCAAGCACAATATGGGCGTCGCCTTTGATGTCAGGAATTAACAGTTTGGGCTTGTTGATGAGACTTGGGGTGATGCGGTCGATGGTGCGGTACCAATTATTCGGATTGCGTTGGGCGCAGTTACGCTGCTTGATTGCATCCACATTTTTTTCGAGATAGGCTGAAAGTAGTGGATAGTTAGTTAGATTGACCAGCGATCCATCCTCTTTGAATGGATTGAGCACCCCATGCCCAAGCCAATCGATTTTTCCTGTTTTGATATCTGCTGTTTTAATCAGCGGTAGTTTTCGGTCGGGTTCGACCTCCATGGAATGAAAGTCTCCTATGTAGACTTTGTCGGCACCCGTCGCCACACCAATGCCCACTTTGCATCCGGCTTCTTCGATAGTGGAGAAGTTGGCTTCCAGCTTGCGGATAACCGCGAGCTGGGGGAACGATTTCAGAATCCATGGCTCATTGTGCCGGGCAACGTTTTCTATTTCGAAGATATGGTTGGCTTCCTTGCCTTCTCTGAGATGTTCCGCTAATTCCGCCAGAGACGCCTTTTCGATTTTTGGCTGGCAGGCAATCCGGGTAATACCCGGTTTCTCCCGCTTAATCAAGGTGATGGCTGGATATGCGCTGACTTCCGAGTGGAATGCAGGTGTATCTACCATGTCTACATAGCACGCGAGGTGGAATTTTTCCGAAACCATTTTCCGCAAGGGGCCACCATATTTGTTCTTCATCCATCGATCCGCGCAAATGAACGCCAGCGTTCCATTTTCCGAAAGATGGCAAAGACACTTTTCAATGAAAGGTACATACAGGTCGGCACGGTCGTAGATTGTGGAATAGAGGGAGCGGTATTCCGCCAACAGTGCGTCGGGGATGGCCTCCTGCCGCACATAAGGGGGGTTGCCGATCGCGTGGGTAAAGCTTCCACCGAGGTCGGTTAATAAAAAGTCCCCCTCGATAATCCATGAATCTAGAATGGCGATTGTGTCCGTTTGGGAAAGGCCATGCTTCGCCAGCAACAGCGCCAATTTGGTTCGTATTTCAATTGCGCTGTCCCGATGAATCTCGACGGCCCTGATGGCTGGAGCTAGATCATCTAGGTGGTTCATTCCGTAATAACTTGAAAGCAGGCGCTCAACGATGGGGATTAAAAAGTCACCGCCACCAAAAGAGGGTTCCAGCACGCGGAATTCATGGAGAGGTTGGTCTGCCGTGTAGCCCGCCAAGTCCAGCATGAAGTCCACGACCTCTCGGCGGGTAAAGATCGCACCACGCTCCTCCTCGCTTCCAATAGCCATTCCTTCAACGGCTTCTGATAAATCAAGTATGGATAAAGACATCTGCATATAGGCTGTGATTCCTTGAAATTAAGATATTGGGTAGCATGAATATTAATCTAATGCAAGTTATGCAATGTAGTGTGACACGATGGCGCAGGTGTGACATGGGGTGGGTCATAAGTGGGTCATGTGGCGCACTCCGCCCAAGTGGGCGGGAAGTGTTAGGTTATAAGTTTAGAGTGTTAAGTTGTAATATTACAGAGGCTTACGCATTACGCATTACGTATTACATCCGCTGGCACACCTGGTGCTTAAGGGGCGGTTGTCGCGAATGACACCAATTTAATTACTAGGAGACAAATTATGAGTACAGCAGGATCTAAAGTATTGGGTATCGATTTGGGTACCACCAACTCGTGCATGGCCGTGATGGAAGGTGGCGAGCCGACTGTAATCCCGAACGCGGAAGGTGGGCGCACCACGCCGTCGATCGTGGCATTCACGAAGACGGGCGAGCGCCTGGTTGGAACCGCAGCCAAGCGCCAGGCGGTAACGAATCCGCAGCACACGATCTTTTCGATCAAACGTTTCATGGGACGCAAGTTTGACGAGGTTGCACATGAAACCGATCTGGTTCCTTACGAAGTTGTAAAGGCGAAGAATGGCGATGCTCACGTTAAGATTGATGATAAGGTTTATTCGCCGCCGGAAATCTCGGCCATGATTCTGCAGAAGATGAAGGCGGATGCGGAAGCGTATCTGGGCGAAACGGTTTCCCAGGCCGTGGTGACGGTTCCTGCGTATTTTAACGACAGTCAACGCCAGGCTACCAAGGATGCAGGTAAAATTGCCGGTCTTGAAGTTTTGCGTATCATCAACGAGCCGACCGCGGCATCGCTGGCGTATGGCCTCGACAAGAAGTCGGAAGAAAAGATTGCGATCTACGACTTGGGTGGCGGCACGTTCGATGTGTCGATCCTCGATATCGGGGATGGCGTTTTTGAAGTAACCGCAACCAGCGGTGACGGCCACCTTGGTGGTGACGACTTTGACCAGAAGATCATCGACTGGCTGGTGAGTAGCTTTAAAGCGGAGCAGGGCATTGACCTTTCCGCTGATCCAATGGTGTTGCAGCGCTTGAAGGAAGCCGGTGAAAAAGCAAAGTGTGAGCTGTCGAGCTCGCAGTCGACCGAGATCAACCTGCCGTTCATCACGGCCGATGCTTCCGGGCCGAAGCATTTGAACGTGACTTTGACGCGCGCCAAGCTTGAAGAACTTTGCGACGATCTGATCACCAAGGCGATTGCTCCGGTGCGTACCTGCCTGAGCGATTCCGGCCTGAGTGCGTCTGAAGTGAACGAAGTGATTCTCGTTGGGGGGTCCACCCGTACGCCGAAAGTACAGGATTCCGTGAAGGAAATCTTTGGGCAGGATCCGCATAAGGGGGTGAATCCGGACGAGGTGGTTTCCATTGGCGCTTCGATTCAGGGCGGTGTTCTGAAGGGCGAAGTGAAGGACGTGCTTCTTCTTGATGTGACTCCGCTGACGCTGGGTATTGAAACCATGGGTGGCGTGTTTACTCCGCTCATCGAACGCAACACCACGATTCCGGCGAAGAAGAACGAAATTTTCTCTACGGCTGCCGACAACCAGCCGGCCGTGGAAATTCACGTGCTGCAGGGGGAACGTAAGATGGCCAATGCCAACAAAACGCTTGACCGCTTCAACCTGGATGGTATTCCGCCGGCACCGCGCGGTACGCCGCAGATTGAAGTGACCTTCGATATTGATGCCAACGGCATTGTGAAGGTTAGCGCAAAGGATCTCGGAACTGGAAAATCACAGCACATTACCATCACGGATTCCAGCGGTCTGTCCGATGCTGAAATTGATCAGATGGTGAAGGATGCCGAAGCACACGCTGCCGAGGACGAAAAACTTCGCGAAAAGGTCGATCTGAAAAATCAGGCAGACTCCACCGTGTTCCAGACGGAAAAATTCATTAAGGAAAACGGCGACAAGATTTCGGACGAGCAGAAGGCTGAAGTTGAAGCCGCCATCGAACCGGTCAAGAAAGCCCTCGAAGCCGAAGACTACGAAACCATGAAAACCGCCCTCGACACGCTGAATGAAAAGATGCAGGCCGCTGCGACGGAGATGTATTCCCAGGCGCAGGGCGCCGACGGTGCGCCGGGCGCGGATGCGGGTGCTTCAGCTGGGGGCGGTGAAAAGCCGGCTTCCGATGTTGAAGAAGCCGACTTCGAAATGATGGATGACGACGAGAAGGATAAGTAGAGAACCTAAACGCAAAGGCGCAAAGAGCGCTAAGTTCGCAAGGTTGCTTTGCGAGTCTCGGTGACCTTCGTGTCTTTGCGTTGAATAGATTTAAAGATGAAGAGTGGCAGGGGAGCCTGTCGAAGATTGAAAACCAACAAGGGAGAAAAGGATCCATGAAGATTAAACCATTGGGAGAACGCGTGCTGGTTGAGCCGGTAAAGGCTGAAGAAATGGCAAAGGGTGGAATTATTATTCCGGACTCTGCTCAGGAAAAGCCGCAGGAAGGCAAAGTGATTGCCGTCGGCACCGGTAAGATCGACGAACACGGCAAGAAAGTTCCGTTCAACGTCAAGAAGGGCGATATCGTGTTGATGCCGAAGTATGGCGGAACCGAAGTTAAGGTTGACGGCAAAGAATATCAGATTATGCGCGAAGATGACATCCTCGCAGTTATCGGTTAACAGTTAATAGTTATTAGTAAAAACCATGGGTTGGTGGCCGGTGCTGGTAAGGCAGATTATCCTGATAACCAATAACCATTAACCCTTTTTCGGAGAAAAATTATGGCTAAACAGATTATTTTTGATGTAGAAGCCCGCGACGCAATGCTGCGCGGTGTTGAAAAACTGAGCAACGCGGTAAAGGTTACCCTCGGCCCGAAGGGTCGCAACGTAATCCTCGATAAGAAATTCGGCTCCCCGACGGTCACCAAGGATGGCGTATCAGTTGCAAAGGAGATCGAACTCGAAGACGCGTTTGAAAACATGGGCGCACAGATGGTGAAGGAAGTGGCTTCCAAGACCTCCGACATTGCCGGTGACGGCACCACCACCGCGACCGTTCTGGCTGAGGCGATTTATCGTGAAGGTCTGAAGAACGTAACGGCGGGTGCCAACCCGATGAGCCTGAAGCGCGGCATCGATAAAGCGGTTGAAGCTATGATTGCCCAGCTCGCAAAGCTCAGCAAGAAGGTTAAATCCGCTGAAGAAATCGCCCAGGTCGGTACGATCTCCGCCAACGGCGACGAAACGATCGGCAACATCATTGCCGAAGCGATGGAAAAAGTGGGCAAAGACGGAACCATTACCGTTGAAGAAGCCAAATCCATCGAAACCTCGCTGGATGTGGTTGAAGGGATGCAGTTCGACAAAGGTTATCTTTCACCCTACTTCGTGACCGACGCCAACACCATGGAAACAATCATGGAAGACCCATACATCCTGCTCTTCGAAAAGAAGATCTCCAACTTGCAGGATATGCTTCCGCTGTTGCAGAATGTGGCCAAAACCAGCAAGCCGTTCATGATTATCGCGGAAGATATCGAAGGCGAAGCGCTGGCGACCCTGGTGGTGAACAAGCTGCGTGGTACGTTGAACGTTTGTGCCGTCAAGGCTCCTGGATTTGGTGATCGTCGCAAGGCCATCATGGAAGATCTTGCGGTTCTGACGGGCGGCAAGTTCATTACTGAAGACCTCGGCATCAAGCTCGAAAGCGTTACGCTCGATGACCTCGGAACCACCAAGCGCATCACCGTTGGCAAAGATGAAACAACCATCGTCGAAGGTGCCGGCAAGGTTACGGCCATCAAGGCTCGTATCGATCAGATCCGTCGTCAGATCGAGGAAACCACCTCCGACTACGACCGCGAAAAACTTCAGGAGCGTCTCGCGAAGCTCGCAGGCGGTGTTGCCGTAATCAACGTGGGCGCAGCCACCGAAGCAGAAATGAAAGAAAAGAAAGCTCGCGTGGAAGATGCGCTGCACGCTACCCGCGCTGCGGTTGAAGAAGGTATTGTTCCGGGGGGTGGCGTTGCGCTCCTCCGCGTTCAGAAAGCCCTCGATAAGGTTGAAGCAGAAGGCGACGAAGCCATTGGCGTGAACATTGTCCGCAAGGCGATTGAAGCTCCGCTTCGTCAGCTCGTTGCCAATGCTGCGGAAGAAGGCGCGATTGTGGTGCAGGAAGTGAAGAAGGGTAAGCAGACCTATGGTTACAATGTCGCGACCGGTGAATATGTCGACATGATTGCCGCGGGTATCATTGATCCGGCGAAGGTAACCCGTTCCGCTCTGCAGAACGCGGCTTCCATCTCCGGCCTGTTGCTCACCACGGAATGCATGGTTTCCGACCTCCCGGAAAAAGAAGCTCCGGCTATGCCCGATATGGGCGGCGGCATGGGCGGTATGGGCGGCATGATGTAGTCTCCTCCATAGGATGGATGGGTGATCGGGATTTTCCCGCTTCATCCATTCAGACTATAATCCGCTCCTTCGTGGGGCGGAAATCCATCCCTTGCGGGGATGGATTTTGTGTTAAATGGCGTTTGACGCTGAGGGGTTCAGTGCTATACTGCGCGCCGATTTTTTTACAATCATTAAGAATCTACAATCTGAATAAGGCAAGGCACTTGCGCGGAGCAAATTTATGAATATGGACTACCTGAGTAGAGCGGAAGAGAAAATTACCAGCACCCCCGTGTTGGTGAACCTGATTTCCCTGCGTACCCGCCAGCTGAATGCTGGTGCGCGTCCGATGGTCAAGCCCGATCGGCCCGATCAGGATAAGCATGATATCGTACTTAAAGAGATTGCCGAAGGTGCTCTGACGGC
>CAZWZW010000017.1:8546-29584 GCA_964639125.1 uncultured Verrucomicrobiota bacterium
GGCAATCAGCTCCTCCGCCGGCTCGAGACCCACGGAAATGCGGATCAGATAGCGAGATGCCCCTGCCGATTCTGCCCAATCCAGCTCGTCGTAGTGGGCGAGCAGGACGAAGGGGCTGCAGAGGCTGAAACTGCTTCCTAGATTGGGTCCCTTGGTGATTTCCAGGGCATCGTAGAAGGCTTCGGTGCAGTCCGCCGCATTTTTCAGTACAAAGGAAAATAGGCCGCCGTAGCCGCCGGTGGCGCGTTTCATTTGGTCGTACACGGCCTTGTTCGTGAATGCGGGGTAATATACGTGCTCCACGTCTGGATGCTGGTTGAGGAATTCGCAAATCGTGAGTGCCGTTTGATTAATCTGTTCAACCCGCTCCCGGCACCCTTCGGAGTCGATGGCCAACTGGATGATATCTGCGGGATGGAAGGCTTCGGATTCATGCAGGGCTTCCAGTTGTTCTGTGAGCTGCTCCGCAAAGGGGGCATTCGGATTGATGATTAATGCGCCACCCATCACATCGCTGGTGCCGGAGAAGAATTTGGTAAGGCTGATGGCGGACACATCGGAAAAGGGCAGTGTGTTTTGGTTAATGCAGGCCCCGAGGGTTTCATCGAGAATGATCGGGAACCCGTGGGTATCCGCCAGCTTACGGAGCTTTGGTAGATCCACGCAGGTGAGCAGCGGATTGGTCGGAAACTCGCAAAAGAGCCCGTTGATCGGGGTGGACGCAAGCGCACTTTCCAATGCTTTGAAATCAACGGTATCTCCACGGGGATAAAACAGGGGCTTCTGGCTGCCCAGTTTCTCTTGCAATTTAAGGCTGTCGCCATAGGGAAACGCAAACTGGACCGAGGGACGGTTCGTGTTGATTTTCTGAACGGCAAGGAAGGCGGCAAAGATGGCTGCCATTCCCGAAGGAAAGAGATAGATATTTTCGGCCGGTGCGCCGGTAAATTCCACCAGTCGTTCTATGATCTGCCGTTCCGCATCTGCTGCATTGGGTCTGGGGGCATGGTTGAGCAACTGTTCTGCACAGCGGGAAGAAATTCCTTCACCGGCATGCTGCCAATAATCTTTGGCATCGTCGAGGCAGGTTTCCGGATAGCTGATTAAGGTTGCCGGGCCGTTTTCAAGGGTACGCAACTCGACAAGTGCATCCGGGCTTTTTCCTTTGAGGTAGGCTTGGCAGCGTTCGGCGGCAGCGCGGGTGGAGTAGAGTTGAACCTGGTCATCGTCTGCTGAGCGGAAGTGCGCGAACGCCTGTTCCACCCGCGGATGATAGAGAAAGCGGGGATAGCCGAGCTGTAGCTGTGCCATGGTTGCCGGATCCCTTTCCTCGTAGCCGATGACATCCTTCCAGCGCGGCAGGCACATGGAAATGGCGTGCTTCGTCGGCGGGATCGGTTTTCCCAGGTCCTCGGGTCGGCAGAGCGGATGTTGACGTAGGGTTTCTTGCGGCATGGGATTATAAATTTTTCAGTGAAGTTTGGATGTCCTCAATCAAATCATCCGCATCTTCAATACCGACAGAAAAGCGAGCGAGGCCATCGGTGATGCCGACCGCCAGGCGTTCGGCTTTCGGGATGGAGGCATGCGTCATCGATGCCGGGTGGCAGATAAGCGATTCGATTCCGCCGAGGCTTTCCGCCAGCGAGAATAGTTTGAGGTTTGAGATCAGTTTGACCACCTGCTCGATCGGCAGGTTAAAGAGGGCCGTTACAATTCCGCTTCCGCCGCGCATCTGCTTTTTTGCCAGTGCATGTTGTGGGTGCGAGGGGAGGAAGGGATAGCGTACGGTTTCGGTGCAATCGAGCTCTTCGAGGAATTCTGAAACCTTCAGTGCATTCGAAAAATGTTTTTCCATACGCACGCCGAGGGTTTTCACTCCTCGCGAGATCAGCCAGCAGTCGAACGGCGAAGGGTTGAGGCCGACCGCCTTCTGGGCGAAGATCATCTTTTCGTTCCAGTCTTCGGAATTGGTGCAGACCACGCCGCCGAGACAGTCGGAATGCCCGTTGATGTATTTAGTGGTGCTCGAAAGGCTGATATCGGCACCGAGGATCAGCGGATTCTGGAAATAGGGAGAGGCAAAGGTGTTGTCGACCAGTAGCTCGGTTCCCGCCGTGTGGCAGGCTTTGGCAACGGCTTCAATGTCGATGATTTTCAGCAGCGGGTTGGTGGGCGACTCGATCCACACGAGCGCGGGTTTCTGCCTTTTTATCTCGGCATAGTTGATTGGATCGCTGAGGTCGACATAGCTGATGGTAATGCCGAATTTTTTAAAAACCTGGTCGTAGATGCGATAGGTGCAGCCGTAGATGTTTTCTTCCGCCACAACGTGGTCGCCCGAGGAAAGGGTGGAGATGACGGCGGTGACGGCGGCCATGCCGCTGCCAAATACCGTGGCATACTTGGCCTGCTCCAGCTGGGCGAGTGTTGCGCCGAGTCGGTCGAAGGCCGGGTTGCCGGAGCGGGTATAATCGTAGCCGCGGGTTTCACCGGGTTCGAGCTGGGCAAAGGTGGAGGTCATGTAGACCGGTGGAATCACGGCTCCGGTTTCCTGGTCCGGTTCCTGCCCGATGTGTATGGCTGCGGTATCAAATTTCATAGTCATCTCGTATAAAGCTGATCACTTTTAAGGGGTTTTGTGCGCAGAAAGTAGCGTGTTAGGGTCGAAACGTCAAACCCCGCTAGCGTTCGAAATAGGTGTAGCCGCGCACTCCGTTTTGGAAGGCATCCATGATGCTGCGCCGGTCTTTGGCGGTGATGGCATTGGCTCGGACGGCTTCTTCGGCTAGTTTACGTATGCGCCGAGTGTTCAGCGCTCCACTCTGTATTGCTGATTTTCAAGGTCGCCGATATAGGGATATATTGCAGGCTTGAAAAGTTATTTCTGCGTAAAATGAATGGCCCGATTATGGAAACACTGACCGGGTGAATGCATATTCCGTAGAGACTCTAAGCCGATAATATTGGCGGAAAAATGGGTTGCAACCCTTTAGGCCAAGTGCAATGTTTACCGAACAATTTTAATGGTGAGTCGCGGTGGCGCGGCATTTTGTATTAGGGAGCGGATAACAGAGAGGAATGCTTCGGATGAAAAAAACAAAGTCTATTGGTTTGATGGCCGTGATGATTGCCGGTGTTGCAATTGGCCAGAATGACGTGGTGATGGTGGATCAGGGCCAGTCGGATGCGGGAGCTGTTGAGGTGACTGCCGAAACGGCGCTGTTGACTGCATATGTTTGGCGCGGACAGGTTCTAAACAACGACTTTGTTGTTCAGCCGCAGATCACCTTGGCTAAGGATAACCTGAGCTTCAATGTTTGGGGTAACTATGATCTAGTGGATAACTATATTGGTTCTCATGGTGATTTTTCAGAAATCGATTTGTCGCTGGCCTATACATTGCCGATCGATATCAACGAGATGGCTTTTGATGTGGGTGTAATCAACTACAACTTCCCGGCAAACGGTACGGGGGGCAAAGGGGCTCTTTCCACTACCGAACTTTTTGCTTCCGCAACGATCCTGAGCTGGAAGGACTACGTCATTCCGTCCGTAACCTTCTTCGGCGACATTGATGAAGCGGAAGGGATCTATCTCCTGTTTGATCTCGTTGCTCCTTATCAGGTCAGCGACTACCTCTCGGTGGAAGCCGGTGCTTCTGCGGGTTGGGGCAGCTCGACCTACAACTCGGCCTATTTCACTTCAGCAACCGAACCGACCCAGGGCGCAGGCTTCAACGATTTTAACTTCTATGGCGTGGCCAGCTATGAAGTGGCGGAAAACGTGACCGCATCGGTGAATGCCACCTACACCGTGCTCGAAGGCGGTTCCATCCGCAGTGCGGCAAACGCACTCTACGAAACAGAGGATAAACTCTGGTTCGGCGTGAATGTTGCCTACGATTTCTAATCGAAATCAAACGCTGCAATCCAACGCCCCGAACCCCGGGGCGTTTTTTTTGATTTGGTCGAAAGACTGCAAAACGGTAAACTCCCGGAACTTTAATCAACCCAAGGGGTGCAAGCCATGAACGAACTGCTGAATCTACTTAAACAGAATGCACTCGAATCGCCGGAAAATCTGGCCAAGATGCTGGGGATCTCTGTAGACGAAGTGAAAAAACAGATCGCCGAATATGAAAAAGAAGGCGTTATTCGCGCCTACCAGGCTGTGGTGAATGACGAAAAACTGGATACCTCGCTGGTGACCACTGTCATTGAGGTCAAGGTAACGCCGGAAAGTGAGGGCGGGTTCGACCGCATTGCCAACCGCATCAGCCGCTTTCCCGAAGTGGAGTCGGTCTATCTCATGTCCGGCACCTTCGATCTACTTCTTTTCATTAAGGGCCGCACCATGCATGAAGCGGCCGGTTTCGTGAGCGAAAAGCTGGCCACCATGCCGGGAATCATCTCAACGGCTACGCACTTCATGATGAAAACCTACAAACGAAACGGCGTGGTCATGCATACGGGGGAGGATGATGAACGACTCAAAGTCTCTCCATAGCCGTATTGCAAAAACCGTCCGCGACATACCCCGCTCTGGCATCCGCGATTTCTTCGATATCGTCAGCTCGCGGGAGGACGTAATCAGTTTGGGGATCGGCGAGCCCGACTTTGTCACACCCTGGCATATCCGCGAGGCCGCCACGTTGGCGCTTGATCGAGGCATGACCAGTTATACCTCCAATATGGGGCTGATGGCATTACGCCGCGGCATCTCGCAATATGTCGAAAACAAGACCGGCATCACCTACAACCCCGAGGACGAAGTGCTCGTCACCGTAGGGGTTAGCGAAGGACTTGATTTGGCCATTCGTGCGCTGATCGAACCGGGCGATGAGGTGCTGTATCACGAACCGAGTTACGTGTCCTATAATCCGCTTATCCAGTTTGCCTATGGAACCCCGGTGGCCATCCAGACCAAAAAGGAAAACGGCTTTCGCCTCACGCGTGCCGAGTTGGAGGAATATGCCACCCCGAAAACAAAGGTGTTGCTGCTCAACTATCCCAACAATCCGACCGGTGCCGCCTTGTCGAAAGAGGATGTGGAAGACATCGCCGCTTTCGCCATCGAGCACGATCTGATCGTGTTGACCGACGAGATCTACGACGAACTGACTTACGACCGCGAGCACTTCAGTATCATTTCCGTTCCCGGCATGAAGGAACGTACGATCTATCTGCACGGTTTTTCCAAGGCATGGGCCATGACCGGGTGGCGCATGGGCTTTACCTGCGCCCCGCCTGAGCTGACCGAAGCCATGATGAAGATTCATCAATACACTATGCTCTGCGCTCCCATCCTGAGTCAGGAGGCCTCCATTGAGGCGCTGAAGAATGCGGAGACCGATATTGCCCATATGAAGGCCGAATATAAGACGCGCCGCAACTTTATCCATTCTTCATTCGAGGAAATGGGCATCCCCTGCGTCCGTCCCGAGGGGGCATTCTATGCCTTTGCCGATATCAGCAAGTTCGGCATGACCGCAAAGGAGTTTGCGTTGAAATTGCTCGACGAGCAAAACGTGGCCTGCGTTCCGGGAACCGCGTTCGGTAAATGTGGCGAAGGCTTCATTCGCTGCTCCTACGCCACGTCGCTCGATGATATCAAAGAGGCTATGGTGCGCATCGCCCGCTTCATCGAAAAACTCTAATGTCGGTTTCCAATGCCCAGCGTAGGTTGATCGTCTTTCCGACGGAACTGTCGCGGCGACGCTTTCAGCAGACGCAGGCGCTGGAGCATGGATGGGTCGATGCATCGACCCACCTGACGTTTGCCCGGTTGCGCAAGCTCTGCATTCCATACGCCCGCCTCAAGGGAGGGCAGCTGAAAGGCGCGAAAGGGCTACTGAAGCGAAGGCAAGTGGTCGAGGTGGCACACGGCCACTTTGTGGAAGGCGGACCATTAGGCGAACTTTCCTTGTCGGCCTTGGGAGATGTGCTGGAAAAGCTTTTGGCAGAACTGGCTTTATTGCCTGTCGAATCCGATACGATTCTAAATTGGCTGCTGGACCACCATCACAAACATAAGCTCTATCAACTTGGCATTCTATACAGCGTCTGGCGCGCGACGATCAAACAAGAGGGCTTTGTCGATCAACTTGATGTCAACCTGGCCATCCTGAAACTGCTCAAGCGCAGAAAGCATGACTGGCCCCCCTTGTTGCGCAATGCGGAAGAAATCTCTTTTCGATCGGTGCGGTGGTTTAACCCTTTCGAGGAATCCTGTGTTCTCGCGTTGAATCAAAAGCTTGAGGTGCGGGTTGAATCCGCCCTTCCACCGGCCCACGCCGAAGAGGCGGCGGATCGGCTGGGGCAACAGGTCCGTTCTGAAATTATGGCGCAACCGTGGGCGGTTTGGGCAGAGGACCTTGGCGATGCACTGGCGGTTGACAGTTCCGACTTGCTTCAGCTGTCCGATTCCTCCCGCATCAATTTTTCGCGCTCTGCCGGTGCGTATGGCGAGATTGAGGATTTAGCGCGCCGCATTTGCTGGAACCTCCAGTATTTGGATATTCCAGCCAATCGCATCGCGCTGGTAGTTCCCAGTATTGGAGCTGTGCAGGACATTATCCCGCATGTATTCAGTCGCTTTCAAATTCCATATTTTTTCCGGCGCGGTCGCCCGGTGCTCTCTTCCCCTTGTGTAAAGGCGTTTCTGGCCTGGTTGTCGTTCCCGATCCGGCCGGAACGGGACACGCTGATCGATCTGGTCCGTAATCCTGCTATTCATTTTAAAGACCGCGAAGAAACGATTGAAAAAATTCTGAAACAAAAATTGCCGCCTCGCTTGAATGTGGGCCAGGCATCCCTGCCGGCCCTCCGCCATTTCCAGGAATTGGATAACTGTTCCGGTAACAAGGCCGCCGAAATCCTAAAAGAACAAATCATCGAGCCCGAAGACCACTTTAACGCGGAATCCTTAAAGATTGTTCAACGTGCGCTCGAAGGGTTTGGTGAGCAAAAGCTGCCCTTGCATGAGTTGATCGATTTGCTTGAAGAGCTGTTGGAGAACGAGACGATCCGTCCGCGCGACAGCCATGAGCAGGGGGTTTGGATTTTGAATCCGCACGATGCCGTCGGGCTTGATTTTGACCTGGTTCTTTTTTCCGGCCTCAACGAGGGCGAGTTTCCCGGAGTTCCGCAGCAGGACGCGTTGCTCAGCGATAAGGAGCGCTTTTGGCTCCGTCAGCATCTGGAAGAACAGGGTCGGCATCTACCCAAGATGGCCCTGCCTGAAGCGCAGGTGCTGTTCGAGCAGCAGTCCGTCCTGTTTCTCACGGCGCTTGGAATGGCGCGGGAGCAGTTGGTGCTTTCCTATCAATCATCCGATCAGGAGGGGAACGAGAAGAGCGAAGGCGAATATTGCCGCAAACTTTGGAATCTTGTCGGATGGTGCGCCCACGATAAAATTACGCTTAGCCCCTACGACGAATGGCGCATTGAACAGCTTGGGACGGATTGCGTTTTTTCCAGCCATTGGATGGCGCAGCAGGGCACCGATCCCGAAGATCGGATGCCCATGCCCGGCGAATCATTCCTCCCGATCATTCCATTGCCGCTGTGCCGTGCAAGGGATGAAGCATTGCAAGCGGCTGTGCACCGGGGCAGGCCAAGATTGCTTTCCTTACACACAATCACCTGCGATACAGCGAACGTACCGCAGGCCGCTGGCCTGCTTCCGGTTGAGCACGTAGTCGAAATGCTCAAGGTCGAAGCGGAGCGGAGTGCTTTTCTGGAAACCCCGTTCGACGAGCGGACGGCGTCGGCCTATTGCGGGCACATTGACTCGTTAAAAGAGAGGGTTGTGGATTGGTATGAACACAAGGAAGAGCTGAGTCCGACGGCGCTGGAGACTTTGGCGCAGGGTCGCTATGTCTTCCTGCTCGAATGCATCCTTGGATGGCGCGATCCGCGAATGGCCGACGATACCCCCGACCCGATGGATCGAGGCGGATTGATCCATTCCATTTTACAGGAGATCTATACGGCCATTGCGAATGGCGAGGCAGGCATCGACGCGCCCCGACGTTGGGCGGTTCAAACATCCGCGGGATGGCGGCTGCGGCCCGAGGACGGTGTTGGTGCTCTGCCTTTGGCCGTTTTTCTTCCTGCGTTTGAAAATGAATATATGGAATTTGCCCGGAACGTTGCCGAGCAGCGGATGGATCGTGAAAGCCTTGGACATCCCGGAGTATGGGCGGCCGAACGGCAGAAGATCATGGAAATGGTGTTGAACTTTGTTCGGTTTGATGTGGAAACCTGTGCGGTCGAAAACCGCTTTCCCGCGCTGTTTGAACTTAAGTTTGGCGGCGCAACCGCGGTCGATCTCGATGTCGTTCGGTCGCACGGAATCATTGATCGTGTTGATCTGATTTTTGTCGAATCGGGCGATCTTAAAAAAGTGAGGGTGCTGGATTATAAGGGATCGAGCCGAGTACGCAGCAAACGCGATGACTATTTGGATGATATCCGCCGCAATCTGGATTGTCAGCTGCCGGTCTATGCCCTGGCGGCACAGCAACACTTCTTTGGGGAAAGCCATTCGGAAAATACCAATGCCCGGACCGAGGCGGGCTATCTGTTTTATCAGCGCGATTTCAAGGACGTCGGCAGGACGCTGAAGAAAAGCCTGTTGCCGATGGATGAGCCGGGATTGCTGGATGGTTTTCTCGATACGCTTTTTAAAAACATTCGCCGGTTGAAAGCGGGCGATTTCGCTGTCGACCCGCTGGTCGCGGCGTATAATGACTATCAGTCTGTGTGCCGCACCGAGGCGGTGGAACGGGATGATTTGGATTAGGCTAAACCGGGGTGGGCCATGGAAATTAAACTCAATTTTTTCGGCGCGGCAAAAAATATTACCGGCTCCTGCTACTTTATCGAAACCAATGGCGTGCGCCTGCTGGTGGATTGCGGGCTTTATCAGGAGCGCGATCTGAAACCGCGTAACTGGGCGGACTTCCCGGTGCCTCCATCGTCGATCGATGCTGTGCTGCTGACCCATGCTCACCTTGACCACTGCGGTCGACTGCCCAAGCTGGTGAGTGAGGGTTTTCAGGGCAAAATCTATGCCACCGCGGCGACGGCGGAAATTTCAAATATTATCATGCTCGATTCGGCGCATATTCAGGAAGAGGACATCAAGCATAAGAAAATGCGGCACGAACGATCCGGTAAAAAGAGCCCGTTTCCTTACGAACCGCTCTACACCAGGGAAGATGCCGAAAAGACCAGCACCCTGTTCAGCAAGGTGAGGTATAACACGAAGATTTCCATTGGCGAGGGGGTCACCGCGGAATTTCGCGAGGCAGGGCATGTTTTTGGATCATCGATGATTCGGTTGGCCGTGGAGCAGGGCGGCGAAACGCGGACGGTTTTGTTTTCGGGCGACGTTGGACGATGGGGGCTGCCCATCATGCGCGACCCCGCCCAGTTCGAGCAGGCGGATTATGTGCTGATCGAATCAACCTATGGCGATCGCGTTCACGGAGAAGTGGCCAGTGTTCCCGGCGAGCTGGAACGCATCATTAACGAAACGCACAAGGCTGGCGGTAATCTGGTCATCCCCAGTTTTGCGCTGGAGCGCACACAGGAACTGCTCTACCACCTCAACAACCTGCTCAATGACGATCGTATTCCGCATACGCTGGCTTTTGTCGATAGCCCGATGGCGGTCAAGATTACCGAGGTGTTCAAAAAACACCCGGAACTGTACGACGAGGAGACCATGGAGCAAGTCCGCATGGGCGACAGCCCTTGTAACTTCCCTGGATTGACCATGTCGCAAAGCGTTGATCAGTCCAAGTCGATCAACCACATCAAAGGCACGGCCATCATCATAGCCGGCTCCGGTATGTGCACCGGTGGGCGCGTGAAGCACCACCTCAAAAACAACCTCGGCCGTTCCGACAGCACGATCCTTTTTGTGGGGTATCAGGCTTTTGGAACCTTGGGCCGCAGGATTCTGGAAAAACCGGATACCGTTCGTATCTTTGGCGAAGAATATCCGATACACGCGCGGGTTGAACGCATCTCCGGTTTTTCGGCACACGCCGACCAGAATGAATTGCATCAATGGATCTCGTCGCTCAAGACACCTCCACGCAAGGTATTCGTGACCCATGGCGAAGATTCAGCCGCCTCCGCCTTCCGCGATTTCCTCACCGAAAAGACCGGCTGGAACTGTACCGTCCCGGAATACGAGCAGGAAGTGATACTCGATTAGTATCTTGATGTTCGGCACCTTACCGGCGGGTGAATTTATAAACACCCACTCGAAACTCGCTCAAGGCATGCAGTTCTCAAAATAAATGGTTGTCCTGACCTTGGTGCTCTTTGAGTATTTGTGTTTAGTCTCCTGTTTTGGGCATTTTTTGTATGGATAAGTTTTAATGTTATATATCTTTCAGGCGTTTGTGACTTTTGATACTATATCACTGTTAATAAGAACCGTTTTGTTCCGACGGGGAAAACTAAACAGCAAACGAGGCCGGGCGCATGAAAGAGTTGGACACAACACCGCACAAGTATCAGGAAATCTGCGACAACATTCTGGAGAGGATTGGAAGCGGGGAGCTGGAACCCGGTACACGGTTGCCGGGGGTTCGGGCTCTTGGCGAGCAGTATGGCTGTAACTACCACACCGTCCGTCACGCCTTCGAGACACTGGCTAAGCAGGGCTATGTAGAGCTCAAACGCGGCAGCGGAACGTTCGTTACCGAGCGGGCCACCGATTTCAAGAAGCGAAAGGTTTCGGCCGACAAGGTGTTGCGCACGACCGACCGGATCGGCGTGCTGCTGCCGCTAAAGCAGTGGGGGCACTACGTAACCAGTTTGATTGATCAACTGCACCATTCTGCCGAAGAGCAGGACCTTAAATTAAACATTCGCACGGTCACGCAGATTGATATTAATTCGGCCTCGCTGGCGCGTGAATTTATGGAACAAGACTGCTGTGCCCTGATACTGCCATGGATTGGTGAGGATCAGAGTCCGTCAGACCTGCATGATTTTATCCGCGCGAGCGAGCTTCCCGTGGTGTTGGCCAACCCGGTGCATGGACTCGAGTCCAATTGCTACCGCGATGCACGCCTCGACCTCGATACCTATCATTCGGACACCTATCTTCAGTGTCGATATTTTCAACAACTGGGCTATACCAATATTGCGTTGCTCGGTCCTGATTCCGAAGGTGCGGAATATTTCCAGCGGAAGCTTTTACAGTATAGTCGCTGGTGTGACCGCGAGGATTTTCCAAATTTGATCGGCATGGTTGACCGCTCTCCGAAGGACTATAGACGCATTCTCAAGCGTTGGGCTTCGATGAAGGGCAAGCTCGCCGTGATTGCCTACCACGACGAAATTGCATTGGAGTTCATGGAGGCTTGTGTGGCCAGGGAGTTTTCGGTTCCTGACGACTTTGCCGTGCTGGGGCATAACAACAACCCGAGTGGCCTGCGTTCAACCCCGGCACTAAGCACCATGCTTTGTCCATACGAATATATTGCCAATGGTCTTATTGCCCATGCAATCGCACTCAGCAAAGGCTCCACTGCGCAGGTCGGAGGACGGGATCCGCAAGCTTTTTATATCCGTGAATCGTGCGGAGGTCGTGCGCGATTAGGCGACGGAATAGATGATATGGTCTCGGCGTTGCTGGCGGAATTTAATAAATAATACAGCTCGTCGGTTTCGTTCCGGGAAAGTAATCGGTCGTGAACTCTATGATTATGTAAATGACCCTCTCGAGTCGGTAAATATAGCAGCCGATGAACGATCCGGATCCATCGTGGATGGGTTGTCAAAACAGCTTCGCGAAGAAGGCGTGGGTTGCAAAATGCTGCTGCGTACCCGTTAGCCCAACGCCGCCGGATTGTGCGGGATAGCCAGACTGTGACTTCCAGTCGCCCTCCAAAGTTATTGAAATGCCGGATTGACATGCCTTCTCATAAGATATATAGGTGATATATATTCGTTAGGTAACAAATAGGCGGGCCGCTTTCTTTTTTTGGAGGTTTGGCATTCGCTTAAAGAGGGAATTATGAAGAATTCGGCTGTCTTTCTGATAGTGCTGTCCATGGCCTTAAGTGCCCATGCTGGAATTAACATCAGCAGTTCGTTTACCGATTCCGGAAGCTCGGGTTCCGGTGCGGTTACGGGTGTATTTTCAAGTGTCTCGGCTCAGGTCGGCGATGTCATTGTGCTGACTTCTGCAACCAATAAAAAGGGAACCTCTTCTGCATTGAGCGCAGCCCAGGTGGGTGGAACCGGAGCGACGGGTATTCAGACGCTTCATTCAAATGGACAAGGAACCTATCCGACGGCTTGGGTTTGGTATCAAACGGTCACGACGGCAGGAACGTTTGACTATGAAATCACAGGCAGCTCGATTACCGCCGGCTTTGCCTTGTATGTGGTTCGTGCGGATAGCGGGCAGGTTGAATTGGCGAACACGGCTGTTTGGGATGACACTGACAATGCGGACAACGGAAGTTCATATTCGCTCAACTATACGTTCAGCTCCAGCCTGACCGACGGGGTGCTGATTGAAGCGGTCAATGCCCGAACCGATCTGATCACCGAACCGGTCACGTACACGGAAAACTGGAACGGTTCCAACAAGCGCGTTTTAATTTCTTACGATGGAGTAACCGGATCTTCCTGGAGTTCTGTCTACACCGTATCGGGCGGCACGGCAAACAAGCAGACTTCCGGCGGTGCGGGTGTAATTTTTTCAGAGGTGAGTTCGTCACCGCAGCCTCCGGCTTTCAGTAGCGACCCGATGGTGGAATCCAGCGCAATCACCAATCAGGCCTATGCTGGTTCCCTTGGCGATAATGCATCCGATCCGAACGGCGACTCCATGACCTTCCTGAAGGATAGCGGCCCGACGTGGCTCAATGTGGCCACAAACGGTGATCTGTCTGGAACGCCTCAATCCGAAGATCTCGGCACCAACAACTGGGCGGTCCTGGTGACCGATGGCATTAGCGGAACCAACAGTGCCACACTGGAAATCAACGTTGTTGCCGGTGCGCCTGCAGGACAGACGAGCCAAACCAATATTGTCTTTTTCGTGATCGACGACCTTGGATGGATGGACCTTTCATGTCAGGGATCGGAATTTTATGAAACGCCAAACATTGATTCGCTTGCAGCATCCGGCATGCGCTTTACGCAGGGCTATGCGGCTCACCCGCGTTGCCTGCCGTCGCGCTATGGTATTCTTACCGGGAAGTTTCCTGGAGCCAACGGGGTGCCCGGTGGCAGCTCGCTGCTGCCAGCGGATTTTACAATGGCCGAAGCCTTGCAGGCCGGCGGCTATGCGACCTTCTTTGCAGGAAAATATCATCTGACAGGATCGATTGGGAGCCCCAACCTCCCGCAGAATCAAGGATTTGACATCAACATCTCCGGTGGGCATGCCGGTTCGCCGCCCACTTACTTCTTCCCGTATAAAAAATCGGGCGAGCCGGATCCAACAGACGAGCTGAACAAGAATGCTTTGTTTTTGGACAACACGACCCCGGCGGGAGGCATGGTGGTTGACCGGATTACCGGAAAGTCATATCTCCGTACGGCGAATCGTGGTTTTGCCGGTGAATATATCACGGACCGCCTGACCGATGAGGCACTCGACTGGATGGCTTCCAATGCCGACCATCCCTTCTTTCTCTATTTTTCACATTATGGGGTACATACACCGTTTGAGGCCCCTCAGGCTTTGATTAATAAATACACCGCCAAGCTCGCGACGATGGATTACGGTACGCGGCCGGAATATATTTCATCAGGCGTTGGTCAGCAGAAAATGCGACAGAATTTTCCGACTTATGCGGCCATGATCGAAAGTGTCGACCAGAGCGTCGGACGGGTCTTGGACAAGCTCGTCGAACTTGGAATTTCCAGTAACACGGTCGTGATCTTCACGTCCGACAATGGCGGACTCTCAAACCGCGGTGGTTATAATAACCGCGAATTGGCAACTTCTAACTATCCGCTTCGGACCGGTAAGGGTTGGCTCTATGAAGGTGGAATCCGCGAGCCGTTTATTGTCAAATGGCCGGGGGTGACCGCACCTGGAGTAAACTCGAACGCGGTGGTAAACGGAACCGATTTCTATCCGACGATGCTGGAAATGGCTGGCTTGCCGCTGCAAACCAACGACCATCAGGATGGCGTAAGTTTCGTGCCGGCTCTGCAAGGGCAGGCCTTTGATCGCGGCGAACCCATCTTCTGGCACTCGCCGCTGGCACGACCTTACTCAACCGGCGATTTTAATTCATCGGCCGTGCGAGACGGCGACTACAAACTGATCTGGTGGTACGATACACCGGGGCAGCCGTACGAGCTCTACAATGTTAAAACAGATGTTGGTGAAAACCACGATCTGTCCAAAATCATGCCCGATAAGGCGGCCGAGCTGCTGGGCAAAATCCAGGCATGGCATGCTGGGGCGCATGAGGGGTCGGGCGTAATTTTCAAGGTCGATGCCAACGATGTGGCCAAGCCGCCGCAGGCCTATCTGGATGATCCCACCGTTCCGGTTTATTTGACGCCTAACGGCGGAAATGCGGATCTTTCATGGGGTGATTACCTCGGATATGACTACACGCTTTGGAGCAAAACAAATCTGCTGGATGCCGCATGGACGCCGGAAGGAGCGGGGATTACCACAACCAACAGTTCGCTCCCCGCATCTGAGGAGCAGGGGTTCTACAAAGTGGAGTTGGTGCTTCAGCCTGCGATTTAAATGAAACAATTGACTAAATAAGAGGATGAACAACATGCAAAAGACACTGGCAATACTCGCATCGTTATCGCTGTTAGCTTCGGCTGCCCTGGCAGGTATTTCAATAAATCAGCAGTTGGATAACGGCTGGAATGTTCCGGCAACCACCAGTGGAACGTCCTCCTTTACCGGTGTTTCGGCGCAGGTCGGTGATGTGATCGTGCTGACGGTGGCGGGGAATAAGAAGGGCACAGCCATCTCGTTGAGTGCTGCACAGGTGGGCGGCACCGGGACGGTGGGTGCCCAGACGCAGCTGACCAATTTGCCGAGCACCTACCCGACGAGCTGGGCGTGGTATCAGACCGTCACCACGGCGGGAACATTCAACTTTGATATCACCACCGACAATACGGCAGGCATTACCGCCCTCACGGCGCTGTATGTGATCCGTGCGGACAGTGGAACGATTGAACTGGCGGGATCGGCCACATGGGATGACAACGACAATGCCGATAATGGTACGGCCTATTCGCTGAACTATACGTTGGGTACAACGTTGACCGATGGCGTTCTGATTGAATCGATCAGCTCACGCACCGATCTGATTACGCCTCCGGGGATCTATACCCTTGACCGGACAGGCGCCAGCAAGCGCAGCCTTTTGTCGTATGATGGCGTTACCGGTTCAGCCTGGACGTCGTCCTATTCACTGTCGGGCGGAACGGCGAACAAGCAAACGTCCGGTGCGGTTGGAATGATTTTTTCCGAGGTCACAGGAGGGAATCGCGCGCCCAGCTTCAACAGCGCCCCTATTGTCGGACCCGGTATTTCTACGAATGGTACCTACAGCGCAACGCTCGCCGATTATGCAACGGACTTGGATAGCGATCCGCTGACCTTCTGGAAAACAACCGGGCCGATCTGGTTGAACGTGGCGTCCAACGGAACGCTGTCGGGTACCGCTCCCGGAGCAACCGGTCTCAATAGTTGGACCGTATTTGTGGCCGACAACAATGGCGGCACCAACTCGGCAACGCTGGAGATCAGTGTCGTCGTATCAGAATTTACTGACGTTGCACTGACCTCGACAAACCTCTATGTGCAGGGGGCTGAATTTGTAAACATTGATGGAAATGGAATGAACTTCCACCGGTTTGATTCCGGTCTCCTGAGCGGCGTGACGGCGGTAAATGTGAACGCCGGAAAAGCAAAAACCACCAGTGGGGTAAAACTCAGTTTTTATACCCGCAGCGATACGGTGAAGCTGTATTTTGATTACATTGCAGGTGATGAAAACCGCAATTCCCGGTTTGGCCTCTACCAGAACGGTGTCCAGGTGGATACCCCCTATGTGGCCAAGACCGAAACGAATGCGGTGTTTACCATCACGAGCCAGAGCGCTCCGGGCGAATTGGTTCGCCATGATGTCGTGCTGCCGAATTGGTCGAATCCCATTCTTTCGAAAATGGAACTTAAAACCGGCGAAATCCTAGAGCCGGGCAATCCCTTTCCGGCAAAGAAAATGGTGGTGCTGGGCGATTCGATCTCGCACGGAACCGGTCAGGGTGCAAGTTATTTGACCTATCCCTATCTTGCTGCAGAGCAGATGAATCTGGAGTTGTTTAATATGGCTGTCGGTGGCGGTAAGATTGCGCCGGAAGTGGCTGATTTGCTCCAGCATTTTGATTCGGTGGAGGCCATCTGGGTGCTGGGGGGCTACAATAACTGGCAGGGGGGAAGCGAAAGCATTGCGACGATAACCAATTCATATGAATCCCTTTTAGCCACGATCCGGACGCACCAACCCAATGCCGAGGTCTTTTGTTCCACGCTCACGGCTACCACCAATATCGACGATCTCGAAAGCGGCGTCACGGCCGTCGCAGTCAGGCAAGGCGTGAGCAACGTGGTTAACGCCCGGATCGCCGCTGGCGATGCACGCCTCCACTTGGTGGACGGGCTTTCAATTTCCACCACAAACGACCTTACCGGCGCGGTACACTTCACGGAAACCGGGGCATCGAACGTTGCTGTAAACGTGGTGGCGATCATGGATCCGATCATTAATCCGCCGCTCGTTCCGGTCACCGCGCAGAATGGAACCAATATTCTCTTCATTGCGATCGATGACATGAATCCGATTCTGGGATGCTATGGAAATCCACAGGTTATCAGCCCGCACATGGATTCATTGGCGGCCTCCGGTGTGACCTTTCTCAACGCTCATGCGCAGTGGTCGGTCTGCGGACCGTCGCGTGCGAGTTTGTCCACGGGTCTCATGCCGGAAGAGACCGGCGTGCTGGGCTTTAAGAAAATGCGCGGGAATGCGGACAACAGTATTCGCGTGAATAATGTGAAGCGCCCGAATGTGGTCACGCTGCAGCAATATTTCCGCTACAACGGCTACCGGACTGCTGCCACTGGGAAAATCAATGACAACCGCTGCGTCGGTACGCTAAATACGAATACGCTGAAAGTCGCGGAAGATGGGGCTACGGTGGACGACCCGCCTTCATGGGGCGATCCGGTGGATCCCAACAACCTGCCGGCAGATTTTTTCTCCAACTCATCGTATGTGAAGGCCGCGGCTGGCTGGTCGCCGAGCGGAAAGCCTTCGGTCGCTTCGAATAGTGCGCCGGATTCGGCGTTTACCGATGGCATTATCTGCGATGAAGGCATCACGTTGATGCAGAACCTGGCCACCAACGATGCTCCGTTTTTTCTGGGCGTAGGCTTCAAAAAACCGCATTTGGCCTTCATTGCACCGCAGCAATACTGGGATCTGTACAATCGCAATGATTTCAGCATCGCTCCGTTTCAGGATCATCCACTGCATGAAGTGTCCTATACCTGGAACTATGCCAAGGAGCTGGCCTCTTATGATGACATCATTGATGAAAGAAATATTCCTGCAGCCAAGCAACTGGAGTTGATTCATGGCTACCATGCCTGTATCTCCTTCATTGATGCCCAGGTGGGCCGCCTGCTGGCCGAGCTTGATGCGCAGGGGCTGGCCGACAACACCATCGTGGTGCTATGGGGCGACCATGGCTTCCATCTTGGCGATCATGCGGAGTGGGCCAAGCACACCAACCTTGAGCAGGCCACCCGTGTCCCGTTTATCATTCATGACCCGTTCTCCGGGCAGTCAAACGTGAAGACCGATACGCCCGTAGGCCTCGTGGATCTCTATCCGACGCTGTGTGAGTTCGCGGGGTTTCCGATTCCGGAACAGCCGCTGGCTGAAAACGAGGGGCCGACCAGTCCGGCGTCCGGTCGCAGTCTTAAGGGGCACAGCCTTGCAAGTGTGGTGTCCGGTACTGCGGCTTCTGTGCGGACCGGCGTAATTAATCTGTTTTCCCGAAATGGACACTATGGCTACGCCTATCGCACCGATCGCTATCGCTACACCGAATGGGTCAGCACCAGCGGGAACACGGTGTCGGCTCGCGAGCTGTATGACTATCTGCTCGACCCGATGGAAACCGTGAATCTTGCCGGCGAGCCGGGATACGACGCGCTGATGTACCAGTTCTCGCAATCCATGCGGAAGGAATTCAATGATTTGAAACTCAGTGGCAGCGATATCGCCGCCACCGAGCTTCAAGGCTCTCCGGTTTACGACACTACTGCGGGCGATCTGACCCTTCCGGGCCTGGGAATTTCAGGCAACTCAATATCCTGGCCGGATGCTGCTGGCGTGACCTACAATCTAATGTCAAAAACCAATTTACTGGATGCACTCTGGAGTACGAATCAGGCTGGCCTGTCCAGCAGCCCCGTTGTTGTGCCGCAAACGGAACAACAGGAGTTCTTTCGCGTTGAGCTGGCTCCCTAGTGCCCTGTCTCGGAACTAAGATTGAATGGGGAAAATGTTATGAAAAAATATGGGTTTGTTCGGATGCTTGCGGTTGCCGGGGTAGCCGCGGGCATGGGTATTTCTGTGCAGGGGATGGCAAATACACCTGCGCCTCGAAATATTCTCTTTATCGCGATTGATGATTTGAAGCCCATATTGGGGTGCTATGGCGATGCGCTCGTTAAAGCTCCAAACATAGATCGGCTGGCAGCATCCGGTACCGTCTTTTTGAACAACCATTGCCAACAGGCGGTTTGCGGACCTTCGCGCGCCAGCATTATGACCGGCCTGCGGCCCGATCATACCAAAGTCTGGGACCTGAAGACCCGTATGCGGGATGTAACACCGGGTATTGTGTCCCTCCCGGAATACTTCATCAGTCAGGGTTTTGAAACCGCGGGTACCGGCAAGATCTATGATCCGCGTTGTGTGGAGCGAAAAAGCATGGACGGCCCTTCCTGGTCCATTCCGTTCTCCAACCCGGATCGGCTTCACTATCCGGTGGCGCCGTACAAACCGGTGCTGGGGGCATACCATGGCGAGGCGGCCCGGAAGCTATATGAGGAGGCCATCGACAAGGGGCTTAAGAGTTATGGCGAACAAAAGAAATATCTCGTCAAACACGGAGTCTGGCCGGTGGTCGAGGCTGAGGATGTTCCGGATGAGGCGTATACCGATGGGGTGATCGCCGACGAAGGCATTCGACTGATGGGCGAACTCAAAGAGAGGGGTAAGCCGTTTTTTCTGGCCGTCGGATTCAAGAAACCGCACCTGCCGTTTGTCGCTCCGAAAAAATATTGGGATCTATATGAACGCGATGACTTCAAGATCCATCCATTCCAGCAAAAAGCAAAAAGCAAAAAACGGAGTGGAACTGGCTTATCATAATTCACCCGAGCTGCGGTCGTATAAGGGGGTTCCGGATTTTGATAGCTATTCCAATGATGAAAACGAGCATATGCCGGCTGAAAAGCAGAAGGAGCTGATACATGGCTACTATGCTTGTACCTCGTTTGTCGACGCCCAGGTGGGCCGTCTGTTGGATGCGCTTAAAGAGCAGGGATTGTCCGAAAATACAGCCATCATCCTGTGGGGCGATCACGGTTGGCACCTTGGCGATCATGGACTGTGGTGCAAGCACACCACGTTTGAACAGGCCACGCGTTCACCGATGATTATCGTGTCGCCGGGCATTGAGCGTGTGGGACAGACAACGGCTCCATCTGAGTTTGTGGATGTTTTTCCAACCCTCTGCGATCTGGTCGGCGTAGCGATTCCCGGAAATATTGACGGAACAAGTCTGGTCCCTATGATGAAGGATCCTTCTGCTTCGGTGAAAAAGGTGGCGGTGAGCCAGTGGCCAAGAGGCAAGTCGGCCATGGGATATGCCCTTCGCAATCAGCGCTACCGCTATGTGGAGTGGATTGAGGATTGCCGCATGACGGATAAATACGATGCCGGGAAAGTGGTGGGCCGCGAGCTCTACGATTATGAAAAAGATCCGATGGAAACCGTGAACGTTGTCGCAGACCCGGAATATGCAGCCGTTGTGGAAGCCATGAATCGCCAGTTGCAGGATTTTTTCGCGGCACAGAAATGAAGTATTCGGTTTAACCCATTGTGCTTGCAGAATGGAACCGTGTTCGACGTTTGGCCGCGTTTTAAATGGGTCCCTGTGGTCGTCTGGGATGGCAGGCGGGCCGCCTGCGATACGTACCACCGCCGGCCCTGTCGTTGCGACAAATTGAAAGAGAGTTGCTCCGGCTCATTCCGCAAGCATTCGGCAAACTTAAACCCTCCGTTGCAGGCTTGGTTTATGTGATCTCTATATGTGACATATAATATATATAGATAAAACATAGAACAAGTGTCCAAAAATGACCTTCCTTATTCGTCAACCAAGTGGCGCTGCTAGTAAAAACTACTAGGGCGCAGGACTCGGCAGGATTGTGATATTTGGTCCTTTCCGGGTTGGTTGGATACTCCACCGAATTCGGTGGGTATGGTTTTAAGTGGCGCCTCATGTACTGGTTGTGAAGCGTGGTTCTGGACTGCAAATAGGAGAGTAATGATGAGAATAAGCAGGAAAATGGTTTACACCGAAATGGCGAGTGTTTTGTTCGCTTTCTGGATTTTTATTGGTTCCGCACAGGCCGCTCCGCCGGACGCGCCAATCTCCAAAGCGGATATCACCGCAGACCTTGATCTGGGCATCCTGTTTGAGCCGCAGCTGGGGCAGGGGCCCGACAATAATCTGGCGGAACCCTACCGGACGATCTATGGCGACGAAATTGAAACGCATGGGGTTGATTCCGTACGTTTACGCATCCGCAGCATTGACCAGTTCGGGCCCTCTTCCGCGCCCCCCCCGACACCTGCCCCGCTGCCCCGACCCCGCCGCAGCTCGATGGCGACGTCGACGGGGTCGGGGGCGTGTGTG
>CAZWZW010000018.1:0-13754 GCA_964639125.1 uncultured Verrucomicrobiota bacterium
ATCCTGATAAATCTGCATTTGTGCTTGAAAATACAGGACTTGACCTAATCGGTGAAGCTCCATACACTACGCCCTCATTTTTTGAAAAATAGCTGGGAAAAAAGGAGTAACCTGTTTATGAGCAATGACGTGAAAGCGGAAGAAAAAAAGGCGAAAGCCACACATGCCCTGATCTTTGAGCTGGAGTATGTGGCAGCCAAGACGCGTAGCGTGGAGTTTGAGTCCATTAAAAGTGCGGTCAAAACCAAGGGCGTTGAGCTCACACCGATTCTTTTTTCTCGTTCAGGAATGTCTCCGCTGCATCGATCCGCCGTTACCGATGTCTTGAAGCAGGCCGGTAAAAAGACCGACGCCATTGAAAAGGCTGTCGCTGAAGTGGATAAGACCGTTGCCGCCTACTGTGAAAACACAGCTGAGCTGGACAAGGGGCTGGAAAAGCTGATCAAGGCGACCCAGAGCCGCGGCATTCCTGTGATTGCATTCACAGCACTTCCGGCCGATGTGGCCAAAAAGCTGATGAGCAAACTGGGACTTGATGCCAAGGGTGTTGAGTTGATCATTCCCGACGAAGTTAAAGCAACGTTCCCGCGCGCCGACAACTGGCTGAAAATGCTGAAGCAGTGCGATAAGGAAGATGTCACGCTGGTGGCGGTTGTTTCTTCGCAGACTGCTTGCAAGGGCGCTCTGACAGCTGGTGCGGCCTGTATTGTGGTTCCCGATGAATACACGGTGTTCCAGGACTTCAGCGGAGCCAAAATGGTTCTTGAATCCCTGAGCGATGCCAAACCGCAGGAAATTCTCGACCTGACCCTGCGCATGTAAAAATAGTTTTGTTCAACAGGCGTCCCTTGTTTTGGAGGGACGCCTTTTTTATTCCAGGAGCGAACGATGGCCAAGGCTGGTGAAGCGATTGAGCGGTTGGTAGGGGTGATGCGCAAGCTGCGTGGGCCGGGCGGTTGCCCGTGGGATCGCGAGCAAACCAACGAATCGCTGAAGTCTGACCTCATTGAAGAGGCTTATGAGGTCATCGATGCCATCGAAAGCGGCAATGTGTCCCACCTGGAAGAAGAGCTTGGCGATCTCCTGCTCCAGGTCGTGTTCCATAGCCAGATTTGCGAAGAAGATGGACATTTTGAGTTTTCCGATGTAGCCAATGCTATTGTCGATAAACTGGAGCGACGGCATCCGCACGTTTTCGGTGAAGTACAGGTGGCGGATTCGAGCGAAGTGCTCCAGAACTGGGATGCCATCAAGAAAACCGAAAAGAAGGAAGGCGACAAGCCTGCTTCTATTGTGTCGGGTATTCCTCGGCATCTGCCCGCATTGCAGAAGGCGCATCAAATTCAGAAGCGTGCTGCGCGTGCCGGTTTCGACTGGGACCATATCAACGATGTGCTGGCCAAGCTTCATGAAGAAATTGATGAGGTCAAGGACGCCATCAACCGCGACCATGAAGAGGATATTCGCGATGAACTGGGCGACCTGCTGTTCTCCGTGGTTAATGTCAGCCGTTTTCTTGGGCATAATCCCGAAGAATTGCTGAACCACAACATTAAGAAATTTGTCCGCCGGTTTCAGCAGGTCGAGGGGAAGGTTCATGCAACGGGCAAGGAATTCAAGGAATTCTCCCTTGATGAGCTGGATACCTTCTGGGAACAGGCCAAGGCGGAAGAATAGCTGGCCAGCAGAATCCTTTGGCGTTTTTCCTCAGCAATCCAGGCTTTAATGCAACGGACTGAACGGGTTGGCAAATAAGCGTTTTTGTTTTATGTTGACCCACTACCTTTTTTTTGCTGGAGACGCCGGGGGCTGTTTGGGTTGGAGATGAAAAAGTTTCGTACTGTTTTGATTTTGGGATATGGCCGTAGCGGACAGGCTGCGGAACGCTTGTTGCATGCCGAGGGTGTTGAAACCCATGTCCTGACCCGCGAAACAGCTGCCGAAAGCGATGTTTCCCAGATGCTGAAAGAGCATCAATTTGATGCCTGTATTGTCAGTCCGGGATTCAGTCTCTCCCATCCCTGGCTTTGTGCGGTGCGCGATGCGGGGGTTTCGCTTTATCCCGAATTAGAGCTGGGGTGGTCGCGCCACCGGGGCAAGACGATTGCGGTCACCGGGTCAAACGGAAAAAGTACGGCGGTAAAATGGATTTGCGACAGCCTTCGGCAGGCTGGTTACACGGCATCGATCGGCGGAAACTATGGCATTCCGGCCTGCCAGGTTTCTCTGGAGCAACCCGGTCTTGAGTGGCTGGTGCTGGAGGTCAGTTCATTTCAGCTTGAGACGGTGCAGGAATTCTCTGCCGATGTGGCGGTCTTGCTCAACGTGCATCCGAATCACCTCGACCGGCACGAAACCATGGCGTTTTACCGTCAAACCAAGGCCCGCATTTTTGGCCCCCTTTCGTCTGCCGGTGTGTGCGTGGTCCCTGCTGAATTAGAGGCGCAACTGCAGTCCGATGTTGGGGGGGGAGCGCGGAGCTGGATCTCCTTTGGTGATACTGCGGGTGCGGACTATTCCTTTTGCGACGGTCGGGTTTTCCGGGGCATGGACCCGGTGCTGGATATTGGTGGAACGCTTTTTGATAATCCCATTTTGGGCCGTTGTACGGGAGCCGCAATGGGGGCTGTGGCCGGTGCCTGCGGGATTCCGACCCCTGCGGTCGAGGTGGCGGCTCAGAATTTTAAACCCCTGCCGCATCGGCTTCAATACGTTGGGGAAATCGACGGTGTGACCTACGTCAATGATTCAAAAGCAACCAATTTTGCGGCGACAGCTGCGGCACTGCAGGCCTGTAAGGGAAATATCAGTCTGATTGCGGGGGGATTGCCCAAGGAGACAGACTACACTTTTATCAAAGAAATACTGGCGGAACGGGTAGGGAGTATATACCTTATTGGCCATGCATCTTCGGCCATGTATCAAGCGTGGCAAGAGGTTTGTCCGTGCGTTGAATGCGGAACGCTCGAAGTCGCTTTTGGCACTGCCAAAAAGGACGCTGAACGGGGGGAAACCATACTGCTTTCTCCGGGGTGTGCCAGCTTCGATCAATTTCGCAGCTTCGAAGAACGCGGTGAGCGTTTTGTGGAGCTTTTTCAAAAAGCGGTTCAAACCGGGGGTGATGCATCGTGAACAACGAGTCGTTCCGGGACAGGGCGCAGTCGAAAAGGAGTTTGAATATGAAGGTCGGATCAGCAGTATTAGGTTTGCACGTTACTGTGCTTTGCGTTTTTGCTTTAACCCAGGGGTGTGTTACCACTGAATCGCAGGGAAGCGGTCGCGGGGCAGGTGCCCGCCACAAAGGGCCCTGGAAGCATGTTCACCCCCGCAATACGGGATCCCAGGCATTTGCGCAAGGCGACGGCATGTATGAGCCGGTCGATGTTGGCGGGACGGACTCAATTTATAACCCGGTGATTATTGAAGATGCGAGCTCCACTCCGGAACCCATGGTTGAGCCTTCCCCAACCACCGAAAGCTATATCGTTCAAAAAGGCGATATGCTCTCTCAGCTGGCGGTTGATTTTGATACAACCGTAAAAACATTGGTGAGTCTTAATCAGCTGACCAATCCGGATGTTCTTTATGTGGGACAGGAGCTCCGCGTTCCCGCAGGTCGCGCACCGTCAAAAACCATTCGTAAAAAACCATCCGCTTCCATTGCGAAGGGGGGGGGCTATGTGATCCAGAAAGGCGATACGCTATCCGGGATTGCGCTGGCGGCAGGAGTGAGCATTGACGACCTGCGTGCGCTCAATAATCTGAACGGCGACGAAATTTTTGCCGGCGAAACCCTTTATATTCCGAGCTACGGTAACGTTCCGACAAAAACGCAGAAGTCTGTAGCGAAAAAATCCAAACCTGCTCCGGTGGAACCTGCCCCCGCAGTCTCCGCTCCCGAGCCGGCTCCTTTGGCACCGGTTGCTCCTGCTGTTGAGCCGGTCGAAAGTGCAATGACGTTCGATATGGTTCAGGATCACGTCGTCTATCCCGGCGAAACACTTGAGGATATCGCGCGGCAGTATGGTGTGAGCAAAAGCGAGATCATGCGCATGAACAATATTTCCGATCCGACAGCCATTAGCGAAGGCCAGCGCCTTCGCATTCCGGTCGCGGAATAACGGAGGAACCGGGTATCAATGCGTAGGACAATATCCCTGTTCATTGCCATCGTATTGATTCTCGTCACTCTCGGCGTTTTGATGCTGGCCAGTGCCAGCTCCGTTAAATACGAAGACGCCTCCTATTTTTGGGTGCGTCAGCTTATCTGGCTGGCGCTTTCCTTTTCGCTGGCCTGCGTGGCCACCCGGTTCGACTACCGCTACTACCGTCAGTTGGCCGTACCGGTGGCAGCCATCTCTGTTCTCCTGCTTATCCTCGTGCGGATTCCCGGCATCGGAACCATCATTAACGGAAGCTATCGATGGCTTCGTTTGGGCCCCATCACTATACAGCCTTCTGAAATTTCAAAGCTGGCGATCATTATGTTGTTTGCCTGGTGGCTCGCACGGAGTCAGCGGAGGATTGATGAACTAAAGCGCGGCATCATCATTCCATTTGGCATGCTGGCCTGTTTTGTGTTTCCCATTGTTGTCGAACCGGATTTTGGGACCACCATGCTGGTCTCATCCGTTGCCGTCTGTATGATGTTTCTCGGCGGAGTCAACGTGGGCCCGTTGCTGTTGACCGGCATAAGTGGTTTGCTGGGGGTTGTTTTTCTGATTTTCCAGAATCCGGAGCGCATGAGCCGCATTCTCGCATTCCTTGATCCTCAGAAATATGAGCAGGACAAGGCCTGGCAGTTGATTAATTCCTTGCGCGCTTTTGCCGCAGGCGGACTGTGGGGGGTTGATTTCGGAAACAGCATGCAGAAATATCATTATCTGCCCGAAGCACACACGGACTTTATTTTTCCGATCATCGGGGAGGAGCTGGGGTTGATTACCTCTCTTCTCGTTTTAGTGATGTATGCCACGCTTTTTATGCTGGGGGTTAAGATTGCGCTTAAGGCCCGCGATGATTTTGGCCGCCTGCTGGCTTTTGGCATCACACTAATGATTTCGATGCAGGCTTTGATTAACTTTGCGGTCGTAACCGGGTGTGTTCCGACGAAAGGACTGGCCCTTCCGTTTATCAGCTATGGCGGATCAAGTCTGGTGATTTCGGGAATCATGATCGGTATTCTTGTTAATATTGCCCACACCAGTATGCGAGCACCGAACGCTAAAACACGCAACCTCTTTAAAGATCGTGCCCGAAAGGCGTAATGATGTATTTGGAGTTTTCTTTATGAAAGATGAATATGAGTTACTCGACAGCGGTGATGGAAAGAAGCTGGAACGCTTCGGCGAGGTGGTGCTGGAGCGTCCCTGTGCGCAGGCCGTTTGGGTGCCGCAAGATGCCGGCCTTTGGGCGGCGGCAACGGCTCGTTTCGATCGTGTTGGCGGACTGAACTGGCAGGGCCGCGGTAATCTGTCCAAATCCTGGAATGTGGAAGTGGGCGGGGTCGTGATGAAACTGTCAGCGACCGATTTCGGCCATCTCGGAGTTTTTCCCGAAACCCGTGCACTTTGGGAATGGATCCGCTCAACACTGAAAGCTGAAAAGGAAAAGCGTCAACGTGAACTAAAGTTTCTCAACCTGTTTGCTTATTCCGGGGGGGCAACGCTTGCCGCCGCGCAAGCCGGAGCGCAGTGCTGCCATCTGGACGCCTCGAAAGGAATGGTGGAATGGGCGCGCGAGAATGCGCAATTGAACAAGCTGCAGGATGCGCCGATCCGCTGGATCGTCGACGATGTGATCAAGTTTCTCCGGCGTGAAGTGAAGCGCGGCAATCGCTACGATGCCGTTCTGCTGGATCCGCCCTCCTTTGGGCGCGGAAAAAAGGGCGAGCTTTATAAAATAGAAGAGAGCCTGATGACCACGCTGAACCTGGTTCATGATGTATTGAGCGATGATCCGTCCTTTGTTTTACTTACGTCCCACACCCCCGGTTTTTCGCCCATTGTCTTGAGCAACCTGCTTCGCCAATACCAGACAACCGGAACCTACGAGTGCGGCGAAATGCTCCTCACTGGTAAACCCGGCGTAAATAACCTGCCGAACGGAAATTGGGCCCGCTGGATCAATGAGTAGTTATCGCGCAAAGACGCTAAGGCGCAGAGTTTCTAAATATTCATTTTCTTCGCGACTGAGCGTCTTTGCGCGAGAAAAATCGACGGTTCAGAGCAATGACTGAAATTCAATATAAGGCGGAAGAACTTAATTCATTGATTCTTTTTGCGGACAACCATCTGCTTGCGGTGAACAAGCCAGCCGGATTGTTGTCGCAGGACAGCGGAACCGGTTTGCGGAATCTGGAAGACTGGGCCCGCGAGTGGGTGCGGGTGGAGAAGAATAAGCCGGGCGCGGTTTTCCTGAACGCCGTGCATCGTATTGACAAAGCTGTGAGCGGCATCGTGTTGTTTGCCCGAACCAGTAAGGCGCTTTCCCGTTTGAATGAAGATATTCGCAAGCGCAACTGCAAAAAGATTTACCATGCTTTGGTGGAGGGCGCTCCGGGAAAATCCGCGGGTGAACTGGTTCACTGGCTATCGCACGAGCATCATCGGGCCGAGGTTTGTCGCGAAGGGGCTAATGGGGCGCAACGAGCTGTTCTTCGCTATCGAACCCTGAAAGAGGTCGGAAAGCTCGCCCTCTTGGAGGTTGATTTGGAAACAGGCCGCTACCATCAGATTCGCGCACAGCTTGCCGCGCTGGGTTGCCCGATTGCCGGGGACGAAAAATATGGTGCCGGACAGAAGGCCAAAGGCGGCAAAATAGCCCTTCATCATCGTCGGCTGGAAATCACCCATCCCACACTCAAGGAAGCGATTGTCATTGAGGCACCATATCCAGCCGACTCAAAATGGTGGAGTTCACTGTAGAAGGTGTGATGGTCCTCTGCTGGGGATGAGTTGGAGGATGTCGATGCGGGCTTATGGATTTGTCGCAATGCCTATGCGATCATGACCGGCGAGGTCGTGTTTAATCTGAATGTTTAGATAGCCGAGTTCTTTCAGACACTGAAAAACAGCATTGCCCTGGTCATAGCCAAATTCAAGAAACAGCATTCCTCCGGGTACGAGGGTGTAGCGAGCCTGCCGGGCCAGTTCTTCGATGAGTTCCATGCCGGTGGGCCCGCTATCGAGAGCGGATTGCGGCTCGTGGTTGCGGACGGATAGGGAGAGGTTTTGCCAGTCGGTTGTCGCGATGTAGGGAAGGTTGGCCACAACGGCATCGCAGCTCTGTGGTGCAACATTCTCGAGCAGTGAGTTTTCCTGCCAGAGAATACGTTTTTTCAGTTCATGGGCTTCTGCGTTTTCTTTTGCAAGGGCAAGCGCATCGGGCGAGATATCGAATGCTTTGAAGCTGGCGTCGGGCCGCTGAGTTGCAAGAGTCAGCACGATGCACCCCGTCCCGGTGCCAACATCAATGACCGTGGCGGGTTTGTTTGACCAGATTCCGGAGGACAATACTTCCTCAACAAGCAGTTCGGTTTCGGGGCGGGGGATGAGTGCACGCTTGTCGCATTTAAATTCAAGACCCCAAAACTCGACCGTGCCCAGTACATATTGAAGGGGTTCGCTGTTTTCGATCCGGGTGGCCAGCGGTTCTATTTTTCGGATCAATGCCACCTTTTCAGCGGTCGAGAAGTCGGCCATATCCATTCGGGTGTAGATTTCCATCGGCTTGCAACCGAAGACATGGGCGAGCAGTTCTTCCACCACCCGCTTTGCATTATCGACGCCGGCCGCAGCAAAGCGGAACTGAAGCGAGGCTATGAGTTCTTCGATGTTCATGTTTTTGGCCGAAACAGTCACAAGGTTCGCTTTGCTGTCTATAAGCGAATGTCATGATCGGTGCGCATTTCTCGGTCTCACTCTACTTGTAGTTTTTCGGGTCGATGCCGAGGTTCTTGATCCGATAGTTGATGATCCGCTGGGTGGCGTCGAGGTAGCGGGCCGCGGCGGCGGCATTGCCGCGGTGTTTCTTCAACGCATCAATGATGAGTTCTCGTTCATAGGCTTCAACCATCTGCCGGATATTGGCTCCGCTTTCGGGGAGCAGGTTGGTGTGCGTTTCATCGCTGGTCTGCAGCGAAGGCGGCAGGTTGAAGCCGTGGATGACGCCGTCGGACGAGGTGAGGACGGCGCGCTCAATGCAGTTTTCAAGTTCGCGTACATTGCCCGGCCAGTGGTAGGCCATCATCATGTTGATGGCGGAAGTGGAGATCCGCTTCATTTCCTTGCCGTACATTTCTGCATATTTTTGCAGGAAGTGATCGGCCAGCAACATGATGTCGGATTTGCGCTGCCGCATGGGCGGAAGGAGGATCGGGAAGACGTTGAGACGGTAGTAAAGGTCTTCGCGAAAGGTATTTTCCTTCATCCCTTCTTCGAGGTTTCGGCTGGTGGCCGCCACCACACGAACGTTGACGGTGATGGATTCGCTCCCGCCGACGCGCTCGAATGTTTTTTCTTGGAGCACACGGAGCAGACGCACTTGTACGGAGGAGGAAATGTCGCCGATTTCGTCGAGAAAGATCGTGCCGCCGTTCGCCAGTTCGAAGCGCCCTTTTCGTTGCTGTACCGCGCCGGTGAAGGCCCCCTTTTCATGGCCGAACAGTTCGCTTTCGATCAGGTTTTCGGGGAGTGCGGCGCAGTTGACGCTGATGAAGGCGTTGTTTTTTCTCGGACTGTTAAAGTGGATGGCGCGAGCTACGAGTTCTTTCCCGGTGCCGGACTCGCCGCGTATGAGCACGGTGGCGGCGCTGTTGGCCACCTGTACAATTTGTTCGTAGACATTTCGCATGGCGCTGCAGTTTCCGACCATGTTGTCGATGCTGTAGCGCCCTCCCAGCTGCCGGCGGAGCATTTCATTTTCGGATGAAAGTGCGTTGCGCTCTTCAATCTCTTCGCGGATGGTGGATACGGCCGAGGCAAGGATCTGCGCCACGTGTTGAAGGAATAGAAAATAACCATTCAGTTCGTCTTCTTCGCGGGAGGGCAGGTCGATGCTCATGGTGCCAATCACTTCCTTGTGGTGGATGATGGGCACGCAAAGGAAGGCGGTTTTCTGGTTGTCGCGCGCCTGAGTGCGGTTAAGGAAGTCAGGCGTTGCGCTGATGTCGGGAATCAGTTCGGCGAGTCCGGTTTTTGCTACGCGCCCGGTAACGCCTTCCCCCAGACGATATTGTCCGCGGCGGACTTCGCTGGATGAAAGCCCGCTCGACGCTTCGATGTTCAGGATATCGGTTCCGGGTTTGCGCAGTGTGAGCGTTCCGCGCAACACGCCCATATCGATTTCCATGATCTGAAGAACCTCGTTCAGCATTTCGGAAATATTGTGCTGACGCTCTGAAATGGTCTGCGAAATTTTATAGAGAACGTTTAGTTCCTTGGTGCTTTGTTGCATCCGTGCATCCTCGTTATTATGGTCTTTTTTTCATCCATACGGATTAATAAACAAAAATGTATCAGGGTTGATGGTTTGCACACAACTGTAATGCTGCGGCATTTTGTTCTTATTTTGTAGTTGCTTTGGCGGCGTGGGTTCTTAGTCGTTCTTTAGCTTTGAGGCCGCACCCTCGATGAGGGCAATGGCAATGATGCCCGCCAGCATGATCGCAATGGCAATCCCGGTTTCGGTATTGAGGGAGGGAAGGGAATAATCGTAGCCAATCACCTTTGTTTTTTCGCCGAAGGGTTGTTCGATGGCCGTTTTCCACGGCCAGAGGATGCTCAGCGATCCGAGAATGAATCCGGTCAGAAGGGCCAGAGTCTGATCGTGGAATTTTTTAAAAATCCAGGATAGCAGGCGGGCAAAGATGGCAAGTCCGGCCGCCGCTCCGATGCCTACGGGAATCAAAATATCAAGTTTGAATCCAGAGACGGCGCTGATCATGACCAGCTGATAGTTGCCCATCAGAAGCAGGACGTAGGAACCCGACAGTCCGGGCAGGATCATGCTGCACATGGCAATGGCCCCGCAGAGTAGTAGGTAGGGGATGGAGGCGTTTTCCGCAGCGGGTTTCATGAAGGCAATGCCGCCGGCAATTGCCGTGCCCAGAATAAAGAGAAAGACGACGGATCCGCAGACACGCCCGATTTTTTTTCCGACAAAATATACCGAGGCCAGAATGAGGCCAAAAAAGAATGCCCATACATAGAGGGCCTGATGATCGAAGAGATATTCGAGTACACGGGCAAAGGTCAGGATGCTTCCAATCACACCGATCCCAACGGCCGACAAGAACAGGATGTTAATGTGTTCAAACAGTTCCTTGAATTTAAATTGGGAGGCCAGCTTCAGCGTCTTGATGTCGAAGGCCTTGATGGTGTCGATCAGCTTTTCGAAAATGCCGGTCAGCAGGGCCATGGTTCCGCCGGATACTCCGGGAATCACGTTTGCGGCTCCCATGAGCATACCTTTGAGGATGTTAAGAATGTAGGTTTTCATAGAAATCTGGGTCCCTGTTCTTGCTTTAATGAGGTCAAAAGTAGTAGGGGTAAAGCATTGCGATGTCAAATTCATGTCAAACAAAAGGGTATCATTATGACAGATCAGGAAATCCTGGAAGCGGTAAATACGGTTATGGAAGAAGAGATCAGCCCGGCGCTGGCTTCCCATGGCGGCGGGGCAACCGTTACAAAAGTTGAGCACGGTGTGGTTGTTTTGGAGCTTGAGGGCGGATGCAAAGGATGCCCCGGCGCGCGCATGACCATGAAGAACGGAATTGAAACCCTGCTCAAGGAGCGCATTCCGGAAGTCAAGGAAGTGATTGACGATACGGATCATCTTGGCGGTTAGTGCCTGTCTGATGGAGCATAGCTTTATGCGCATTGCCGAATTCGTTCGCAATGCGCTTTTTCATTGAACACTTACTGTTAAAAACCATTGAACCGCGCAAGGGGATTTGTAAGTATGATATCAAGTGGAGCGACCGCATCGGGCCGGTGCTGTGAAGTGGTTGGCATACTCCCACGGAGACCCATACATGAAGATTCTGATTGCTGAAGACAATGCGTTTTCCCGGACGTTGCTGAAAAAGACCCTCGCTAAAGCGGGATATGATGTTATTGCCGTTGAAAAGGGTGATGAGGCCTGGGAGGTGCTTCAGCAAGATAATCCGCCGAAGCTGGCATTGATCGACTGGATGATGCCTGGAATGAGTGGAACGGAGTTGTGCCGGAAAATCCGGGGCCTTACACGTTCCTTCCCCGTCTACATCATTTTGTTGACGGCCAAGACGGCCAAGGAAGATGTGTTGGAAGGTTTTGCGGCCGGGGCCGATGACTTCATTAAGAAACCATTCGACAGCGGCGAGTTGCTGGCCCGTATTCAGGTGGGCCGCCGGTTGGTCGAGCAGCATGCTCTGCTTCATGGATTGATCGATTCACTTCCCGACCCGATCTATTTCAAGGATAGCCGCGGTCACTATCTCGGTTGCAACAAGGCCTACTGCCACTTTGTCGGCAAGGAGGAGGGCGAGATTATTTCCAGCACGGCGGCCGATATTTTCCCGGACGAACGGGCGCAGTCATCGCACATGGAGGATCTGCGGGTTCTGGCCAATGGCGAATCGATTGAAGATGAAGGGTGGGCCACTGCCGCAGATGGCGCAAAGGCCTACCACAGTACGCTGAAGTTTCCTTATCTTGAGTCCGAGGCGGGGTCAACCGGTATGATCGGAATCAGTCGCGATCTGACCAATCGTATCGCGATGGAACAGGAGATGAAGCGACTGGCAGTCGCCGTGGAGCAGTCCACTGAATCGATTGTAATTACCGATGTTGATACTAAGATTCTGTATGTGAACTCTGCATTTGAAAAGACAACGGGGTATGTCTCCGAGGATGTGCTTGGGAAACCTTCCGATCTGCTCAACAGCGAGGTGCACGATGATCAGTTTCATAAGGACCTGCTCGATACCATTACCTCCGGAAATACCTGGGCGGGGCAGATTACCCGACAGAAGAAGGATGGTAACCTGTGCGATGAGGAAGCGGTCATTTATCCGATTCGCAATGAGCGCGACCAAGTGATGAATTTCGTGACAATCAGTCGTGATATCACGCAGGAAAAGGCCATCGAAAAGCAGCTTCGCCAACACCAGAAGATGAATGCAATCGGGGAACTGGCCGGCGGCGTTTCGCACGACTTTAATAATATTCTTGCCGCGATTCTTGGCTATGTTTCGCTTTGTATGAACGCGTTGGACGAAGACAGCAAACCTTACGGCTATTTGCAGGAAGTGGTCAAGGCGGGGGACCGGGCAACCAAGCTGGTTCGGCAAATTCTCACCTTCAGCCGTCAGGAGGAGCAGGTATTCCATCCCATGGAGCTGCAGTCGGTAATTGAAGATTCCCTCGGAATGATCAAGACAACGATGGGGCGTAACATCACGTTGAATGTTGTCCTTGATGAAAACTGCGGTTCGATACTTGGGGATCCCACCCAGATTCAACAGGTGGTGGTCAACCTGTGCACCAATGCGGTTCACGCGCTCGGCAAAGAGGATCCCGGAACACTGGACGTCACATTGAAACAGGTGGAGGTGCTGGGAAAGAAAGCGGATAAAACGACTGTGGCACTGGACCCTGGGCTGTACTGCTGCATGACGGTGCGTGATAGCGGAAGCGGTATGCCTGCCGACGTAGTCGAACGCATCTTTGAACCCTACTTTACGACCAAGAAAAAAGGTGAAGGCACGGGTTTCGGCCTTTCCATTGTACACGGCATCGTGCAGAAACATCGTGGCTGCATTACGGTCGATAGTGAAATGGGGAACGGAACCATCTTTAATGTCTACCTGCCGTTGCTCATCGGGAATGAAGAACAGAAAAAACAGGCCCTTGATCAATCCATTCCGGAAGGATATGGGCGTATTCTGTTTGTGGATGATGATGAGATGGTCCTTTCAATGGGCCGCGAAATTCTGGAATCATTTGGCTACTCCGTGGTCACGGCAACCAATGGACGGTTGGCGCTGGACACCTTCCGGCAAGATCCTTCCGGTTTTGATGCGCTGATTTCCGACTACAGCATGCCGGAAATGAATGGGCATGAACTGATCAAGGAAAGCCTGGCCCTGCGCTCTGATTTACCCTCTATCCTGTGTAGTGGCTATATGGAAAAGGTGGAAGGCGAGAACCTCAAGGAGCTCGGCCATACCGCCTTTTTGCCGAAACCGCTGGACTGGCGCGAACTCAGCCGCAGTATCCAGCGCGAAATTAACAAGCAGGGCTAAGCGCTTCCATCCCGAATATCGTATTTTACTGGCATAAATATTGCTCTTAAATAGTCGGTTTTTAGAGGTATCTAATGAATAGAATTGATTATTTTCTAGAGGAAATGCTGGAAAAGGGTGCGAGTGATATCCACCTTTCCACCAACCACCAGCCCTGTTTTCGAATTGACGGGGAGATGCAGTTCCTGCGCGGCACGGAAAAGTTTACCCACGAAGAGCTGCAGGAGCTCTTTGAGGAGTTTACACCTGAACGCAACATGAAGGAGCTCAAGGAGTTCTGGGATACGGACTTTGCCTATGAGTTGCCCGGTGCGGCCCGTTTCCGCGTAAATCTTTTCATGGACAATGAAGGGATTGGATGCGTGATGCGCCAGATACCTTCCCGGGTTCCAACCTTCGAAGAGTTGAATATTCCGGAAGGGGTGCGACAGTTTTGCTTTCTCAAGAAGGGGCTGGTCATTGT
>CAZWZW010000018.1:13854-29073 GCA_964639125.1 uncultured Verrucomicrobiota bacterium
AAGGGCGTGATTGCCCAAACCTTGTGCAAGCGCATTGGCGGTGGCCGTATTGCTTCCTGCGAAATCCTTGTGGCCACACCCGCTGTGGCTGCAAATATTCGCGAAGGAAAAACGCACCAGATTCCATCCAGTATGCAGACGGGTAAAAATGTCGGAATGTGTACGTTTGCCGATGACCTGCTCAGCTTGGTTAAACGCGGTTTTATTACCCCCGAAGAAGCCTATAGCAATGCCATTGACAAACCCTTCCTTCAGAAAAAATTCGAGGAAGAAAACATCGGCCTTGATCTATCAATCAATGCGCTCGATGATCTCGACTATGAAGCCGAAGATTCTGATGTGGATGACTCCAAAAGCGACAAGGCTCGCAAGAAATTGCATGTTAATCCGCAGGATACCGCCGCCTTGAGAGAGTTGGTTCTTATTCTTGCGACCGATGAGAGCCCGGATGAGCGAAACGGTCATGAAGCCTTGGAATATGCCCAGAAACTGCTCGATATCACAGGGCAGGCCGATGCGCTGACCCTGATTCTCATCAGTGCGGCTTATGCAGAATTGCAGCATTTCACCGACGCGGCAGAGTGGGCGAAAAAGGCATTCAAGGTGGCGAAATCCAACAAGCAAAAGGATCTTTCGATCCGAATTCAGCGCTATATCAACCTCTACAAGCGCAATATTCCACTGCGTGGTGAAGCGGCGTAAATTTTTGTCAAGGGTGTTGCTGACTCACCCGTTGGCATCCAGAATGCCAACCGTCAATCCCTCCGCCTCGTTTAAATGCATTAAAAATCGCGCGACTTTTCTTCAAAAAGTGGACAATATAGACCTCAGTACCGAGTTCTATTGCTTTGACTGGAGACTCTATGAAGAACACTTTGATTGCCGCCACACTTGTTTTGGCGGGTTCGACCTTTGCTGCGACCAACGATGTTCTCTCCTGGGAACAATGCCTTGAACGCGCCAGGAACCAAAGCCCGGAGCTTGTCGCTGCGCGAGCCGCCGTCCGTGAACTTGAATATGGAGTGACCTCCGCCAGTGCCGGCTTCCTTCCTCAGATTTCCGCTTCGGTAGGCTTTACAAAGTCAGGAGATGAAAATGCTGCCGGATGGACGGAAAAAGATCGTACTACGGCAGGGCTCGATTTAAGCCAGGATCTTTTTTCCGGGGGAAACAACATCGCTCGCCGTAAACGAGCGTTGGCTCAGCTTGAGATTGGAAATGAACAATACCGCGATACGCTGTCGGATGTTGAATTACGGCTCCGGCAGGCCTTTGTCGAAGTCGTCTATGCACAGGATTTGATTGAACTGACCAAACAAATCGCAGAGCGACGAGAGAACAATGTTAAGTTAATCCAGCTCCGGTTTGATGGAGGTCGTGAAAACGCAGGCTCGTTGGAACGCAGTAAGGCTCAGTTGTCTTTGGCGCAATTTGAAGTGCGGCAGGCCGAGCGTGCATTAACGTACGCCCTACGGAACTTATCCGCCGCTATGGGCACAGTGGCGATTGATTTTGGAGTGGAGGGCGCTTTGCAGGCCACGACTCCAGACGAATTGACCAATCTTACAGATTTGATGAAGCAGACGCCCAACTATTTAATTGCTCAAACCCAGATCAGCGCTTCCCGGCAGGGAATGCGAATTACCCGCAGCGATCGGTTCCCTTCCGTCACATTCAACGCTTCGACCGGGGTGAGTGGGGAGCATGACCTGGAGTTTGGTGATTGGAGTTTGGGTGTGCGGGCATCCATGGATCTGTTCACCGGGAATCGACTCCGTAGTACTGTCGCGGCCGAAAAGGAAAAGGTGATCCAGTCGGAGATGGATTTGATGGATACGGCCAATTCCCTCATGGCCACTTTACAGCAGCGCTGGAATAACTACATGGATGCTGTTGAAAACGAGGTCATTCAAAAACAGGCGCTGGATGCTGAAATGCTACGCGAAGAAATCTCCACGGCAAAATACAAGCAAGGCCTCCTTTCGTTCGAGGACTGGGATATTATCGAAAGCAATGTGATCAATCAGGGAAAAACCTACTTGCAGCGCCGGCGGACGTCCGAGTTGGAGCAGGCTCGCTGGAAGAATGCACTCGGTTTGAGTGAATGGTACACGGAAGAAGGCGAATGATATGAAGAAATCAGTGAAATGGATTGTAATTCTAGCTATCGTTGGCTGCGCTGGATATCTCTACTACCGCACCCAAGTGAAGGGGGGAGCCGATCAGGGACCGTCATATGACCGTGCCAAGGCCGAAGTTCGCGATCTGCGTACCATCGTCGAATCCACCGGCGAGGTGGAGCCGCGCAATCGTTTGGATGTCAAGCCCCCGATTAATGGTCGTCTTGAAGAGCTGATGGTGGATGAAGGTGATACGGTCGAAAAAGGCCAACTGATCGGGTGGGTCAGCTCCACCGAGCGCGCTGTGCTGCTGGATGTTGCAACGGCGGAAAGTCAGGAGGCGCTGGAATATTGGAAAAAGCTTCAGAAGCCCACGCCATTAATCTCTCCGATCAAAGGCACCGTGATTGCCCGTAATTTTGAGCCGGGACAGTCCATCAATGCCAACGATGCTGTCGTGGTGATTGCCGACGACCTGATTGTCGTTGCCAATCTCGACGAAACCGACATCGGGCTCGTCAAGCTGGGTCAGAAGGTCAATGTACGGCTCGAGTCATATCCCGATTCCGAGTTTGTCTGCGAAGTGGAAAAAATCGCCTATGATGCCCGTACGGTCAGCAATGTAACCATGTATGAAGTGGATGTTCGCCCTGAACGCCTCCCTCCATTTGCACGAAGTGGCATGACGGCTAACCTTGAATTTGTGATTGAAGAAAAGGTGGGGGCTCTCACTGTTCCCGCATCGGCTGTGCAACAAAAATCAAGAAGCTCGAAGAGCGGAGAACGAAAAGCGGGTTCAAAAGGTGGCGGTGGTGTCGGGGATTCGGATCGGCGGACCCGCATGATGGAGCGTATGCGTGAAAACGGCATGTCGGAGGCGCAGATTCAGGAGCGGCTCGCTCAGTTCGCACAAGGTGGCGGACCCAAGGGTGGCGGGAAAAAGTCTGGTGGAAAAAAAGGGAAGACCGCTACAGAAGTATATGTGCTGATTGATTCGGGGAATCCCGAAAAGCCAGATCAAAAAATCGTCAAGGTAGGTATCGGCGATGGCTCCTATACCGAAATCCTTGAAGGTTTGGCCGAAGGCGATGAAGTTTTAATCCAGAAAATCAACATGGGCACCGGAACGGTGGGCAGCGGCAGCCCGCTCATGCCGACGCGCATGGGCCGGGGTGGTGGCGGAGGGCGCCGTTAATGATCAAGGTCGAGAACATTCGCAAAACCTACCAAATGGGCGAGGTCGAGGTGCGCGCCCTCGATGGCGTTTCGCTAACGGTTGAGCAGGGTGAATATGTCGCGATCATTGGCGCTTCCGGTTCTGGGAAATCAACCCTGATGCATATTCTCGGCCTGCTGGATGTTCCGGACGCGGGAACCTTTGAAATCGACGGCACGGATGTTACCCAGTTTACCGATACTGAGCTGGCGGGGTTCCGCAACCGTGTCATGGGTTTTGTCTTTCAGCAATTCAACCTTCTGGCGCGCACCAGCGCGGTCGAGAATGTTGGCCTCCCGCTGATCTATGCCCGCAACGGTAAGAAAACCGAAGCCGCCCGAAAAATGCTTGAGCTGGTTGGGCTTGGCGACCGGATGACGCACCACCCGAATGAACTTTCCGGTGGTCAGCAACAGCGAGTAGCCATTGCTCGTTCCCTGGTGAACGATCCGGCGATCATTTTTGCCGATGAACCGACCGGCAACCTCGACTCCAAGAGTGCCCGCGAAATTATGGAAGTCATGAGTGAGTTGCATGCGCGTGGCCTCACGATCATTTTGGTGACACACGATTCCAACGTGGCCAACCACGCCCACCGCATCATTGAAATCAAGGACGGCAAGATCTTGGCGGACTTCGAAAATCCCGATGCACCGGCGGTGCCAACGCCAGCAAATGACGAAGATGTGCGAAAGGATGGAACGCGGGCAGGGTTCCATGTGATCCGTGAGGGTGCCATGCTGGTTAAACAGTCGATCCGCTCCCTGCTGGCCAACAAGGTGCGCACAGCGCTTTCTGCGCTGGGTATCATGATCGGGGTCGCTGCCGTAATCACGACGGTGGCGGTCGGGAATGGTGCCAAAGCCGCCATTGAAAAGCAGATGAGCCGGTTGGGATCCAACCTCTTGATGCTCTATCCCCAGCGTCGCTCACGTGGCGGTGTTCGACAGGCCCAGGGTTCAGTGTCGCGGTTGAGCGAGTCCGATGCACGCGCCATCCGCGAAGAGGTCGCTCACGTGACCCGTGTCAGTTCAACTGCCGATGGAAATGCCCAGTTGAAGGTCGGCAACCAGAACTGGAGCTGCCGAATCCAGGGTGTGGACCCCGACTATGAAGAAATGCGCTCCTACCAGCCGCAGCTCGGCCGCTTTTTTACGCAGGAAGAACTCAATGGGCGGGCGCGCGTGGCGATCCTTGGGCTCACCCCGGTACGGGAGCTGTTCGCCGGGGCGAACCCCATCGGGCGCCAGATCAAGATCAACCGCCAAACCTTCACCGTCATTGGAGTGCTTCCGGAAAAGGGTAGTAGTGGCTTTCGCGACAACGACGATACTGTGTTCATACCGCTTACGACGGCCATGCGCCGACTGTTTGGCAAGCAATATGTCGACCGTATTGAGATCCAGATCGACGAAGCGGAAAATATGGAGCGCGCCCAGACCGATATCCTGACCTTGATCGCCAAGCGGCACCGCACCGGCACAGCAGAAAACCCGTTTGAGATCCGGAATCTGGCTGAGATTCAGGACATGGTTTCCGAGACGGGCGATATTATGTCGGTATTGCTCTCGAGCATTGCCTCAATCGCGCTGGTGGTTGGCGGCATAGGCATCATGAATATCATGCTGGTTTCCGTAACGGAGCGAACGCGTGAGATCGGCTTGCGCAAGGCGCTCGGTGCGCGCCGGAAGGATGTTTTGCTGCAGTTCCTCATCGAAGCGCTCGTGATCAGCTTCTTTGGCGGGTGTTTGGGTATCGCACTGGGAACCGGAGCGAGTTTCCTGACCGAAAAATATGCCGGCATGGCGACGCTCATCAAGCAGGACTCCATCCTGCTGGCTTTCATCTTTTCCGCAGTGATCGGTATCGTCTTCGGCCTATGGCCGGCGCGCAAAGCCGCACAGCTCAATCCAATTGATGCACTTCGGTACGAGTAAGGTGTTTGTGGCTCCGGATTCAAATCCAGAGTTCTCAGGTCCGTTGGCCCTCTTTCTTTTTTTGCTTCATTCGCGTTATGGGTCACTCAGTTCATCCATCTAAGCACATATTCCAGTATCTTATTTTGCTCAGGTTCGTTGTGCAGCTCGTGGAAGAATCCGTTCCATATTTCCAAGGTGCATTCGGTGCCTGCTTGTGCAGCAAACTCACGTGTAGCTTCGACCGATGTAATTCGGTCGGCATCGCCGTGCATCAGCAGCAACGGGCAGGGGAACTCCGCGGCATGTTCCAGATTCCATTGGCCGTTCTGGAGCATGTCTATTGCGAGGCGGGCGCTTATGCGGTCGTGGACCCATGGATCGTTCCGGTAAATACGTACCACACTCAAGTCGCGCGAAAGCGCCAAGTCATCCAGTCCGCTTGAAAGGGTGAGGCGAGGCCACAAACCATACATTGCCCTAAGTAGCATGATCCTCCATGCGATCGGTTTGGATGCAGGCCTGAACAAGGGGGAGGTGGCGATAACCCCTGCCAGTTCCGGTAGCTGCCGTAAGGCATAATGGATTACGAGATTTCCGCCGAGACTGTGGCCATAGAGGAAGCAGGGAAGGTTAGGGTAGCGGGTTGCGGCTTCGCCTAGCAGTGCGGAAATATCCGACATCAACACCCCGTAGCTCGGGGCATGGCCTCGTCGGCCTTCGGATCGCCCATGCCCGCGGAGATCGAAAGCGAGAAGTGCGTGTCCTTCACGGTTGAATGCTTTGGCAACATGCTCATATCGGCCGCTATGCTCGCCCAGTCCATGAACCAGACAGGCAATGGCCTTGATTTCCGAATCCGGCTCCCAACCTTTTCCGTGCAGCTTCAGGCCATCGGTGGAGTTCAGGATAAATTCAAAGTATGGCATCGATCATACGGCTGGCCAGTTGCCGGCATTATTCATCAGCGTTTCCAAGCAGTGGATTCCGGATTCCGTGTCGTTAAGGCAGGGGATCATGCGGAAGGACTCGCCGCCGGCTGCGAGAAAGGTTTTCTTGCCCCGGATTTCAACCTCTTCGAGCGTTTCGAGGCAGTCGCAGAAGAAGGCAGGGCAGAGGACGGCGAGCTGTTTTATTCCCCGGGAGGGAAGGTTTCGGAGCATCTCTTCGGTATAGGGTTCGAGCCATTTATCCCGCCCGAGACGCGACTGGAACGAAACGCTGTAGCGATCTTCCGGAATGCCGGCTTCTTTTACAATCAATCGGGTTGTGGTCAGGCACTGGAAACGGTAGCAGGTATCATGTGCGACCGAGGGTTCGCTGCAACATTCCGCTGTCGAGAGGCAGTGGTGTCCGGTCGGATCGGTTTTTTTCAGGTGGCGCAGCGGCAACCCATGATAGCTGAAAAGGATATGCTCTCCGATATCGCTCAGCGACTGCACCAACGACCCTATATAGGTTGGTTCTTTGTAGAAGGGGGGGGCTACGCGCACGGTGGCGTTGCTCTTCCTTCGCTTCATTTCCCGGGTGACTCCTGCTACGCAGGAACCGAACGTGGCCATGGCATATTGCGGAAACATGGGGAGTAGGCAGATTTCATCGACGCCTGAGTCCAGTAGCTTTCCAATCGCGAATTTGAATGATGGATTACCGTAGGCCATGCCGATTTTGATCGAGGCATCAAAGCGTTGCCTTAACGCATTTCGGATCTGTTTGCTGGTATGGATGAGCGGTGAGCCGTTATCCGTCCAAATCTGTTTGTAAGCTTCGGCCGACTCGGCCGGCCGGCGAGGCAGGATGATCCAGTTGACGAGCATCGAACGAAGCACCCATGGCAGATCGATTACATACGGATCCATCAGAAATTCCTTCAGGTAACGCCGTAGATCCATCGTTTGGGTCGAGTCGGGAGAGCCGGTGTTCATAAGCAGGAAACCACGTTTCATCATCAACCTTTCTTTCGCTTTTCCCTCTGCGGGTTTTATACCCCGATCGGAGCTTTAAACCCAGCGTGTATTAACTTGAAGTGCTACTGGATTCGTTTGCAATGCGTTTTCCGGCATCCAGTCCGGAGAGGATGGAGTTGGCCACCGAAATGCCGTCGCGATAGTGGCCCGCAAAGTGAACGCCGGGGTGGGCGGTCTCTATCTGTTGCATATGGTCGAGGAATCGCTGGTAGCCGAGGTTATACTGTGGAATCGCCTGCGGATAGACGCTGAGGCGTTTATATTCCGGTTCCCCGGAAAGGCCAAGCAGGGTTTCAAGATCGGCGAGAGCGTTCTCGAGCATTTCATCTTCGCTCTGAAGCGCCTTTTGAGGGGCCATCGCTCCGCCGATAAATACGGTCAGTAATACGGCCCCGGTGGGTGCGCGTTCGGGGAAAATGGACGATGGAAAGAGAGCTCCGAGCGAATAGCGGTTTTCGACCTGAGGGATCAGCATGCCGAATCCGTTCAGCGGGTGCATAAACTGGTTTTCGCTAAACCCGAGTGACAGGCTGGCGACAGGTGGGTAGTAAATATCCGCAAATGGTGAAAGGTCAAAGGGCACATCGAGCTTCGGCATGGTATGCGCGGGAATGGCCAGAACGACATCACTGTATTCCTCCCCGTTGACCTGCCAGCGTCTGCTTCCCAGCTGATGCAGGCTGGCAACAGGGCTGTTGAGCTTAATGGAATCACCTAGTTTGCTGGCCAGCTGTTTGGGCAATACTTCCATGCCGTCATCAAAGGTAAACATGCGCGCATCCTTCGATGCCACCTCTGCTCGTTTTTTCCGCTCTTTTGCGCCCTTGATTGCGCCCTTGATGAGCGACCCATATTTTTGCTCAAGCGCATAGAGCTTTGGGAATGCCAACGCAGTTGAAAGCTTAGCAGGGTCGCCGGCATATACCCCTCCCACAAACGGATTGATGGCATAGTCGAGAAATTCGCGGCCCAGCCTCCGCAAGACAAAGTCGGCCAGACTTTCGGATTCGGTCGATTTTGATTGAATGAACGGTTCGCGCAGCAGGCGCAGCTTGGCTTTGGCGGAAAAGGCCTTCGATGTAAAAAATGCAGGCGGAGAAGTCGGCAAGGCGATCGGCTCGCCATTACGGACGATGAATCGGTTTTGACCCGCCGGATTCGAGGGGAGTTTATTGCTCTCCAATCCAAGGCGGGTAATCAGTTTTCCAAGGTCGGGGTGGGTGTCCAGAATCGAGTTCGGGCCGCACTCCACCAGAAACCCCTCTTCTTTGATGGTTTGAATGACTCCGCCGACTCGATCGGAAGCCTCGTAGACGGTGCATTCGAGTCCACGGCTTTGCAGCTCAAACGCCGTCGTTAACCCCGTAATTCCCGCACCGATAATCGCGATATTTTTTTGCATTCAGATGTTTTAACCGCGATTGGGCCCGAATTCAAAAGGTTTATGGTTTGCCTTTAGGCGGAACGGTGAATAGTTAAACCGTCTGAGAGTAACGGCCTTTGCGCTGTTCGCTCTGGAGGTAGGTGTCGAAGCGCATGGCGACGATACGGACAAACAGGCGGCCCAGCGGGGTGACGTGCAGCCCTTTGGCTTCACGCCGGACGAGGCCGTCGGCTTCGAGATCGTCGAGCGAGGCGATGTCGTTTTTAAAATAGTCCGCAAAGTCGAGGCCGAGCTGCTCGGAAAGTTGGGTGTAGTCGATATATAGGTTGCACATGATATGCATAATGGCATCGTAGCGGATTTTATCCTCCGCAGTCATTTCGTAGCCGCGCAGGAGCGGGAGTTTCCCGTCATCAAGGTCGGCATAGTAGGCCTCGAGTTCCTTCTTGTTTTGGAGGTAACGGCCGCCTGCGTGTGAAATGGATGACATGCCCATGCCGTGGAGATCGACGCCTTTGAGCGTGCTGTAGCCTTGGAAATTACGCTGAAGCGTTCCGTCGAACAGGGCTTCCGACATGGCATCGTCCGGCTTTGCAAAGTGATCCATTCCTATGTAGACATAACCGGCCCCGGTTAGCTTTTCAATGGCAAGTTGAAGTAATTGAAGCTTGGATTCAACCGTGGGCAGTTTGTCTTCGAAGCTTTTCTGGAACGGTTTGATCCACGGAATGTGTGCGTAGCTGTAGACTGCGAAACGGTCGGGCGAGAGTGTGAGTACGTCGTCGATGGTTTTGCTGAATGATTCGATCGTCTGGTCGGGCAGTCCATAAATGAGGTCGAAGTTGATCGACTTCATTCCACTATCGCGCAACCACTGGTTGGCCTGGGTGACTTTTTCCAGAGTTTGGATGCGGGCAATGGTCTTCTGAACTTTGGGGTTGGTGTCCTGCACTCCGAGCGATGCGCGGTTGAAGCCGGCGTTGCGCAATGCCGCCACCTTTTCCAACGTCAGGTTGCGTGGGTCAATCTCCACACCGGCTTCGATTTTGTCAGCCAAGGGGAAGTGTGTGCGAACCATTTTCCCAAGCTGTTCGATCTCCTCCGGGAGCAGAAAGGTTGGTGTGCCGCCGCCGAGTTGGATTTGCACGGTTTCAGAGCCGTCGGCAATGTAGCGGGCACGCATTTCCATTTCGCGACCGAGATAGCCTAAATATTCAGCACTTTTGCTCTGGTCCCCCGTAACGATATTCGTGCAGCCACAGTAGAGGCACTGGGTGGAGCAGAAGGGAAGGTGAAAGTAGAGAGAGAGCGGTCGTGCTTCCGCGGTCCTGATTTCCGGCGTTTGTGTGAAATGCGTGGCCGGGGGGTAGGACGTGTAGCGCGGCCCCGGCACATTGTACCGCCGGAGCTGGTCTAGGCTGACGGAAATCCGGCTCATTTGAAATTCTGTACGGTTTCTGTTACAGCTTGGATTGCTTCAATGTCGGCATCCGGCGGAACCCCGTGGCCGAGGTTGAAGATGAAGCCATTGCGTCCACGCATCGTTTCAAGGATGCGTTGGGTTTCGGCGGCGGCCACTTCGGGCCGGGCGACCAGCAGGGCGGGGTCGAGATTGCCCTGTACGGCAACGTTTTCGGGGAGGATCTTGCATATATCCGCAAGGTCGACGCTCCAGTCGATGCTCAGTGTGCTTGCGCCGGTCTGCACAACTTCGTTCCAGTTGTGGTGAACACATCGGGCAAAAACGATGGTGGGTACCTCGCCCGCGATGGCATCGATAATCTGTTTCATCCACCGCCCGGAAATATCCCAGAATTTATCCGGGGCCAAGGTGCCGCCTTGGCTGTCAAACAGCTGGATGACATCCGCGCCGGCATCGATCTGTGCCTTGAGATAGGTGATGGTGGCTTCGGTGATTTTTTCGAGCAGGCTGTTGAATAGCCTGGGCTCGTTGTAGAGCATCGCGCGTGAGCGGGTATTTTCGCGCGAGCTTCCTCCTTCGACCATAAAGGATGCAAGTGTCCAGGGGGAACCGGCAAAGCCTATGATGGCCCGTTCGTCGTCGAGTTTTTTGCGGGAGACCTTGATGGCTTCCGGCGTGTAGCTGATGTGCTCCAGTACACGGGAGGGGTCGAGCTTGTCGACGTCCGCCTTCGAGTTGAGTTCAAAGTCCATTCGCACGCCACCCTGCTCAAGCAGCTCATACTTCTGTCCCATCGCTTCTGCGACGACGAGGATGTCGGAAAAAACCACCGCGGCGTCATAGCCGAACCGGCGGATGGGCTGCACCGTGACTTCGGAGGCCAGCTCCGGGCTCTGAACCAGTTCGGTGAACTTGTAGCCTTCCTTGAGTTTACGGTATTCAGGAAGGGAGCGGCCAGCCTGGCGCATCATCCAGATGGGGGGGCGGTCAACGGGCTCGCATGTACATGCCCTCAGAAAACGTTCACGGCAGGTGATGCCTTTCATTGGTGTATTTATAGGTTTCATAAGCTGAACGTTATCGCATAGAGGAGAAAATCGATCAATTCATAAGTGAATCAAACGCAGGAGAGGTCAATAAAAGTTCCAGCGCCTAGGTGAGGAGTAACCCGGCACTGGAACGGGTGGAATAAAGTATTTAGTTGGCTTTTACTGCATCGAGCTCGATCTCGAACAGTAGGTCATGTCGGCAGACATCTGCGTGCGAAATGGCAACCGGCAGTTCGGGCAGGTTGTTGTCGATACAGTATTTTTCAAGTAGGTACGCTTCGTCGATGTCTTTGAAGTAGGCAATCGCCCGGGAAGTGTGTTCCCAATCCATATCCCGCGATTTCAGGATTTCGTGCACGACCTCCATGGTCAGCTCGATCTGTTTTTCGCAGTTGTCCAGATAGACGGTATCTCCTTCGGGCTCAATGCTGGCAGTGCCGGAAATGGTGAGCAGTCGTGAGCCGGGCTGATCGATTTCCACCGCGCGGGCAAACGAGCTTTTATAATCGAGTGCAGGGCATTGCAGTGGCGAGGGAACAGCGAACACTTTTACGCCGTCATGCTTGGGCTTGACCGCCAGTAGCGCACAAACCATTTCTTCGCCGGCGGCGGTGCCTGCACCGATTCCGGTGCTGGCCGGGACCATTTTCTCAAAGGTGCCGCGTTCCTCGAAGAACTGCGTGCGGACCACGTTGAACTCGTCGTACCATTCGAGCAAGTCGTTCAGGTAGATCCAGGTGCGGGCGATGTCGGTAAACTCCATGTCGGCCTGCTTGAGCAGGCTTTCCATTTTTTCAAAAACAGCGCGTGCCTGTGCTTCCCTGGAGAGGGTCAGGTCGTCGGCGCGGATATCGCCCAGCAGGCAGTAGTAGGCATCTTCGGTTTCATACCAGTTTCCAACCATTCGATCGCCGTCCATAACCGGGTGCAGTTCCGCCCCGGAGAGGGCGATGAACTGGGTGCCGGTAATTGTGGAACCCGAGCAGGCATCGCCGTGGAGCAGCGTGAGCGGCCAGTCCAGTTTTTTGATGGAGGAGACGGCTTTTGGATAAAACTGCCGCCCGCCGAATAAATACTGGAAGGCAATTTTGGCATCGTGTGCTGCCATTTCTGCCGAAACACGATCGAAAACTTCGTGCATGTTTTCTTCCGTCGTGTGTGCGGTAATATAGTAGGCCTTAACGCCATCGTGGGGGAATTCCACAATGTGCAGGCTGTCGGAAGCATTAATGACTGTGTCGCCCATATCCAAGAACTCGCTGTTATCCTGATTTTCCACCGACTTTGAGCTCCCTCTTTTATTCATCTTATGATTTGTAGCAGTAAACATACCAAACCTCCTGCTCGTTTCGAGGTAATCTCATTGCCAAAGGGACCATTTTCTCTTTAACCACATGACGCCCGTGGATGGACGTTGTGGACAGCCGGGGTGGAGGAGGGTGCACTTTTTCTGATCGGCTGTTTGGAGTGATGCAGCGGACGGTTAAACTCCTGCGAGAAAGCGGCCCTCGCGGAGATCGGTATGACGTCCGTTTTCAATGGTAATCCTGCCGTTGACGATCAGGTGTCGCAGGCCTCCGGAAAGCTGGTGCGGCTGGGCATAGGTGGTATTTTCCTTGATGGCTCCGGGATCAAAGATGGCGATGTCGGCAAAGTACCCCTCTTTGAGTAGACCGCGTTTTTGCAGATTAAACTGTTCAGCGGGAAGTGAGGTCATTTTACGGATGGCTTCGGCCAGCGGAACGGTTTTTCCATCGAGTGCGGCTTGCAGAAACTTGGTGTGGCTGCCGTAGGCGCGCGGATGCGGATGGTCATGGCTAAGCGGCCCCCATGGCGCGCGCATTGAACCATCGGAACCAATCGAGACAAACGGTTGGGCCAAAACCTGCCACATGTTTGCCTCGGACATGCTAAAGAAAATGCCGCCGGTCTTCAGGTCGTCGGTATCAATCAAGTGGAGAAGGGCGTCGACCTGTTTCAGGCCGAGGCCAGTGGCGACATCCGGAATATATTTTCCTTTAAACGCCTCGTGCCGTGTGGAGCCAACCATCACGTTGTCCCAATGGCCAGCAGGTTTGTTCATCAGTTCGGTTCGGATTTTCTCGCGGGTTTGGGGATGGCGCAAACGGGCCAGAACGGCATTGCGTCCGCCATACGAGGCCCATTTGGGGAGTACAATATCGAGATCGGTGCACCCGGCGGTATAAGGATAGCGGTCCGAGCCAATTTGAATATGGTTGCTGGCTTCCTTGATTTTCTCCAGTGCCGCATCAAGCTTGTTCCAGTTGCTGGTGCCGGATGCTTTGAGGTGCGAAATCTGCAGGCGCGCGGCGGACTGTTTCGCGATGTCGATGGCCTCGTCGATCGATTCAAGCAGCAGGTCGGATTCTGAGCGCATGTGGGTGGTGTAGAGCCCGCCATGCCGGGCGGCAATCGCTGCCAGTTCAATGAGTTCTTCGCGTGGAACGGCGGAGCCGGGGGGGTAGGCGAGTCCGGAACTGAGGCCCAGGGCACCTTCTTCAAGCGCCTGCTCCAGCGTGCGGGCCATTTGTTCCATTTCTTCGGCTGTTCCGGCGCGTGGCTCGTAGCCGCAGATTCCCGCGTGCAAGGTGTTGTGGCCAACAAGCAGGGCGACATTGATGGCCGGCTGCGCTTCGGCAAAGCGTGCTCGATATTCAGCGACGGTGCTCCATGGGGGCTGGGTAAACTGGAAAGCCTGCTCGTCCGCCTGCCCAATCTTTGAGTAGTCCTTGTCGAGCCAGTCGGCGGGCATTTGGTAGTCGCCGTTCAGCGGGGCGGCGGACGCGCCGCAGTTGCCACATATCTCTGTCGTAATGCCCTGATAGATTTTTGAGGCGGCAGAAGGCTCGAGCAGCAGGTAGGTATCGGAGTGCGAGTGCGCGTCGATAAAGCCGGGGCAGACGATGCAGCCTTGTGCGTCAATGGTTTTATATGCCGTTGCTGGCGACAGATCTCCCTGTTTAGCGATGGAATCGTTGCAAATGCCAATATCGCCGTAACTCGCGTCTGTTCCGGATCCCTCGTGGAGGATCCCGTTAATTATTTTTAAATCAAAATCCATAATCGGGAGTGTAGCGACGCAGGTTGGAATGAGGAGAAAAAACATGATCGGATGAGTGGGGTGTGACGGTGATGTCAAAAATGTAATAAAAAATATAGCATATACAAAAATGGAGTAAAAATACTGCTACGATCAAATGTGTACTAACTATAAGTGATATTATAAACTTCTGCATTATAAGTATATACGGTAAATACGGATCTGTTTTGATGACACTTGGCATACCTGATGCGACAAGGGCGTTTCGTAGTCGCGAACATGGTGTTCGGGTCAGAAAGAAAACCTCATGGAGGGTGTAAGGATGAAAATGAAGTGGTTGAAAAGACCGGTACTGGTTGCGGCTGCGCTGGCGATTGGTTTGGCATCATCAGCCTGGGCGCAGGAAGCTGTCGAAGTTGGGGCCGGGGCGAATGCAGCATTCGACGCAGCGGCAGCAGCGGGTGAAACGGCATATGCCATCGACAATATGTTCCTGATGCTGGCAGCGGTATTGGTGCTGTTCATGCAGGCCGGGTTCGCGATGGTCGAGTCGGGTTTCAATCAGGCGAAGAACACGGTGAACATACTGTTCAAAAACCTGATGGACCTGTGTATCGGCATGATCCTGTTCTTTATTGTTGGCTATGGGCTGATGTATCCGGGCGACGGCAATGGCTTCCTTGCCTTTGGTCAGTTCGGTATCGGCGGAATTGGTGCGGACGCGGCCGAAGCAGGTGCATTGGCACCGCAGGTCGACTGGTTGTTCCAGGTGGCGTTTGCAGCGACGGCGGCGACGATCGTATCCGGTGCGGTTGCCGGGCGTCTTAAATTCAGCGCTTACCTCGTATACAGCGCGGTGATCACTGCGTTCATCTATCCGATTTCCGGCTACTGGAAATGGGGCGGCGGCTGGCTCGACCAGATGGGCTTCTATGACTTTGCCGGTTCGCTGGTTGTACATGCCGTGGGTGGTTTTGCCGCTCTGGCCGGTGCGATTGTGCTCGGTCCGCGTATTGGCCGCTTCGGCAAGGATGGAAAGTCCAAGGCCATGCCCGGACACAACCTGCCGATCGCTGCCTTGGG
>CAZWZW010000019.1:0-27814 GCA_964639125.1 uncultured Verrucomicrobiota bacterium
CCTTTTCAAAGAAGACAGTTAGATAGAAAATAAAAGAAAAATTTGGACAGAAACGCTGGCCCGAAAGGGGAGTTTTATGAACACAGAAAAAGACAGTATGCCGCCGGCAATGATTCTCTGCGGAGGGCAGGGTACGCGATTAAGGGATGTCACGGAACTTCTGCCCAAACCCATGGTTCCGATTGGGCCGCATCCCATTCTCTGGCATATCATGAAAAACTACGCCGCATTTGGAGTCAAGCGGTTCATTTTGTGCCTAGGATACAAGCGCGAAGTTTTTATCGACTATTTCATGAATTATCATACCAGGGCCACCGATATTACCCTGCGGCTCGGCGAAAAAAACAATATCATCTATCATGATGGCCATGGCGAAGAGGACTGGGAGGTTACCCTTGTAGATACAGGAGATCGCACGATGACCGGCGGACGGGTCGCTCGTGCAGGGAAATACCTCAAGGAATTTGATGAGGACTTTTTTCTGACTTATGGCGATGCTGTCGCGGACATCGATGTGGCCGCATTGCTGGAGCAGCATAGGCGGGTCGGGAAAGTGCTCACCCTGACAGCCGTGCATCCCGAAGGCCGCTTTGGCGACATTATTACCGATACGAATGGAAGCGTTTCCTCGTTTCGTGAAAAACCGAAAACCGATGCGGCATTGATTAATGGCGGATTCATGGTTGCATCCCGGCAACTGCTGGATCGGTATCTCAATCCATCGAATGAATTGGTATTTGAGGCAGAGCCCATGTCCCGGATTGTGGATGATGGTGAAATGGCGGCATACGAGCATCCGGGCTTTTGGCAGTGCATGGATACACCCCGCGAACACAACCTCTTGAGTGAACTGTGGGAAAGTGGACAGCCTCCGTGGGCGAGGATGTGGAAGTAATGTTTGGGGATGCCTATCGCAACCGCAGGGTTCTTCTCACCGGGCACACCGGGTTCAAGGGAAGCTGGCTGGCCTACTGGCTCCAGCAGCTGGGTGCCGAGGTCTGCGGGTACGCCTTGGAGGCCCCCAGCGAGCCCTCGCACTGGAATCTGCTGAACCTGGATCTGCGGTCGGAAATCGCCGACATCCGCGATGCGGATGCCCTCCCAAACGTTTTCAATGATTTTCAGCCCGAGGTGGTGTTCCACTTGGCCGCTCAGCCGCTGGTGCGCGACTCCTATAAGTTTCCCGTCGAGACCTATGCCACTAATGTGATGGGAACCCTGAATGTTTTCGAAGCCTGTCGGAAGGCGGAATCGGTCCGGGCCATTATTAACGTGACCACCGACAAGTGCTATGACAACAAAGAGCAGGATCAAGGTTATCGTGAAGATGATCCCATGGGAGGCTATGATCCCTACAGTTCCTCCAAGGGATGCTCGGAGTTGCTGACTGCATCCTATCGGAATTCATATTTCAACAATCAGGAATTCGGGAAAGCTCACGAAACGCTGCTGGCGAGCTGCCGGGCCGGGAATGTGATCGGCGGCGGCGACTGGGCCGTTGACCGGCTGATCCCCGATATTATGCGAGCCGTCAGCGAAGGCCGGCCGGTGGAAATCCGTAATCCCGATTCAACCCGTCCGTGGCAGCACGTTCTGGAACCCTTGCGGGGCTATCTGATGGTTGCGGAAAAGCTGTTGGCTGGTGAGAGCCAATACGCATCGGCATGGAACTTTGGGCCGAATGATGAAGAAAGTCTATCGGTGGGAGATGTGGTCCAGCAGGTTGCGATGCACTGGGATAAGATCGAGTTTCAACTTGGGCGGAGCATCGGGCAGCCACACGAGGCGGGTTTATTGAAATTGGACTGTTCCATGGCGCAGTCCCGGCTGGACTGGCATCCGGTTTGGAACAGCACTCAGACTTTTGAGCGGACGGTTAATTGGTACCGTGAATTTTATGAAAACAATCGGCTCGCTACTGCCGAGGATCTCGCGGTTTATGCGCAGACGTTAGATGAGGAGATTTGATTGATGGATAAGGCAGACGCGCTGCGCGCGGAAATCCTGGATAAGGTCCGGGAGTTTTATTCGATAGCCCACGACAAATCGGGGGAAGCATTTCTTCCCGGAACGTCGAGGGTAAATTATGCCGGGCGGGTTTTTGACGAGACGGAACTGGTTCAATTGGTGGACTCGTCGCTCGATTTTTGGCTGACTGCGGGACGATATGCCGAGGATTTTACCGGTAAGCTTGAAGACTACTACGACGTCTCTGATGTTGTTCTGGTTAACTCCGGGTCTTCTGCAAACCTGGTTGCCATTTCAGCCCTCACCTCCGGCACGCTGGGTGACAAGCGGCTCATGCCCGGCGACGAGGTCATCACGGTGGCGGCTGGATTCCCGGCAACGGTTTCCCCGATCGTGCAAAACCGCCTGATTCCGGTTTTTCTCGATGTGGACGTGGGGACCTATAATATTGATGTTTCCAAACTCGAAGAAGCGATCTCCCCCAAAACCAAAGCCATCTTTATTGCGCACACGCTGGGGAATCCGTTCAACCTTGATGCGGTCAAGGCCTGTGCGGATAAGCACGGTCTGTGGCTGGTAGAAGACAACTGCGATGCGCTTGGGAGTCGGTACCGCGACAAGCTGACCGGAACCTTCGGGCATATTGCAACCGGATCGTTCTATCCCGCCCATCATATCACAACGGGAGAGGGCGGGTGCGTGCTCACCGATGATCCCCATCTGGCCCGTTTGATTAAATGTTTTCGGGACTGGGGGCGCGACTGCTACTGCGAAGGCGGTGAAAACAACACATGCGGTTGCCGCTTTACCAAGCAGTACGGAACCCTCCCGAAAGGATACGACCACAAGTATGTCTATTCCCATATTGGCTATAACCTGAAGATGACCGACATGCAGGCGGCGATTGGTTCGGCGCAAATGGACAAGCTGGACCGTTTTACCGAGGCGCGGAAACAAAACTTCAAGTTGATTTCCGATGGACTTAAAGGGCTGGAAGATTTCTTCGTCCTGCCGCAGGCTACCGAAAACAGTGATCCATCCTGGTTCGCCTATATTTTATCGCTGCAGGATGAGACGCCTTTCTCCCGAGTCGAACTTGCCCGGCATCTCGATGAAAAGCATATTGAAACGCGCGGTCTTTTCGCGGGGAACCTCCTGCGCCAGCCCGGTTTCATGAATATTGAACACCGGGTGGTCGGCACGCTTGAAAATACGGATTATATTATGAACAATACCCTTTTTCTCGGTGTGTTCCCCGGATTGACCAGCGCGAAAATCGATTATGTAACGGATACGCTCCGAGATTACGTCAAACAATTTTAGGAAAGATCGCCATGGCGAATCCCGTAAAGATAAAGGCAAAGGTTGCGGATGTGGTCCACCATACGGATGGTGTGGCCAGTTATCGCTTCGAGCCACAGGGGCGGGTACCAAAGTTCCGCGCTGGGCAGTTTTTGCATTTGGCGCTGGATGAATACAACCCGCAGTCCCAATGGCCGGAATCGCGCGTTTTCTCCATTGCCTCGTCGCCTGCACTGCGAAGAAGCGAGTTGGCCGTCACGATTTCTGCGAAGGGACGTTATACGAAACGAATCGTGCAGGAGTTGAAAGAGGGTTCGCACTGTTGGTTGAAGCTCCCTTATGGCGAATTTCTGTTTCCTGTTGGCGAGAACCTCACATTGATCGCTGGCGGTGTCGGCATAACGCCATACCTGTCCCTGCTCAAACAAATGCTTGAAGACAAATCCAATCAGGCAGTGACGCTTTATTACGGCGTGCGCTCGGTGGAGCATTATCTCTTCAAGGAGCTTCTCGAATCGTGCACACGTGAACTGCCCAACTTTCAACTCATTGTCTATTCGGAAGAGGTGATATCCGGTACGCGCGACGGGATTCTGGATATCAATACAATAGCGTCCGAGGCTGCTGATGAGACCTTGTTCTATCTGTCCGGTCCCCCGGCAATGATTGAAAACTTTAAGGCAAGTTTGTTGGAGATGTCGGTCCCCCCCGAACGAATCTATATTGATGATTGGGAATAAACATTTTTAAATTTGGAGGAAGAGCCATAAAATCACTCTCAGACATTGCATACGACATTGAAGGTCAGCCCATGTTCAACATGCTCGCCCGTGTCCAGGAAATGGAGCGGAAAGGGCGGGATATCATTCATTTTGAGCTGGGGGATCCCGATTTTAGAACACCCGAAAATATTGTGGATGCAACAGTCGATTCCCTGAGAGGCGGAGAAACCCACTATACAGCATCATCGGGTCTGTACGATTTGCGGGTTGCCGCCCAGCACGCAACATCGGTTTCGCGCGGTTTTACGCCTGATCTTGATCAGGTACTCGTGACGCCTGGGGCCAACGCTATTGTTTATTATACGGTCAAGTGCGTTGTGAATCCCGGCGATGAGGTAATTGTTCCTGACCCTGGTTTTCCCACCTATTTTTCTGCCATCAAGGCCTGTGGAGCCAAACCGGTTCGAGTGTTGTTGAGCGAGGAAAACAGCTTCCGCCTTGCCCCCGGGGATTTGCGAGCGGCAATAACCGATAAAACACGGCTCATTATACTGAACTCTCCCAGCAATCCCACCGGTGCGGCAAACACGCAGGAAGAAATCGATGAAATCGCAAAAATTGCGGAGGAACGCGATGTATATTTATTGAGCGATGAAATCTATGCGCGGCTCATTTTTTCGGAAGATAAGCAGTTCGGCAGCCCGTCTCTCTATGACAAATGCAAGGAACGCACCATTGTTGCAAATGGATTCAGCAAGGCTTTTGCCATGACGGGCTGGCGGCTCGGCGTGGCGATTGGCCCGGCCGAGGTCATTGAAAAAATGCGGCTGTTGAACGAAACGATTGTTTCCTGCGTGGCTCCGTTCATCCAGCGTGCGGGCATCGAGGCGATTCATGGCGATCTGACCGAGTCCGATGCCATGAAGGAGGAATATCGTCGACGTCGGGATATTCTAAACGACGGGCTGAATTCCCTGCCGGGCGTGAGCTGTATTTTGCCGGACGGGGCCATCTATGCTTTCCCGAACATTCGGGGGACGGGGATGACCTCGGACGAGTTTGCGGAATTTGCCCTCAGTGAAGCGGGAGTTGCGTTGTGCCCGGGCAATTATTTTGGAGAAGGCGGCGAAGGCTATGTCCGGTTGTGCATTGTCAACAGCATTGAGCATGTTGAAGAGGCGATTGTCCGGCTGGAAAAAGCATTAAAGGCGGTACAATGAGTAAGGTGCGTGTAGCAGATTATGTGGCCTCGTTCGTTTCGGATGTATTGAAGGTCGATACGGTCTTTTTGGTGTCGGGCGGAGGGATGATGTTCCTGAGCGATGGGTTGGCGCTCAATGATAAAATTAACGTGGTATGCAATCATCACGAACAGGCTTCAGCCATGGCCGCCGTTGGGTATGGAAAGTTTAAGACAGACTATAGCTGTGCCTATCTGACCACGGGGTGCGGCGGAACCAATGCCATCACGGGTTTGCTGAATGCCTATCAGGACAGTGTGCCGTGTGTGTTCATCAGCGGGCAGGTGAAACTGAAGGAAACCTCGCGAAATGCCGAGGCCAGCCTGCGGCAGTTTGGTGTTCAGGAGGCGGATATTGTTTCCGTAGTTGAACCGCTGAGCAAGTATGCAGTTATGGTTACGGATCCGCGCAAAATTGCGTTCCATTTGGAAAAGGCGGCGTATCTGGCCAAGAGCGAAAGACCCGGCCCGGTTTGGATCGACATACCAATGGATATTCAGGGCGCTTTGGTGGAAGAGGATGAACTGATCCATTTTGTGCCCGAAGAACAGCGGGTTCTGGCGATATCCGATGACGATCTCTCTGCCGTTAGCGATGCTCTGCAACGGGCAAGCCGACCGATTATTGTTGCAGGACAGGGGATACGACATTCCAATTCCATCTCAGTTTTTCAGGAGCTGATTGAGCAATATAATATTCCATACGTAGCCTCGCGCTTGGGGATCGACCTGTTGCCCTCCGATCATCCGTTGTTTATCGGGCGAATGGGAACCAAGGGGGATCGGGCGGGCAACTTTGCGGTGCAGAATGCCGATTTGGTTTTGGTCGTAGGCAGCCGTTTGAGTGTCAGTTCGACGGGGCATCAATATGAATTGTTCGGACGCGAAGCGAAGGTTATCGTGCTGGATGTTGATGCGGAAGAACATCGAAAAAACACGGTTAAGATCGACCGGTTTATCCATGCGGATGCGGCGGATTTCCTTTCGCGTTTTCGGACTTTGGAGCTTTCGTTCAGGAGTCCATCCGAATGGAGCGAAAAGTGTTTGAGCTGGAAAACCAAATGGCCGGTTTGCCTGCCGGAATATGCCGATGATGCTGAAGGCATTAACCTGTATTATTTCACGAATCGTCTGGCGACCTTGGCGCCGAAAAAAGCAGTTGTTATTTCCGATGCCGGGTCTTCCTTCTATGTCATCTCCCAGGGTTTCATGTTCCAGGAAGGGCAGCGTTATGTTACTTCGGGCGGGCAGGCCGAGATGGGTTACACGTTGCCCGCAGCCATCGGCGCATCGACCGCCTCGCCGGGCAATCCGATTCTTGCCGTAACCGGAGATGGTTCGCTGCAGATGAATATTCAGGAGCTGCAAAGCCTTGTGCATTATCAGTGGCCCATAAAACTGTTCGTGTGGAATAACAATGGATATCTCTCGATTCGGGCCACGCAACGCAAATTCTTTGATGCCCGATATGTTGGAACGGACCCGGGTTCCGGTGTTTCCTTCCCGGATTTGGAGAAATTGTCGGCGGCCTACGGGTTGAAATATGTGCGGGCCGAAAAGAATGCTGAACTGGATGGAGCCATTCAAGTAGCGTTGGAATATGCCGGGCCGGTTGTGGTGGAAATCATGTCGATACCCGATCAGGAGATCATCCCGTCTGCGGCCTCTGTCCGCAAAGACGACGGCACCATGGTCTCGAAACCGCTGGAGGACATGTATCCGTTTCTTCCGCGCGATGAGTTTTATCAAGAGATGATCGTACCTCCGGTTTCAGAGGACTAGATGTTGAGCAGGGGGAGCCGATAGATTTCGCAGGGTTAAGCGGTCGTTAGGTTATAGTGTGTTTATGAGATATGCCGAAGTCGATGCATTAAAAGGAGTCGCCATTATAGGGGTGTTGTTTGCCCATCTCTCTTTTGAGGGCCGGTTTGATGCATCCACCTTAAATGCCGTCGGAGTTCTGCAGGGCCTTTTTGGGTGGTGCGTGATCGCGTTTTTCTTTGCGTCTGGTTTGTTGGGTAAACCCGTTGGGCGCAAGGACGCGCTTGTTGGCTTTGTCAGGAAACGGTTTGTTAGATTGATCATTCCTTGCTGGGTATTCAGCGTGTCATACCGGTTGCTGCGCTGTGGCCTGTTTTTGACAGGGCGTTTTTCCTGGGACTCTCCAATCCCTGAAAGTGCCGCTGATGCATTGGGGTTTTTCCTGTTACCCGAAGGCCCCCAGTTTTACTTCCTTGTCTATCTGTTCTGCGTTGCCGTTTTGTTCGAATTGCTGGATCTGACGCTTCCCCGATTTCTTGCCTATTGGATTACGGCTCTGGCCATGCCATTGTCATACGTGTTGATTGATGGACCGGCCAGAGGGTACGGTCCGGAAATTGCGTTGTGGCCCGTATATTTATTTGCCTATGCCGCGGGGCGGGTGTTTGCCTATGAATCTGTGATCAGAAAAACTTCGCATCGACTTGTTTTTCTGTTCTGTCCGCTTCTCGCGGCGGTATGGGTAACGATGAGCCCCGTTGTTCTTTATGTGCTCGTGCCCGTCCTGCTGTGGATCATGTTTCGGGAGGCCGGTCCATTGGCAACGTGGGTCAACACAACCAGACTGGGTACACATTCATCGGTCATCTATGTTTGGCACGCGCCAATCGTTTTGCCGTTCGTGAGCATTCTGTGTGTGAGGATTTTTGGTTCGGGCTCTGTTGTCATTGTGCCCATTGTTGCGATTACCGTGTTAATTAGCCTATGTGCAGGCTGGGTTGCCGATAGATACCGCATATTCAGCCCGTGGAGGTTCTGATGATTTATGATACCTTTTCGGCGGTTGAGCCTCGTTTTTATACGTTTGTTTTATTGAAAGTCAGGCCGGTGTGCCTGAAATCCAGCCAAGGAGCCCATGTCGGAATTTAAGTCAGACAGCAGTGTCAACCGGGTCATGAAAAATGGAGTGTTCACCGCGCTTCGTTTCGCTGTTTTTACGCTGTCTGGAATCTTTTTCATTCCTTTTCTCGTTAAGCAGTATGGTTCAGGAACCTACGGCCTGATTGCTCTTGCAGGCTTTTTGACCCAGTACGTTGGATTTATCTCGCGGTGCATCGGAAGTTCGATTGGCCGTTTCCTGAATATTGCACTCAATAAAGGGGATTGGCAGCAGGCCAACGAAATTTTCTCAACAGCAATTGTCGCAAACCTTGTCGTGGTTCTGCTCCAGATACCCTTTTTTATCATAGGGATTTGGCGGCTGGATTTGCTCATTCAATTCCCCGCAGAAATCGCATCCGAATTTCGGTTTCTGGTTGGGTGCAATGTGGCCATTTTTTTCATTTCCATATTGCTTGGCGTTTTGAGAACCCCGATCCAGGCCACAAACCGGCTGGATATTGGACTTAAGGTCGATGTGATCGGAATGTTTATCAAGCTGACTGTTTTAATTCTGATGATTACAAAGATTGGCCCCAAGCTATGGATTATCGGCGTGGTTGATCTTGTAATGACGATCGCCAGTATCGGGATAACCTTTGCCGTATACAGGCACCTTGCCCGGAACCTGGTCTTTGGCTGGAAATATGTAACCCGCAAATGGATACGCCCGGTCGTGAGCATGGCAGGGTGGACGGTTGTGGCAGAGCTGGGCCAGATTCTCTTTTTGAAGACGGACGTATGGATCATCAACCGGTTTGTGGATATCAAGCTTGCGGGGATCTGCGCGGCCTTGCTCCTTTGGCCCAACTTTGTTCAGCAAATTGCCAAGAATGTATCCACACTGATCATGCCGGTGGTCATGATCGATTATGCGCAGGGAAGAATCGGGCGCATTCGCGATATGGTACTTTTGCTCAGCAGGCTATTTGCCATCATGTCTCTTTTTATGTGCGGGGGTGCTATCCTTTTTGGCGGTGGACTCTTGAACCTTTGGATGGGTGAATCATATCGACAATATCAGTGGTTCCTGATCCTGATGCTTTTGCATTTCCCGCTGACGCTGAGCAGAGAAGCCTATTGGCCGATCTTTCCCGCATTTAATAAGATGCAATACATCGGCATCTCAAACATTGTCAGTGGAGTCCTAAACATTGTCCTCTCAATTGTATTTGTCTTCTGCGGGTTCGGCTTATCAGGCGTCATCATTGCAACCGGGGTTAGTTTGATTTTACAGAGAACCCTCTTCCTCTCCTATTTTTCCACCAAGCTGCTTGATATCAAGTATCGAGAGTTTCTGGGAATCTATAAAGGCGGCTTTGTGTTGCTTGTGGCCTTTGCTGTTCAGTATTTCCTTTTCAAAAATGGATCGCTCATGATTCTGGGAATTCTGGCCATTGCATATGGCGGGACGAAACTTGGGCTTATGTATTTTAATGACCCCACTTTGACCGTGCTATTGCAGTCATTACTCGCAAAGAAGCGGAGCAAAGGAGCCGAGACGTCTTGAATTTAGTTTCGCTTATCTTATATGGGGCCGTAAACATTGCTATGTTGCTCTCCTGCCTGCTTAAAAGGGGGCGGATTTATGAGTTCCCCTTCTGGGCCGGAGCAATTGCGTTGGGGTGGTTCTTCCCGCAGGCCGTGGGCGGGCTGCTGAACCCCAATCTCTATCCCGACGGGGCCTACGCCGCAGGGATGTTTTTTGCGACGCTGTGTACAGCGGGATTGTGGGTGGGTTTTGATCGGGGCGTTAAACGCGAATCCGGGCATGCAACCTGGCTCGATGCGACATTTTGCGAACATAAACTTTATTGGTCCGGAGCACTGTTGTGTGTCTTCGGTTTTTTCTTCCAACATAAACTAACCTCCTTGCCCGCCGAAATGCTGGCACAAACCCAATGGTCCGGGGCGGTTGTGAAATATCTGTTTCTCGCCAGTGTATTCAAATTTGGGTTTCTGGCGTTGTGGATTCTCTATTTGCGTCAGCCCAAGCTGATCGTCCCCAAACTCTTGCTGTTTCTCACACCCTGCCTGCTCATGTTGCTTGATGCGGCCGTGCTGAGAGGCCGTCGGGCGGGGATGATGAACCTTGCCGCCTATATTCTCGTGGGGCTTTGGTTTGTGCGCCGGAAATTAGTACCTCGCTGGTTGATTGCCACAGGACTGGTTGCAGGGTTGACACTTATCAATGCCATCGGAACCTATCGCTCGATCATGGGAAATCGCGATGCGACGCTTGGCGAACGCTTGTCGGCGGTTTCGAAGGCGGACTACACCTCCAGCTCGAAAAAAATGGTTAAGAAATCGGGGAGCGAGTTTGTCAATTATATTTTTTACCGCCAGTTGTATGAGGACGTTGGCAAATATGATTTCGGTTTAATTCACTGGAATGGATTGGTTGCCAACTACGTGCCCGCGCAGATTATCGGGCGCGAGTTAAAGCAATCGTTCATGTTTCCTCTGCTCAATATTGCCAGCGAGGCAAAGCAAAGGTACGGACACTCTTTTGTCGTGGGATCTACGGTTACAGGATTCTGCGATGCCTTCGGCTCCTTCGGCTGGTTTGGGTTTGTTAAGTTCATCGCGATTGGCTGGATCATGGGGGTGCTTTATCGTCATGCAATGCACGGAGCATTCTTGGCCCAGTTGTTGTATCTTTATTCGCTCGGTACGGCGATGCAAGCGATCACCCATGCCACCCATCCGATATTGTGTTCGATCTGGGTTTATTTTATTGCCTTGGGGTATCCGGTATTGCACTTTGCCAAAAGGAAAGAACGAAGAATCTGAAGTCTATTTAGATCGATTCTTTTTTTAACTATTGCCATGAATGATGTTTATAAAGATTCCCCTAAAGTACTGGTTTGCCAGCACGGTGCACGGCACCGCTATGCAATCCCCTCGTTGCTGAATAAGTCGGGAATGCTGGCGGCTCTATATACGGATTCTTCAGTTTATAGTCGTCTGGGAGCCATGGCCCAATTTGCCAATCGGTGCGGGATAACCCATTCCAAGGTGAAGGCGCTTGCTTCCCGGATACCTCAAGGACTTTCCCGAAAGAAAATTTTTTCATCCGACCGCCCCTTTCACGCTGCACTATCACGGGGAGCTCTGCCCGGCGACATGAGTCCCATCTACCGACAGTGGGGGCTTCAAGATGCAAACGTGGTCTACAGCATGTATGGTGAAGATCTGGCCTTTTTGGAATGGGCAAGCAGCCAGGGCGCAAAAATTATAATCGATGTTTTTGTACACCCGGAAACCAATCAAATTACAGCCCGAGAGGAAGAACTTTACGGGTTTTCCTCTGGAAGCAAACTGATCATGGCTGATGAAATCAACCATTCCCGGCGTGTGTTCGAGCTGGCGGATCTCTTGCTGTGCCCTTCGGAATGGGTGGCTGGTGGGGTGCGGGCGTTCATGCCCGAATGTCAGGATAAAATTCGCATCGTGCAGTATGGAAGCAGCGTCCATGCGGTTGGAGGGATAAATTCACCCAAAGTCGGAAATATTTTATTCGCGGGCAGAGAACCCCTGAGGAAAGGGTTGCACTATTTGGCCGATGCGGCCCACCGTCTTCGGGAAGAGGGGTTGCAGATTGATGTTCATGTGGCAGGCGTTGATGAATCTGAAATCGGATGGATTGAACACAGAGCTGAACTGAACTGTCTGGGAACCATTCCCATGGCCCGAATGAAAAAAGAGTATGCAAAGGCCGATGTCTTTGTACTTCCGTCTTTATCTGAAGGACAGGCGGGGGTAGTCTTGGAAGCAATGGCCAGTGGAGTTCCAGTCGTTGCAACCAAAGAAAGCGGAGTGGATTTTGATCCGGGGTGCGGACTGACCGTCCCGGCAAAAGACCCCGAGGCATTGGCGGCAGGAATCAGGCAGGTGATTAACGATAGAGCCTACAGGACCAAACTTGCTGAAGGGGCTTTGCGTCAGGCGAAAATGTTTTCAATGGACGAATGGGAACGCCGATTGGTTCACGTCATAACAGAGTTGGTATAATATTCGAGGTGTATGGGTGCTGCCCCCAGTTTCAATTTATATAGTGACCTGCTTAAACTCGGAAGAGCGTTGTTCAATGCTTCTTCGGAGTTGCCAATGTGCCTTGGCGCAACGATACCCGGACTTCGAGGTTGTGGTGGCAGACAATGCGGGGAAATATGTGGCCCAGGAAGTTTTGGCCTCCATATCGGATCCTCGCTTAAAAGTCGTTCGGCACGAAAAAAATATCGGATTCACAGGAAACATAAATGCGTGTGTGGAGCACTGTCGGCATGAAATCGTCAAACCCATGTGCGATGATGATTTGCTGCACCCGGATTTCCTGCATCATGCCGCACCCTTGGTGGATGACGATACGTTAGTGGTTACGGATTGCAGAAAATTCTCGCTGAATAAACTTCCCGAACATCTCGACGAACCGGTGCCAGAGGCGTTGGATGCGAATCGGCGAGCGGCAGGATACGGCAAAGATTTATGGCGGATGCCCTACGGGTCTTTTCCCACAGCCACGATATTTAATAAAACCTTCTTCAAAAGCCAGGGAGGATATGACTCCCAATCGTTGGTTTCCGATTGGGATTTTCTTGTTAAAGCGTGCCTGCATAAAAATATTTGTCATCTAAATACCCCTCTGTGCTATATGGGCGTATGGGATCAAAGTATCACGGAAAAAATACAGTCCAGCCAACCCTACTATTTCCCTGCGGGCGGACTCTTCACAAAGTATGCTGTGTTGCGGAACCATAAACTCGACCCACTGGAAAAAGTCCATTTGACCCTTACATTGGTCTTCGATTTTATGTTGCAATTCATTCGGTTGATCCGGCATTGCAATCTAAAAAACTATCGCTCCGGCTACATCAAATATCTACATGAATGGTGGTCGTGTATTCACGGGCTGGAACGGTCGGGGCAATGCTATTCCGATGCCGATGCCCTTTCATTGTAGTCGAGTTGTTATGAGGGTTTTGCACGTTTGCCAGAGAGATGATCCCGACACCGGAGGCTCCATCCGCGTCTGCGAGGCATTGGCGCGGGAGCAACGCACTGCCGGGATCGACGTATGGATTGTTTTCTTATACGGGCCACCCGGAATTCTAAGCCAAAACTTTTCCCCAAACACAAAGTGCCTGGGCTGTACCTCCTCGCGTCAGGCCTTGAGCGGGTTGGCCGCATTTAGAAAAACCATTCGGCAAATCAAACCGGATCTCATACATTCTCACGATGGAATTTTTTGGCCGCGGTTGGCATACCCCTTCCTCGGCATTCCTGTGGTCACGCATGCTCATCTGCCTGGCGGAAGTGCCGGACGTTTGAAGGATCGGCTGGGCTGGGTGCTGGTGAAATGCACGTCCGACCGCGTAATTGGAATTTCAGCACACACGGCAGAAACCTGGGTTGACGAAGGGTATCCCGCCAACAAGATTGAGCTGATACCCAATGGCGTTGACTTTCAGCGCTTTCAGATCCCCTCCACAGAAGAGCGGGCCCAATTGCGTGAGCGGTTGGGATTGCCGCAGCAGCGCCGGATTCTGCTTTGGGTGGGGCGCCTGCATCGTGCAATGAAAGGGACGGACCGCGTTGAACGTGTGGTTGCGAGCCTTCCGGAGGACACAACCCTTGTTGTGGTTGGCCAAGGGGCCGAGCGCGAAGGGATACTGGAACGGTGCGCTTCCCAGGTGCAGAACCAACAGCTTATTCTGCCGGGATCATCCCCCCGCCCGGAAGAGTATTACAAAGCAGCCGATGCTTTTTTATTCACATCCTACTATGAGCCGTTTGGATTGGTTATTCTCGAGGCGGTATCCTGCGGGCTGCCCCTGCTGGCGTTCCCGATTACCGGCGGTGGCGGGGCCGCGGAGTTGTTGAAGGAGTTTAATGCAACGATGATGGATGACGAGACCAGTGCTTCGGCGATCACGGGGGCTGTCGAGGCCGCACTTGCTCGTCACGAATCGGCCCCGCAATTGCGGGAAAAGGCCATGAAGACCTACTCCTGGGCAACGCTGTCAAAGCAACTGACACAAGTTTATGAAGCCATGCTTGCAGCCGGACGGAGGTCTGCATGATTGTGGTGTGCGATGTGAACACCATCTGGCGGCACCGGCCCTTTGCGGCGCTGGCGGAGCAGTCCGATGTGCTGGGGATTTCGCCGTGCGACCCATTCGTGGCGCGAAAACAGCCGGTGTCAAAAGCATTTCCGGACGGGCCATTAAAAGTGCTGCGGGTTGTGTTGCCGCCCCGATGGGCATCGAAGGCCGCCTGGCTCGGGCAGCGTATGTTGTGGCGTAGCATAAAGAAGGCTGCGCGCCGGCAAAGGAAAGAGATCAAGTGCCTGGTGGTCACCAGTCCACACTATCTTACGCTGCTGAATCTGCTGCCGAGCTCGGTAAAAACCATTTATTATGCGTCGGATGATTATCGCAGCTACGAAGGTTGGAGCCACATGGCGGAACAGGAAGCTTTGGTGGTCCAACGAGTGGATCACAGTTTCCTTATTTCCGAGGCGTTGGCCGCTCGGGCCCGCAAGGAATACGGAGTTTCGGCCGATCGGATTTCGGTGAGTATGAATGCAACAGAGGATCGGTTCTTCCCGCTGGCCGGAGAGTCGCTGCCCTGCGAGCCGCCATCCGGGGCTCTGCAACGACCGATTGCCGGTATTGTTGGCGGCATCAATGATCGGCTGGATTTTAAACTGCTGAAGGCCTGCGCGGATCTCCCGGAATTGGGTACACTCCTGTTGGTCGGACCGCTCCCTCCAGAACCGTCTCCCGCATTGGCTGAATTATTAAAACACCCAAAGTGCATTAGTGTGGGGGGACAACCCCATGCCAGTATTCACCAGTGGTTCAAGTGTCTGGATGTGGGGCTGATTCCTTACGCAGCTACGGAACTGAATACATATTGTTCTCCCATGCGGCTGTTCGATCATTTGGCAAGCGGCGCTGCCGTTGTCGCGACAGATGCCTGCGATCAGGTCGGGCACTTTACCGACCAGATTGAAATCTGTTCGGAGGCGCAGGCTTTTCTTTGCGCGGTAGAAGAACGTCTAACAAATGGGTCGCCGCGTTATTCGGATTGCGAAGATATTGCCTGGAAGGATCGGGCAGGACCTCTGCTGAAAGTGATTGAGGAAATGTCCAATGATTAAACTATGTATTTGGATGAATATTCCATCGCACTACCAAGCGGCATTTTTTTCAGCGTTGGCAGACCGCAATGACGTCGACTTGCAGGTGCGCTATTTGAAGGGTGTTTCCTCGGGGCGCGCGGCCGAGGGCTGGAATAACGAGTTTGAATGTCAGCCCTATGAAAAGTTTGGCAGCGAAGGCGCGAATCCGCGCGAACTGGTTGCCTCACTCCCTGACTGGCAGGAGCGGACTCATGTGATCAGCAGCTACTTTCATTCCGGGTTGATTGATTATTTTTGCGTGAACCATGTGCGGTGGTGTCACTGGTCGGAAATGCCGGGAATCAGATTGGCGGATTTGCTGGGTTATCGAATGGATGTGTTCAGACGACTAAACCCATTGATGCTCATGCTAAAGCGAAAAGAAGGTTTGCGTATCCGGCGACATGCTGTAGGTGCATTCGGGCAGGGAACTCTAGCGGCTCACGCATTCCGTCGGATGGGAGTTCCTTCCGGCAGGATTGCGAACCTGTTTTATACGCCGGGCCCGTTGCCGGAGGCCTCGCCTTGCAAGCAGATTGTCCAGTTCGCACAGGGCCGGACGGTTTTCCTTTCCGTGGGGGCCCTGTGCCGTCGCAAGGGGATCGATGTTTTACTGCGGGCGTTTTCGCAAACGGGTTCGAACAGCAGCTGTCTGGTTTTTTGCGGATTGGATAAGGCCGGGGGAGAATATCAGGCATTGGCTGAAAAACTGGGCATTTCGGACCGTGTGTTGTTCATGGGTGCATACCCCGCCGACCGTATATCCGAAGTATATGCGGCTGCAGATGTATTTGTGCTGGCATCGCGTTTCGACGGATGGGGTGCCGTACTGAACGAGGCGGCATCGTGTGGACTGCCGCTCATCGCGACCGATCTGAGCGGCGGCGCATGGCATTTAATTCAGGAGGGTGAAAACGGATTTCGGGTAACAGCGGGTGCCGTGGGACCGCTCGCGGTGAGCCTGAAATATTACATGGCGAACCCTGCGCAGATCAAAGAGCATGGGGGAAAGTCAAAACAGCTTTATGTCCGCGAATTCACGCCGGAAAAAAATGCAGAGCGGATGGCAGAAACCCTTAACACCTGGCTCGTCAAATGAATATCGGGGTTTTATCTACAATCTCAAGGAATGCCGGCGGACTCTTTTACTCGGTTCGTTGGCTGTCGAAAGCTTTATTGGCTAAGGGTTGTTCCGTCACCGTGCATAGTCCGGTGGATGAATTTTCCTGGGAGGATTCGCCGGAATGGGCTCCCATTAAGCCCAGGCTTTATCATAGCTTCGGACCGTTGGAATTTTCACTGGATCTGCGTAGGCAGTTGTCGGCCGGAAACTCGGATTTGTTGCATGTCCATGGGATTTGGCTGGATAACCAGTGGGCTGCCTATCAGCACCAGCAGCGAAAAGAGGTTCCGGTCGTGGTTTCGCCACGCGGAATGCTGGATCCCTGGGCGGTTAAAAATTCGCGGTGGAAGAAGACCGCGAGCGGAATTCTTTTTGCCAACCAGGCGCTTAAAAAAGCAACCTGCATCCATGCATTGTGCAAGTCGGAAGCCGAGGCCATTCGAGCATATGGATTAAAGAATCCCATTGCCATCATTCCCAATGGCGTGGAATTACCCGCCCCAGCTGTGGTTCGCAATGTTGCCTCTGCGGAAGGAAAGCGTAAGCTTCTCTTCCTCGGCCGTATTCATCCCAAAAAGGGGTTGGCGGAATTGATTTCCGGATGGGCCCGCGCAAAAAATAAAAGCCCGGATGCCTGTTCTGGATGGCAGTTGTTGGTTGCCGGATGGGATGATGGGGGACATTTGGAGGCCCTGAAGAAACACGCTGATGAATGTAGGGTTGGGTGGTCAGAAGCCTCTAACAACAAAGCGGGTGAACTTTTGTTTATCGGGTCCCGGTTTGGGGAGGAAAAGGATCATCTGTTGAGATCTGTGGATGCTTTTATTCTGCCGTCTTTTAGTGAAGGTCTTCCCATGTCGGTGTTGGAAGCCTGGTCGTATGGTTTGCCGGTAGTGATGACCGAATATTGCAATCTGCCGGAAGGGTTCCGGGCAAATGCAGCGATAGAGGTGACGCCCGATGCGGGCTCTGTTTCTGATGGAATCATCGAACTGTTATCGATGGAACCTGAGGCTCGGGAGGCGTTGGGCAACAACGGGCGGGCCTTGGTTGAGAATCTCTTTACATGGGAACATATTGCAGATGATATGAAATCTGTATATGAATGGTGCATCAACGGGGGCACCGCGCCATCATGTGTTCAGTTTGATTAACGGTTGTGCGGAAAAGTCTGATCACGGATAATGAATAATGAATGACGGTTTGGATATAGGTGGAAACAGGGCGGCAGCAAAATATCCGGTATCGGTTCAGCTTCGTCGTGTATGCTGGGCGTTCGGCCGCTTGCTGTTCCGAATCATTCCCCGGCCACTCTACGGCCCGCGTAGAGCCCTTCTTCGTCTGTTTGGTGCGAAGATAGGAACCCGGGTCAATATCGCAAACACGGCAACGATCTATTTCCCATGGAATCTGGAAATCGGGGACTGGTCGGCCATTGGTGAACACGCATATATCTATAACCTGGGGAAGATCTGTGTTGGAGAGAAATCAACCATTTCTCAACGGGCGCACCTTTGCGCAGGATCACACGATTATGTCGACCCCCGGCTCCCGTTGTTGACACCTCCCATAACCATTGGAAGTCAGGTCTGGGTATGTGCGGATGCTTTTGTTGGGCCGGGCGTTTCCGTGGGGGAGGGTGCCGTTGTTGGAGCATGTGCGGTTGCAACAAAAAATGTGGAAGCGTGGGATATTGTTGCGGGGAATCCAGCGCAGTTTGTCAAGAAACGTGAGTTATCGGAGTCAGTACCCATAGTAGGCATCAGCGATGCCGTATCCGGGAAATAAATCATGCCATCTGTATCCATTTTAATCCTTACGAAAAATGAGGAGATCAATATTGAGCGTTGTATCAATGCGGTTGCGTGGTCGGACGATATTGTGGTGTATGATTCGTACAGCGATGACCGCACAACGGAAATTGCCGAGCAACTGGGAGCTCGTGTTGTCAAACGGGAGTTCGACAACTGGTCCTCCCATCAAAACTGGGCGGTTCAAAATATTGATTTTAAACATCCTTGGGTATACTACACGGATGCAGATGAAACCTGTGACGATCAGCTGAAGGCTGAGCTGAAGAACCTTCCCCAACAGACCGGCGATCTTGCGGCCTTTCAGGTGCGCCGGAAGGATTATTTTATGGGCCGCTGGCTCAAGCGCTCCCAGTTGTATCCAACCTGGATCACTCGTATATTTCGACCTGAAAAAATACGCTATGAACGGCTGGTGAATCCGGTGGCTGTGGTGGAGGGGAAAACCGGAACATTGGAGGGGCATATCATTCACTATCCCTTCTCCCACGGAGTCGGGCACTGGTTTGATCGTCACAATAAATATTCGGAAATGGAAGCGGCCGATTTGATTGCCGAGGTCAAGGGGCAGCTGCGGATCGGAGAGCTGGTTTCCCGCGATAGGGCCATCCGCCGCCGTGCTTTGAAAACTCTGGCCTATCGTATGCCGGGCAGGCCCCTGCTGATGTTTGTCTATCTCTACTTTTTTCGTTTTGGCTTGCTCGATGGCGTTCCCGGCTTGCGCTATTCCATTATGCGGGCCATGTATGAATATATGATTGATCTGAAAGTGATGGAATCTCGCTTTCGTGTCAGCAACCGCCCGATCTAGAGGTTTAAATGAAAATATTGGTTACCGGCACGGCCGGGTTTATTGGTTCGTATGTTGCCCACTCCCTGTTGGATGACGGGCATGAGGTGGTTGGGTTTGATAACTTCAACGACTACTATTGCGTCGATCTGAAAGAGGCGCGACATGCTGCGCTGGAGGCGCGTATTGGTTATATGGGAGTGAAGGGCGACCTGTTTGACCATGACGCATTGGTGGCCGTATTCGAATCGCACACTTTTGACCGGGTTTGTCATTTGGCGGCGCAGGCGGGTGTTCGCTACTCGATTCAGAATCCGTTTGCGTATCAGCAGGCCAACCTGTCCGGGCACCTGAATATCCTTGAGTGCTGTCGGCAGTTTAAAGTGCCGCGCCTTGTTTATGCATCAAGCTCAAGCGTCTATGGTGGTAACCAGAAGGTGCCGTTCAGCGAAGATGATCACGTAGATCATCCGGTCAGTCTCTATGCGGCCACCAAAAAGGCAAACGAGCTGATGGCCCACAGCTACACGCACCTCTATGGCTTTCAGTCCATTGGCCTGCGTTTCTTTACGGTCTATGGACCCTGGGGGCGTCCGGATATGGCCTATTGGCTGTTTACGGAAGCGATGTTGGATAACCGCCCGATCAAGGTGTTCAACCATGGCGATATGAAGCGCGATTTCACATACATTGATGACATTGTGCAAGGGGTTAAATCCGCACTGTTCGTGGACGGGCTCAATCCGTATGAAATATTCAACCTCGGAAACAACCAGCCCGAGTTGCTCATGGATATGATTCAATATCTGGGCGATGCCCTCGGTGTTGAGCCGCAGATGGAAATGCTGCCCATGCAGGCCGGTGATGTGCCGATCACCTATGCGGATATCACCAAGGCACAACAGAAGTTGGGCTATGCTCCCACAACCGATTTAAAAACCGGGCTTGGAAAATTCTGCGACTGGTACACCGATTATCACCAGTAAAAGCATGCGGGTAAGATATGAAGGGAGAGGGAAGGGTGCGCAGTCACTATTTTGACAACCTGAAGTTTGTCCTGATCTTTCTCGTTGTCCTGGGGCACTATCTCGGGCGCTACCGCAGCGATAGTGCATTCATCAGTGGACTCTATCTGTTTATATACCTTTTCCACATGCCGGTATTTGCCTTCGTTTCCGGTTTCTTCTCGAAGACCTATTCGCCTCGGATAAAAGACATCTCGTTTGTCCTCATCCCCTTTCTGTTTTTCCAGGTTGCATATATTGCCTACTATAAATGGCTTGGGCTGCAGGGAAGCGAATGGACCAGCGGCTGGAATATAGCCGTCCCGTTTGTGCAGAACTGGTACCTGCTGAGTCTTCTGGGCTGGCGGCTACTGTCCCTCTGCGTTCGGAAGCAAAGGTATGTGCTGCCGTTTTCCTTTCTTATCGCCGTTCTGATTGGTTATGTGCCGGGGATTGGGTGGGAGCTTTCGCTATCCAGAACCATCTGTTTTTTCCCGTTCTTTATGATCGGCATGCGGTTCGACGAGGCGGTGCTGGGCCGAATCACCGGTCTTAAATGGTTTGGATCACTGGTGCTGCTTGGCCTGATGGCGTTTGCGCTTGCCATCAGCCAGGTTGCGCCAAATAGCGCTAACCTGATTATCTGGAACTCTTTTTACGCCTCGGGATACAGCCTTCCCGATGGGATGATTTCCGGCCCCGTATACCGGATCGGGATATATGCACTATCCCTGATTTCCGGAGCCGCATTTGTCGCGCTGATCCCTAAACGCGAAATGTGGTTCACTCGATTGGGCATGCATACGATGTCCGTTTATTTGCTGCATAACTTTTTGGTTTTCGGGTTGAAGAAACTCCATCCAAATTATGAGCCGGTGGTTAGTGAGATCATCATTCTTGTATGCGCCGCCGGAACCACGTTATTGCTCTCAATGGAGTGCGTTCATCGGGCGTTCATGCGTCCATTTTCATCTATAAATAGCCTTCTGGAGAAGGTATGTTTCTCAAAGACCCGATCGAACTAAAATGAAAATCTCTTTAATCACAGCAACCTGGAATTCCGCAAAAAGCATTCCGGAAACCTTGCAATCGATTGCCGGACAAAGCCTTGATCGCGAACAACTCGAATGGATCGTGGTTGATGGGGCATCTACAGACGGCACCCTTGAGGTCATCAAACAATCCGGTGTTAACCCCGATCAGTTGATCTCCGAGCCCGATCGGGGCATCTACGATGCCCTGAACAAAGGCGTGCATGCGGCAAGCGGCGATGTCATCGGGATCCTGCATGCCGATGATTTTTTTGCCGGGCCGGATGTGCTGCAACATATTGTTAATGCTTTTGAAAAACAGGGTGTGGATGCGGTCTATGGCGACCTTCAATATGTTCGGAAATCCAACGATTCATTTTCTGTCTTGCGCCATTGGGAAAGTGGAAGCTACAGCTCCAAAAGCTTAAAGTGGGGGTGGATGCCTCCGCATCCGACGCTCTATCTGAAGCGATCAATTTATGAAACAGCATTGCTCCCGAATGGGGACAGTTTTGACACCTCGTTTACCTGTGCTGCGGATTACGATTTTATGATGCGGGTGCTTTCTGGCCATTCGATTCAACCCGTCTATCTGCCGGAGGTCTTCGTGAAAATGCAGGTGGGCGGCGTCAGTAACCGGAGTTTGAAGCACATCATTCAAAAATCAAAAGAAGATTGGCGGGTCATCCGCCGCAACCGGATTGGTCATGTTCATACACTCGCTTGGAAAAACCTGGGAAAACTCGGGCAGTTTTTCTCTCGATAACCAGATCGCTTACGCATGAAAAAACTTCTTTGGATTATATTGGTCGGATGGATGTTGCTTTCAATTGCTCTGCATATACTCCCCACTCCGGATGCATGGGCGGGGACGAGCTGGTGGGGTTATAACTTAAGGCAGTTTTACGGGCACCATCAGCAACAGATACAATCGACCGGACACGCGGTCCTGATGGGGGGCTTCGCTTTTATCGTCATGCATTTCCTCATAAAAATCCCGAGGTTGATCTCTTTTGCGGTTGCCATGGGGTTGTCTCTCCTCTTTGCCGTTTCAATGGAATGGCTTCAAAGCATTCTACCGCATAGCTTCAAGCGCGAGTGCGATATCCGGGATTTGATCCCGGGATTGGCCGGAGCCTTCATTGGCTGCATTGCGGGGCTGGGGCTCCCGCGACCGAAGGAATAGCAGGCCGGTTAGGGGCCGATTTCTGGAATTTCCACTTCTTCCACCGGGCACTCGTCGATCGATTCAAGGAAGAGTCGTCCATACCATTGGTTGCGGATGCGGCTGTCGAGAATGGTTACGGTGCCAAAGTCGCTGCCACTGCGGATGAGCCGGCCGACCCCTTGCCGGAATTTCAAGACCGCTTCGGGCAGGGAATAATCCTTGAAAGGATTTCCGCCTCGGGCTTCGATGGACTCAAAACGCGCCTGGATCAGCGGGTGGTCGGGCACGGCAAAGGGAAGGCGGGTAATGATGACATTGCTCAGCGCTTCTCCCTGAACATCGACGCCCATCCAAAAACGGTCGAGGCCGAACAGGACGCCCGCCTCATGGTTTCGAAACATCTCAAGCATTCGTTTTGGCGGTACGCCGGTTCCTTGCACCAGAAATTCATAGCCATCCAGTTCAAAGTCGAACCGGAGCTCGTCCGCTACTTTTTTCATAAAGCGTGAATTGGTGAACAGCACGAAGGCTCGTCCGCGGCTTTCATTCACGAAATATTTAATCGCGGTTGCTGCGGTGTCCTCAAATTGGGTTGCATTGGGTGGCGGCATGTTCACTGGAATTTGAACCTGCATTTGCCGTGAATAGTCGAACGGCGACCCAACGCGCAGCTCAGCGCATTCTTCAGCACCGACCCGGTGCCGGAAATATTCCAGATTATTGCCCACCGCGAGGGTTGCGCTGGTCATCACCACGCAGGGAATTTCCTCGAACAGCATTTCGCGCAGGATCGGGCCGACATCCACTGGTGCGGAATAGAGTACCGCCTGGCGCCGCCGACCCTGTATCTCCGTCCAATAGACCTGACCCTCCAGCGATTGCCGAAGAAATGCTTCCACCGTGTCGCGCAGCTCCAGTCCCCGGTTGCGTAGGCTCTTGATTTCGGCCTGTATATCCTCGTTGTCGGTGGTCTGCGTTACGGTTTTAAGGTGCTGGCACAGATTGGTCATCTTGACCGGCAGATCGGTTTCGATGGGCGGGGGCTCGAAAACGCGTTGTTGGGTCTTTTGCGGGCCGAGCTTAAAGTGACTCCGGACGGCCTCGAAAAAGGCCGATGCGGCCTCGCGGATCTGATCGGCCATAAAGGTGCCCTTGCCGTCCTTGAGCACGGCTAGGATGCCACGTCGTTTTTCGGAGTGGATTCGGTTAAGCCAATATTCGATCATGTAGAGTGACAGCCGTATGCCGAGGTGCGATGAGGCCACCTGCTCCATCTGGTGCGCTTCATCGAAGACCACATAGCCATAGGGCGGCAACATGGCTGCGCCTTCGGCGCGCAACGCCAGCTCGGCAAAGAAAAGCGAGTGGTTCACCACCAGTACGTGCGCATTCATCATGTCCTGACGCGCATTCATGAAGTAGCATTCCTTATAGAACGGGCATCGCTTGCCGGTGCAGTTGCCGTGCTCGGCACAGACCGCGCCCCAGACGGCATGATCCGGCTGCTCTTCCAGTTCCTGGACGCTGCCGTCGCCGAGCTGCTTGTTGTTCGCCAGTGCATAAATTTCGTTGAGCTGCTTTTCCTTGGTGCTGTCGAACAAGTCGCCGGCGCTGCGCCGCGCACGCTGGAGCCGCAGCAGGCAGAGATAATTCGACCGCCCCTTGACCATCACAGCCTTGAATTCCCGTCCAAGCGCCTGGCGCACAAATGGGATATCCTTGTGCATCAGCTGCTCCTGCAGCGTGATGGTATAGGTGGCAACGACGCACCGTGTATCGTTTTCGAGTGCGGTTAAGATTTGCGGCACGAGATAGGCAAAGCTTTTGCCGACGCCGGTGCCTGCCTCAACCGCCAGATGATGGCCAAAGCCCGCTGCGTCCGCCACTCCTCGCGCCATTTTCTGTTGTTGCGGGCGCAGTTCAAAATCAATCGATTCCCCAGCGCAGTGCTGCTCCAGCAGACCACCCGGCTCAAAAAAATGGTCGGTGGTTTCCGCGGCGGACGATGGCGGGGATGGGTCGGGCGAAATCATGTGAGCACTCTAGCCGAACGGGTTATAGGATCAAACGACCTTTGTTGAAAATATTTCAGAAGGGGTTCGGCCGTTATCTATGTCGTGCATCACTAATGCATTGTTTTTTCAGGGCGGAACGTTATGTTTCGCACCATGAAGCTAGCATCTGTCATAAGCCTGTTGCTCCTGCCCCTGATAGCGTTGGGGACATCATTACGGTTGGAGGAAGACCGCGCCTGGCTGGAAGCCGACGGTGCGCCACTTTCAAAAGTGCTTCAACTTTTTGAGCAGCGCGGGGTTGGCGTCTTCATCGATCCGTCGTTGGAAATGGGCCGGATCTCCGGGGAATGGGAAAATACGAAAGTGGAACGGCTGATCGAACAGCTGGCCCGACCGCATAGTTATCTTCTCGAGTGGGGAAAACAGAATAGTCCATTGGGAGCGCTGTATCGACTGTCATCGATTCGTATCTTCTCCGATGGAAATGCATCGGCCGCAAAACCATTGTCGTCGAAACAAAAAGTACTCGACGTGGCCGAAGGCCCGGATGGCGTAAAATATATTCGCGGTGAAATCATGGTCGGGTTTGATGAGGACTCAAGCATCGACGACCTCAAGGCATTGCTGCGCAAGCTTGATGGCACCGTCATCGAGGCGATCAATCCCCCGGGCATCTATCGCATCAAGCTCAATGAGGATATGTCTGTGGAGAATGCGATGAAAATCGCAGAGGCTCATGCAGGTGTTAAAGCAACCGAGCCCAACCTTGCATTTCCAAGGATTGGAAACGAAACAGTGCAAACACCGGGTCGCGGTGAGGGGATCAACCTCCACCTGCAACCCGGCCAAACCGCAGTGGCCGTGTTGGACTCCGGGCTCGACCCGCAATATGCCGGTATGCCCTTTATTCGCGGAACCTATAATGCACTGAATCCTTCCGAGCCCATGAGCGATCCAAGCGGACACGGGACATTAACGGCCATGGTTGCATCGGGTGCAATTACCCCAATGGGTGGTACTCCTGCCGAAACCGGTGTGCCGGTACTGGCCATCCGTACGTTCGATAAAAACGGAATGACCAGTAGCGACACCATCATGCGGGCTCTCGAATATGCAGAAAATTCGGGAGCGAAGATTGTCAGCATGAGTTGGGGATCCGAAACCGACAGCCGCTTCATGGAAGCCGCCATGAACTATGCTGCGCAGAATGGCATTATTCTCTATGCCGCGGCAGGAAATGAGCCAACTGGGGTTCCAATATATCCAGCCGGCTACACAGCGGTTACGGCAGTCGGAGGACTGGATCCAAGCGGCCGGCAGTGGGAGCAATCCAACTCTGGGGATTTTGTTGAGCAATACGAGCCGGCGTTTGCTTTCTTCAATGGACGCACATATCAAGGAACTTCCATCTCAAGCCCCTTCGCCGCTTCGAAGGAAGCCCGGAAATAGGTTTTCCAAGGCTTGGAAAGGGTGCTGATAGTTCCTATACTTTGCTTATGAAAAAGATTGGCGTCATTGTGAATACGAAGCGCCCGCGGGCGGAAAATGTGCTGGAAGAGCTTCGCCAACTGGCGGAAGCGCATGGCTTCAGGCTTTATGCGGAGAGTAAGACGATGGCCGGAATCCTCGGTGCCGAGCATTTGCCTGTGGAGGAGTTCGGTAAGAAGGTTGACGTTGCGCTTGCGATGGGAGGCGATGGTACCGTGCTCTATACGGCCCGTGCGTTACACGGATCGGCCGTTCCAATTATGGGAATCAATCTTGGCAGTCTTGGATTCCTGACCAGTGTGGGCGATACCGAAATTGCTTCGGCCTTGGATGCGTTGGTGCATAAAACCTACAAGGTTTCCAAGCGGGAGGTGGCCGAATGCCGAATCTTCCAGAATGGAGCCGTGGTGGGAGAAGAACATGCTCTCAATGATGTGGTGCTGGGCTGGGGAGGTTCTTCACGAATCGTAACGTTGAATCTCTCTGTCAGTGGTGAATCGGTGGGGGCGTTTATGTGCGATGGGATGATGGTTTCGACCCCCACGGGTAGTACCGGACATTCCCTGTCCGCTGGTGGCCCCATTCTGCACCCGGGCATATGCGGTTTTGGCATTAACGTGATTTGTGCGCATACCCTCAGCTCAAGGCCACTCGTCGTACCCAACACAAGCTTGATCGAAGTTGAGGTCGTCAATGCGCCCAAAGAGCTCATTCTTTCGATTGATGGGCAGGATGAGTATAAAGTGGGGAAGGGCGGAAAAATTGAAATTCGTCGTAGTGCGAGCCCGATTAAATTTCTCCAATTAGCGGATCACAGCTATTTTTCTGTTCTTGCCCAGAAGCTTCACTGGCGTGGATCCAGTCTGTGATACAAAAAAGGCGAAGCTTTTAGCTGCGCCTTTTTGCATCGAAAGCGGATGGCCAGATTAAAAAATCGCAGGCTTCTTGTGCTTTCTTCCGGCATATACATACGCCAGCTTGCCATCTTCAAATAAGTCCAGATCGTTTGATTTCACCGGCTCAAATTCCTGTTTGGAATTCTTGCGGTTACGTTTGCGGGTCTTATTACGCAGGATAATAGAAAAGATACTGCCCGCACCGATCAGGCCCATGCTGGCTGGCTCTGGAATCTGGTCAAACGTCTGGTTGAACCCATAGAGGTGTGCCACATCATTGAATCCCTGAACGGTCACGATCGATTCAACCCGGACCTGCTTGACGCCGGTAGAAAATTCCTGGAAGGCCAGTTTTTCGGAATTGTTGGCTACGTAGAGATCGGCAAGTAGGTTTCCGCCGTTGTCATATACTTTGCTGCTGATCTGAGCACTTGAGCTGGCCGCCCAGAATTCCGTCATTTCAAGTGTGCTTGCGGAGATGAATTGATCGTCGTAATCCGGCAGCACGGAAACCGTATAGCTGATCCAGCTGCTCTGGGTCTGGTGCGGGCCAACATGGTACGGTGCATCGAAGAAAAGGCCGATGGATCCGTTCTCGGTCTGCCCGCCATTAATCTGTAATTCGCCGGGTAGCGTGCTGCAGTGATGGATGGAAAAGTCGCTGAAGAGCTTGTCGCCCACAACGATTGAAGCGATCTCTGCCTTGGCAGTATGGGCAACCAAAACCCCTACAACAACCAGGCTGAGAAAACCTTTTAAATGTTTCATCTTGAACCTCCGGTGAACTTTTTCGTCCACACATCAACAATCTATCTTCAAGTAACCGACTCCCTAATATGGATCTCCCATTTTTTGGCGCCAGATGTGCCTAAGCACGCTTCTTTCTTTTAATTTTCTGGGGAATTTATAACTCACAATGGGCGGAAGGTCAATCCCACACTGCACGTGACTCTAAATTATGCAATAGACATGAAGACTTTTTAGGAATGGAGGGAGGATTCATAGGTCGGGGGCGCAGGGAGGAGCGGACGACATAGGGGCATATTAACTGGGTTTACAGGCCATGAGACCCTCAAAATCCCTCAAAATCGATATTAAATTATGTGGGTATCCCCTTCACTGGACTAACCCCCATATGTTGTGGTATCAAT
>CAZWZW010000020.1:0-27793 GCA_964639125.1 uncultured Verrucomicrobiota bacterium
CCCACCGTGCACCTTTACTATCTGATCAAGGAAACTAAACGGCCCTATATTGTGGCGGTCGACTTTAACGCCTTTATGGGTGAGGATGAGATCCAGCTGTTGATGTCCGCGAGTGGACTGCAAAATGCCGACAAGGATATGCTTCCGACCTATCCCAGCCACAATCCAAAACGAAACCTCGACTTTATTCTGCACAGTCCAAAAATACGGATTAACCATTTTGAGATGCCCCGAGTGCAACTCTCCGACCACCTTCCGCTGATTATTGATTTTGATGTGCTGGAAGACGAGGTGTGAATTGAATGAGGTAATGTAATGAATGAATTTATGATGGGTGTTGCGGTGGCGCTGGTCGCCGTTGGCGCGGGCTGGATCTGGCTTAAGGCAAAACGAAACAAGCCGGCCGCGGAAGTTCGCGTGTTTTCCAGCATTGAAAAGCTCCGCGCAATCGGCCAGTTGTCAGTCTACAAGGTGCTCACAAAGGAAATCGTAACCGAAACAGACCATACATGGGGCGAATTTGGAACACGTTATCTCAGCTGGGTATTGAGTGGTAAAAAGATGGCCATGATTTTCGAGTTTGAAATCGATTTCCGATTCAATCTTCAGAGTCCTGACTTTACCATCCTCGAAACGGGTGAGGCGGCTTATGCGATTACCATGCCGCCGTGTGATTATGAAGTACACATTCGCGATATCCGTTTTTACGATGAGCAGGGATCCAAGCTTCTCCCCTGGTTGCTTCCCGATCTACTCAATGGATTCGTCCGTGACGGATTTTCCGAAGAAGATAAGAATAAACTGGTGGATGCCGCTAAAGGGCATGCTGAAAAGCAGGCATTGGAGTTGATTAATAATATTCAGTCCGAGGTCCAGAAGTCGGCAAAATCCACTTTAGAGTCCATCAGCCGCGCATTTGGAGCAGAAAACGTTGATTTTCAGTTTGCTACTCAGACGGCGACGGAGGTCAAGGTTGCCGTATCTGAAAACCTTTCAGCATCGGCATAATATGCTTTGGGTGCATAGGTTCTCGGTTTTTGAGATGGCAATTCAAAGCAATCTATACCAAATTAGTCCTTAATCAGTAAAGAGGCAGCAATTCAATGAATGAATGGAAGCAGCAACGCATTACCGATGCCGAAGCATTGGATATGTTAAGACACATGTCAACGCCCGAACTTATGGCCCGTGCGGACGAAATCCGGCGTGCCCGGCATGGAAACAAAACCTTTTATGTGCACAGCCACAACCTGAACCCAACCAACCTTTGTGTGGTGAAATGCAAGCTATGCTCATTCTGGCGCCCGGATAATGCCGAAGATGCCTATATTACCACGCTCGAAGATGCTCGTGAGAATCTGGAAAAGGCGCAAAACTGGAATCTGACCGATCTTCACATTGTGGGCGGAATGATTCCCGAACTGGATTTGGGCTACTATGAGCAGCTCTTTTCCCTCGCCCGTGAAATGTTGCCGGCTGTGCTGCTGCAGGGCATGACGGCGGTGGAGATTCACTGGATTGCGGGCAATTCCGGGATCTCTGTACGTGAGACACTCGAACGCCTGAAAGCCTGCGGGTTTGGCTCTATTTCAGGTGGGGGTGCCGAAATCTTCCACCCCGATATCCGCAAGAAAATCGCCACCACCAAGATCCTTGCACAACAATGGTTGGATGTTCACAAGACGGCGCATGAACTGGGACTGCCGACCAACGCCACGATGCTTTTTGGACACATTGAGCAGGATGAGCATATTGTCGATCACCTGTCCCGGCTCCGCAATCTGCAGGATGAAACCGGCGGCTTTCAGGCCGCGATTCCTCTGCCGTTTCAGGCCAATGGGAAAGCGCTGGGGGTAAAATATGGGCCATCCGGAGACCGGCAGGTTCGGATTGCTGCACTGACTCGTATCTATCTTGATAACTTTCCGCATGTGCGCATGCTGGTCAACTATATGGACCGCAAGCTCCTCGGCGTGCTGACGCACAGCGGCGTTGATGATATTGGCGGCACCAGCCTTGATGAACGTATTGCCAAGGCAGGCGGAGCTCCCCAGAGCCAAAAGTTTTTCTCGGCGGAAGAAATGGAGGAATTTCTCGTTAACCACGGTCACACTCCTGTGCTAACCAACAGCGCCTACGACGATCTGGGGCTTAATGCTGAAAACTTCAAACCTGAAACTCCTCCCGTTTCCAGCCGCTGGAAAACGATTCTTAATCGTATCGAGGCGGGTGAGCGCCTGACTGCCGAGGATGCGGTAATTCTGCACGATGAAGCGCCGTTTCAGGAACTTGGCCGGGTGGCCGATCTGAAGCGCAAAGAGGCGGTTCCGGGCGATCTGGCCACTTATGTCTTTGATAAAAACCTGAATACCACCAATGTCTGCGTGACCGACTGTAAGTTTTGCGCATTCTACGCGAAACCCGAAAGTAAACGTGCCTACACCCTGACTCCCGAAGAGGTTGTGGAGAAAGTAAAACGAGCGGCCGAAAAAGGGGCCACCCAGATTTTGATTCAGGGCGGTCTCAACCCCGATCTAAAACTCGACTACTATGAAAAGTGCCTGTCCGGCATTCGTGACAATGTGGACATCTGGATTCACTCAATGTCGCCGACCGAGATCGAATTTTTGGCACAGGAGGAAGGAATCAGTATTCGCGAATGCCTTGAACGCCTGAAAGCTGCTGGTTTGCAGTCGCTTCCCGGCGGAGGCGCCGAAATTTTGGTGGATGAGATCCGCCGGGAAATCAGCCCGAAGAAAACCCGGTCGAAAGCATGGCTGGATTTAATGGAAACCGCCCACGAACTTGACATGAAAACAACGGCTACGATGGTTTACGGTTTCGGCGAATCCACCGCCCAACGAGTGGAGCACCTGATGAAGGTGCGTGACCTTCAGGATAGGACCGGTGGTTTTACCGCGTTCATTCCATGGAGTTTTTCGCCCAATAAAACCGATCTTGATTGCCCGCGTGTTCAAAACGGGGTGGACTATCTGCGTATGATGGCGCTGGCGCGCCTGATTCTGGATAACGTGCCGCATCTCCAGGCGGGTTGGGTCACGGAAGGGCCGGACGTTGCCCAGTTGGCCCTTCAGTTTGGTGCGGACGATTATGGCGGTGTTCTGATGACCGAGGAGGTGGTCAGCGCAACAGGGCTTGATTATGGAGTTAATGAGGGGGTGGTGATCAATTTGATACGCGAGGCGGGCTGGATTCCTGTCCAACGTACCACACAGTACGACCTTATAAAGGTACATGGAGAACAGTTGAAGGTGTGATGGGATGGAGCGGGGTCCAAGCAACCTTTTTGGCTTAAAAATAGAGACTTGCGTAACCCCTGGGGATCAGTTACCTTCCCCCGCTTTAACTGCACGGCAACACACTGCCAGCGACCGCGGAGACACGTTCATGCTTGCGGTAGAAACGACAGTGTATGTGCATGGAATGAAGAACATACAACAAAAGGAAGTAGATTATGGGTTTATTCAACCTGTTCAAGTCGACCAAGACGGTACTTGTTGTCGATGGGGTTTCACTAAATGAATCAATGGGAATGAAGGGGAAAGTCCCCCCACGCAACCAATTGCAGACATTGCGCCGGTTGGCGCGTTTTGCTCAACGAGAAAAAATATGCATGGTTGTCGTCCTTTCCGGCTCTCCGCTCAATAAGGCACCCGCCGGGAAAAAGTTTGAAGATATTACTATACTCTATAGCAAATCGATCGAGAAGCATGTGGGTTTTCTGGTCAAGACGGCTAAGTCCAAGGGGGCAGGTGCTGTTCTGGTTTCGGGCAATGCTGCTGCCGAAAAACTCGTAGGCAACAGCGTGCAAAAGTTGCGTGTGAGCACCTTTCGCAAGGCCTTCGATTTTGGCGGAGATTCGGAAGGCTCCGAGCGCAGTGGCGGGAACAGCGGACGCAATCGCTCACAGCGCCGACGGCAGCCGAAAGCTCAAGCCGATCAGAAGCCTGCAGCAGAGTCGCGATCCGGCCGAAAAGCGTCTTCGAATGACGATGCGATTAACGAACTAATCGATCTCGTCGATTAGTAAGTATCATGACAGCGCAATCGCGCTACATTTTTTGTGATATCGACGGCACGTTGCTTCATGCGAAGGGTGCTGGGCGAACCGCCTTTGGATCTGCATTCGAAGCGGCCTATGGTGTGCCCGTTGATATGGATCATATAAACTTTGCCGGTGCCACGGATATACGGGTGGTGGAACAATTGCTGAGGGAGTTGAAGATGGATTCCGATCCGGCTCTGATGCAGCGTTTCTTTGACTATCTCCCCGATTATCTCGATCGCAGTATGGCTGAATTTCCGCCCACTGTTTTCCCTGGAGTGACCACGTTTCTCGGACGGGTTTTCAAGCATTGGAATCTGGGTTTGGTTTCTGGAAATATTCGGGCGTGTGCCTATCTAAAGCTGCGCCATGCGGGGATCCGGCAGTATTTCGGCGAGATTGGCGGGTTTGGCGATGACGATGGCGACCGCAATCATATGGCGGCGCTTGCTCTGAAACGGGCGGGGAGTCCCGATATGGCCTATCTGCTGGGCGATACGCCCTCCGACATTGAAGCCGCCCGAATGAACGGCATGGTTTCCGTTGCCGTGTGCAACGGACAGTACGATCGCTCTGTTCTGGAAGCCGAGGGGGCGAATATTGTGTTGGACTCGTTTGAGGAAGCCGATGAACTTTTTCAGGCACTGGAACTATGAGCGCGGCCTTTGAATCCCTCACGCCTGACCTTATCCTTGATGGGGTCGAATCCGGAATGAAGGTGCAGTTGACGGGACTAACGGCACCTATGCCGAGCTATATCAACCGGGTCTATGAATTGCAGACCGTTGACGGCGAGCGACTGATTGCCAAGTTTTACCGTCCGGGGCGGTGGAGCCGGGCAGCCCTGCAGGATGAGCACGATTTCGTGTTGGATTGCGCGACCGATGAGGTACCTGTGGTGGCACCGATGCTTTTGGGAAATGGCTCAACGATTGGAGAGGCCGATGGAATCCTCTATTCTGTTTTTCCAAAACGATCCGGTCGAGAGATGGATCTTCGAAGCGATGAGGGCTGGCGGCGGTTGGGCCGCCTTGTGGGGCGCATGCATCTGGCCGGTAGCCGGCGAGAGGCGACTCATCGTTTGCGGATGCATCCGGAAACCACCACGCTTCCCGAGATTGAGCAGCTGGTGGATGGTGGATTTATGTCGCCGCATCAGATGGATCGATTCAGGAATGTGACCAGCCGTATCGTCGAGATTGCCCTGCGCGCTTTTGAAGGGGAAGAGCTGCAACGCATACACGGTGATTGCCACCGGGCCAATATCCTGGAGCGCCCGGATGAAGGACTGATGGTGATCGATTTCGATGATATGGTGATGGGCCCGCCCGTGCAGGATCTCTGGCTCTTGCTTCCCGGGCATGCAAACCATGCCCGTCATGAGATTAATCTGATTCTCGAAGGGTATGAGCAGTTTGTCGAATTTGATGATCGGTCGTTAAGGCTGGTTGAAATTCTGCGCGCGATGCGAATAATCTACTTTCTGGCCTGGTGCAGTACGCAGGTCGATGATTTTAAGTTTAAGGCGAATTTTCCGGACTGGGGCAGCGAGCTGTTTTGGCAACGTGAAAATTCAGATCTTGAACATCAATATAATATGATTCTTAACGATGAGCGGTTGAGCTCGGGAGCGAATTTATGAGCAGAAGTAAAACGTACAACATTTCGTGCCCGTCCTGTGGTATGCAACAGGGTGTTGAGTTGTTCGAGGCCATCAATGTTGAGACAGAGCCGGAGCTGAGGCAGGCCCTGCTGGAAAACCAGCTTAACCGGGTGGAGTGCACCGATTGCGGTGCGACGTTCCGGGTTGATATGCCCATGCTATACAATGATCCGAAAAATAAGACCCTTATTCACTGGATGCCCGAACGTGAGGGGATGACGCGAGATCAGATTGTTGAAGATTTCGATGAGGCACTCGAGCAGATTAACGAGGCGCTTCCAGCTGATGTTGTCGCTCCCATTGTGCGCTTGGTGTTAACCCGTGTTGAGTTGGTGGAACTGATTTTCATGATCGAGGCCGGTTTGGATCAGCGTGTCATCGAGTATGTTAAATACAGCATATACACGCGGAATCTGGAAAAGGTGGATCCTCATAAATATCGACTCCTGCTCAATGTGCAGGATTCAACGGAGGATGAGCTGTGCTTTGTGATGCAGGACGTTGAAACGCTCTTACTCGGTCAGATATTGCGGTATGGCCGATCGGCCTATCAATCGATGTGCGAGCTGTGCGAAGAAACCCCGGACGAATTCATGGATATGTTTCCCGGCCCCTGTATCAGCGCCCGGAACTTGCTGCTGGACGATGATGAAGAGTTGGAAGAACAGGACGAGTGAGTCTTGATTTCGGAGAGAGATCCGCTTAAACCCAAAATCTGGCCGCCACAATAAAAACAATCCATGAAAGCCACATCCTCGAGGCATTCCATGGATTGAATAAACAAAGCAAGGCTGAAATGTTTCGTTTCAGCCCTGAAATTGGATCAAGCAATCAATGCTTATTTCTTTTTGTGGCGATCAGCGCGACGACGTTTGCGCCGCTTGTGGTTTGACATTTTTTTCTTACGCCATTTTTTGATGGTACCCATGTTATCTCCTGATTATTTCTCAAACGGGCAATTACAATAGTTATGCCACGACTTTGTTCAAGCTAATTTCAATAATTCCTTCAGCGCCGTTGGCCTTCAGGTCCGGGATAATCTCCCGGACAACCGACTCATCGACCACGGTTTCGATGGCATACCATCCTTCGTCTGTCAATTGATTGACGGTGGGGGCATGCAGTGCAGGAAGCAGTTCCTTAACCGTTTTGAGGTTTGCGGATTCCACGTTCAACTTCAGCAGAACCTTGTCGTCGGCGTCTAGGGCGGCTTTCAGCAGGAGAGCAATCTTCTCTAGCTTCTGCCTTTTCCATTCATCTGCCCAAGCATCCTGCGAGCAGAAAAACTTGGTGTAGGATTCCATCAGCGTTTCAACAATTTTAAGATTGTTTGCACGTAGCGAGCTTCCGGTTTCGGTAATGTCGACAATCGCATCCACAAAATCGGGAACCTTTACTTCGGTGGCTCCCCACGAAAATTCCACTTCGGCGTTTACGCCGTTGCGTTCCAGCCAGCGCTCAACAATTCCGACCCCTTCGGTTGCAATCTTTTTGCCTTCGAGATCTTTTACAGAGCTGATGGGTGAATCGTTCGGCACGGCCAGTACCCAACGTACAGGGCGCTTGCTCTGCTTGGAGTAGACCATGTCGCACAGGCCCACAACATCGGAGCCATTGGCTTCGATCCAGTCGAGTCCGGCAATGCCAGCGTCCAGCATGCCATGTTCAACGTAGCGGCTCATTTCCTGAGCGCGCATGACGCGGATTTCAATCTCGTCATCGTCGATCGACGGAAAATAGGAGCGCGATCCGCCCTTAATCGAAAACCCTGCCTTTTTAAACAGGGCATAGGTCGATTCCTGTAAGCTGCCTTTTGGCAGACCAATAACCAATTTATTCATAAATCCTTTTCCTTTGTTAGGTTGGGAAAGGCGGAATATAGACGAACAATTAGGGGTGTCCAATACCCGAATACAAAAAAATTCAGTTAAAGATTGGGTTTGAGGACGGTCGTTTGGGCAAGGGGGTTGGAGGTGGTTTTGACGACTTCCTGATTGCGCTTTACCTCTGCCGTTAAAACCGATACCCCTATTCTTCCTTCATCAAGCACCCGTGGCGCAATTGGATAGCGCATCTGGCTTCGAACCAGAGGGTTGCAGGTTCGAATCCTGCCGGGTGCGCCACATCAAAGGTAGTGCCTAATGATCATCGGCAGACGGGGGTTCCGGATCTGCCGCCCGGATTTCTTTTTTAAGCGCCTTGGAGCGGCGGCGGAGATCTTTGAAAAACCCCTGGATAACGGCTTTGCAGTCTTCCTCCATCAGACCGGTTTCAACTTCGACGCTATGGTTGAGGTCGGCGGTGTTGAGAATCTGAAATCTGGAAACCGCCCCGCCGCGGATGGGATCGGTCATGCCCCAGATCACCTTTTCGATGCGGGCGAGAACCAATGCGCCGGCACACATTGGGCAGGGTTCTTTGGTGACATACATCACCGAACCGGTCAGTCGCCAGTTGCCAACGGCTTGCGTGGCCTGCGTGATGGCCAATATTTCTGCGTGGGCAGTGGGGTCGTTCAGGGTTTCAGTCTGGTTGTGCGCTTTTCCGATCACTTCGCCGTCTTTAACAATTACGGCACCGCACGGCACTTCGCCCTCGGCGGCGGCCTGTTCGGCCTCGCGCAAAGCCATGCGCATGAAAATTAAGTCGGGTGAAAAGTTATCCATGATGATCGGTCAGCGTGGGATGATTACATTGAGTGCGGAGGGTATGACTTCAACCAGAACTTCCCGGTCTGCCTCCATGATTTCACCATCGACCTGAATCGGCGAGGGATTCTTTCGGAACACCTTCATGGTTTTAAAATGGCAGTTAGTGACGAGCGGGTGGTGGTGGAACGTTTTTTCGATGAAGCGGTGGATCTGGCTGATGACGAGCGGAATATCCTTTTTTTCGATGGCTACAAGTTCGAGATAGCCGCTGTCGGCCGTGGCATCCGGGGCAACAAGGACATCGCTGCCAAACTGTGAAAGATTGGCTACGGTAAAGATCAGCGGATGCCTGAATTCCAGTTTTTCACCATCGATTTCCACCTTAAATGGCTGGGCTTTGTATTCCAGCAGTTGTTGGGCTCCGGCCAGTACATAGGGGACAATGCCGCGGAAGGGATATTTTTCGAAGGCTTCGACGAGTGCGCCATCCCACGCCATACTGCAGGTCACGAAAAAGAGGCGGTCGTTCACTTTGCCCATATCGATTTTTTTTGTCTGTCCCGTGAGCAGTGCTTCTGCAGCCGCATAGGGATGGAGCGGGATTCCAAAGTGCCGGGCAAACCCATTGCCGCTGCCGGCGGGTATCACGCCCAGACGCACGTTGGTATTCACCAGTTGGCTTCCAATGGTATTCACCATGCCGTCGCCGCCGACCACGAGCACGGTGTCGGTGCCGCGCGCAATGGCCCGGTTTACCTTGGCGGCCCCGTCTTCCGCCGACTGGCTGAACTGGAACGATACATCGTGTTCCGACGTGTCCCATGCTTTTTCAATAGCGCTGATATAGCGGTAGGGGCCGCCCAGGCCGGACTTTGGGTTGATGAGTACAAGTATCTGTTTCATAACAATTGCATGACTTCTTGGTTCAGGCAATTTTGTAGCATACCCGGATAGGCTTGTGAATAGCGTTGATGTTTTGAAATGGGTTAATAATCATTGCTGCACTGTCCATTTTTCCTTACCGTTAACGTTTTCTGAACTTTATGAATTCCATGAAGAACAAACTCTTGCCTGTATATTTTTTAACCGTACTCCTTTTGTTGGGAAGTTCATGTACTCATGTCGGAAATTTTGCGGAGAAAAGGGCTGATCGAGCTGCCTACCGGATTGTTGAGGATGCACAGGAACTTTCGCTGGGGCACGCCATTCCGTTTTCAATCGGGAGCGAGGAAATGGAACAGATTCAGGCCTTGCTCAGCAGTACGAATCACCAGCCGGACCTGCTGTCCTTGTCCGATGCTTTGGCCATTGCAATGGCAAACAGTCGATCGTACCAGAGGGAAAAGGAAGATCTTTTTATCCAGGCACTGCGGCTTACGGAAACGCATAAGGATTTTGGGTTGCAGTACAGTGCGGACGCATCTGCGGCAACGTCGCTCAAAACCTACAAATCCGGAACAACGGAATCGTTTGGCGATACGGGTGTGGATGTTGAGGCGGGCGCAGAGATCGCGGCTAAAAAGCTGTTGACGGGGGCCTCGGTGACACTGGGGCTTACCCAGAATATTCTGGAATATTATACGGATCCAGATTCGCATAATACGGACAACGCGCTTTCGTTTTCAATCGTACAGCCGCTGTTGCGCGGATTCGGGCCGCTGGTTTCCCAGGAATCGCTGCGGCAGGCCGAACGCGATATGATTTATGAGGTGCGGAGTTTTAAACGCTTCCAACAGTCGTTCGTGATTTCCACTGCCTCGGATTATTATGACGTGCTCCGCCGTCTGGATTCACTGGAGAATGCCCGCAAAAACTATGAAAGTGCTGTGAACAACCGGGAACAGAACGAAGCTTACGCCAGAGCCGGCCGCATTGCAGAATTCGAGGCGGCCCAGGCCCGGCAGCGCGAGCTGTCTGCTGCGGATAATCTGGTTGATGCCAGATCAAGGTATCAGAAGGCGCTGGATGATTTTCGCTTTACGCTCGGTCTGCCGGTTGATTTGAATGTGGAACCGGACCCGGCCGAACTGGAGTTGCTGGCGAGTCAGGGGGTGGTTCGGTTAAGCATGGGGCTGGATGAAGCACTTTCTTCAGCCATGTCCAACCGGCTTGACCTCATTACACAGCGCGAGCGCGTGGAGGACGGTGATCGCAAACTTGAGATTGCGCAGCGCGACTTTCTTCCGAAGCTTGATGTAACCTATGATGTCGAGAAGCAGTTCGACAGCGCGGGCGCTGCCCCGGTCGATCTGGATGTAAAGCAGTCGCTCTCGGCCAGGCTGGTATTGCCGTTGGATTGGACCGAGCGGCGCAATAAATTTCGTATTGCACAGATCAATCTGGAGCGCGAAAAACGCGCGCTTGACGAGGATGAAGCGAACGTCCGGCTCGCAGTACGGGATCAGTGGCGGCAATTGGAACGGCAACGGTCGGTCTATGAAAATCGTTTGCTCAGTGTGGAACTGGCGGAACGGCAGGTGGAGAATACCACCATGCTGCTGAAACTGGGCCGGGCCAAGACCCGCGACCAGCTGGAAGCCGAGGACGACCTGCTCAGTTCTCGAAACGATGCCACCTCGGCATTGGTGGACTATACGATCGGACGCCTCCGCTTCTGGAATGCCATTGAACGTTTTGAAATTGATCCGCAGGGAATGTGGTACGATCAGCCGAAGGAAAGTGAGAGTAGCCAGTGAATGCGCAACAGATAAAAGAACTTTGGGCGCGACCTCGCGTAAGAAAAGCCGCGATTGCCGGTGTGGTGATAATGATCATCCTGATGGTTCTTCGGGCCGGAACCCGGGACAGTAACCGGATCGATATGGAAACGGCGCACCTGTGCCGGGTTCAACGTGGAGATCTGGTGGTGAGCATTCTGCAATCGGGCGAGCTGAAGGCGAGGACCAGCCGGGATATCCGAAACAATGCCTACCGCGATGCAAAAATCGTTGAAATTGTTGAAGACGGAACCTATGTGACCAACGGGCAACTGCTTTTCGAACTGGAGTCGAGCCAGCTCAGTGATCGCTATCTCGATCAACAGTCGGACGTGGCCGAGGCGAATGCAAGTTTGAAACTTTCCATGGAAACGCTCGAAATAGCCCGTCTCAAGAGTGCCACCGATCTGGAGAGTGCCAAGCTGAAAGTCGAGCTGGCCATGCTGGATTTAAAGAAATATGAGGAAGTGGAGTATGCTCAGATGGTGGACAAGGCGGAGTCCAGCATTATGCTGGCCGAGGAAGAGCTGAAAAAAGCACGGGGCGAGCTCGAAGGCACACAAGAGCTTTTCGATAAGGGGTATTCCAATAAAAACGATCTGGACTCCGATCGGCTCGGTGTTCAGCGCAAGGAGGTCGAGGTTCGTAACAAGATTGCCGACTTGAAAATCCTGCAGGAATATACCCATAAGAAAAAGCAGAAGGAACTGGAGAATGCGGTTGCCAATGCCGAATCCGCTTTGGAGCGTCTCAAGAAGACGATTACATCGGACATCCAGAGCAAGGAAGCTGCGATCGAGTCGAAGAAAACCCGTCTGGAAATCGAGAGAAATCAGCTCAGCACCCGCGAGGAACAGTATGCCAACACGAAGGCCTATGCCGATTTCGATGGTCAGGTGTTCTATCCCAAGGCGCGTCGCTATGGAGGCCAGTCGAAGATCGAGCAGGGAGCGACGGTAGACTTTCGGCAGCCCATCCTCTCATTTCCCGATCTCACTGCTTGGGACCTGAAGGTGGGAATCCCTGAAGCCATGATCGACAAGATATCCATCGGGCAGGAAGGTGTGGCTACGCTCGATGCGGTGCCCGGGTTGGTGCTTCGCGGTCGCGTGGAAAAAATCAGTGCCGTGCCGGATTCTCAGCAGTGGTTTAATTCCGGCGTCAAAACCTATACCATCATGATTGATGTCACAACCAAGTCCGTCCCCCAGCTCAAGCCGGGTATGTCGGCAACCATTGAAATTGTGACCGATCAACTGCGCGATGTGCTCTACGTTCCGATCCAGGCCGTGGTTTCCTCCAAGGATAAACACTCCGTCTATATCGTAAAGCACGGACGCATGAACTTGCGTGAAGTCAGCATCGGGAAATACAATACGCAATACATCGAGATCACCGAAGGTCTGGAGGAGGGAGAGGAACTGTTGCTCTATGCCGAGGTCGAGTTGGAAGCGGAAACCAAACTGCAGAAAAGTCCGCTATCCGAGGACGGTAAAAACGGGGAGCCCAAGGAAGAGGAATGAGCGTTCCGATCGTCGAGTTGAGGCAGGCCGTGAAGGAGTATGTGAACGGCTCGTTGCGGGTCTCTGCCCTGCGGGGTATCGACCTGCGCATCGATCCCGGCGAATATGCGGTGATCATGGGTGCATCCGGTTCCGGAAAATCAACCCTGCTCAATCTACTAGGCTGTCTGGATCACCTTTCGAGCGGAGAGTATTTGCTCGGCGGGGAAAATGTATCGACTCTGGACGATGATGAACTTTCTGAAATTCGCTCCCGGCGCATTGGGTTCATCTTCCAGTCGTACAACCTGATTCCCCAGCTGGATGTGCTGGAAAACATTGAGGTTCCGCTCTTTTACCAAGGGGTGCACGAATCCGAAGCGCGGGAGAAGGCAGAGGCGCTGGCCAAACGCATGGGGTTGGCGGACCGCCTGAAACACAAGCCCATGGAGCTTTCCGGCGGTCAGCAGCAACGGGTGGCGATTGCCCGTTCACTGGTATGCGATCCTCTTCTTATGCTGGCCGACGAGCCCACCGGGAACCTCGATTCAAAGACGGGCCATGAAATCCTTGAATTGATCGATGAACTCCACGCCGAGGGCAAGACCATTGTCATGGTGACGCATGACGACGATCTCGCGCATCGCGCACAAAGAATCATTCGTTTTCTCGATGGGGAAATCGTTTCCAATGAATGGAACGGGGCCCAAAAATCATGAGGTCGATGCGTCCAGAACGGATGATCAAGCTGGCGCTAAAAAACCTTGGCCAGTACAAGTTGCGTGCAGGTTTAACCATGCTGGGCATTATTTTCGGTGTTTGCTCCGTGGTGGCCATGCTTAGTGTGGGCGAGGGTGCCAATCGGGAAATTCAGGAAAAAATACAGCGCATGGGCAGTCAGAATATCCTGATCAAAAGCGTGAAGGTGCCTCAGGATGAAAATGCAGGAAGCGGCTCAAAGCGCAGTATGGTTGCATCGTACGGGCTGACTTATGTGGATGCGGAGGATTTGTCGCGCTTTGTGCCGAACCTCGTGGCGAATACGGCCATGAAGGTGCTGCGTTTCGATGTGCAATACAAGGCGCGCAGGCTCCAGACCGATGTGGTGGCCACCACGCCATGGTATCTTCAGGTGCAGAACTATCGCATGGTGCGCGGCCGCTTTCTTTCCAGTGCGGATATGGAGTTTGGATCGCCGGTCTGTGTGATCGGAACCCGGCTGGCGCGCAGCCTTTTTGCAGGCTATGATCCCATTGGTAAGACGCTGAACATTGACCGCGACGCGTATACGGTGATTGGCATTGTCGGTGATATTGCCCAAGGCGAGATCACGATGCAGAACGAGCTGTGGTTGGAGGGAGAGAATCAGAATGTCTACATACCGCTCCGTACCTATATGCAAAAACGCGGCGATCTGTTTACGCAATGGTCGGAAGGCGGGGGCGTCTTCGAGAAGATTGAGCTGCACGAGCTGATCCTCACCATCGACCGCCAGGAAAATGTGGTGCGTGCCGTCGATGCCGCCCGCCGTGTGCTCAAGAAAAACCATAAGAAGGAAGACTACAGCATTGTCGTTCCCCTCGAGCTGATTCGTCAGGCGCGCGAAACGCGGCGTTTATTCAATATTGTGCTCGGCTCCATTGCCGCCATATCGCTGATCGTCGGCGGCATCGGCATCATGAATATCATGCTGGCCACCGTTAGTGAACGGACCCGTGAGATTGGCATTCGCCGGGCATTGGGTGCGCGCCGCCGCGACATCGTATTGCAGTTTCTGATGGAGACCCTGATTCTCTCCATTTCAGGAGGGATGATCGGTTTGGTTTTCGGGGCACTCATCCCGATGGTCATCACGTCCGCAACTCATGTTAAGACCGTTCTGACCTTTCCGGCATTTGCGATTGCCTTCGGTGTTGCCGTAACCGTTTCTGTGGTCTTCGGAATCTACCCCGCCCGCCGAGCGGCCATGATGGATCCGATCGAGGCGCTCCGTCACGAATAAGGTTGTCTGCGCGCTCGATTTGGCTACTGTTTTCCCTATGAGCAATCTTGGGAACATCGGCGAACACGAAGCGATCAGGCGGCTGACGAAAAAACTGGACGGCCACGCCGAACTTCGGACCGGTGCCGGTGACGACTGCGCAGTCGCTAAGCTCCCCGGATCAGATGTGGATCAGGTATTTACGACCGATCCGGTCATTGAAAATGTGCATTTCCAGTCGGGCGAAAAACCAGAGCGAATCGGTAACAAGGCTGCCGGACGGGTGCTTAGTGATATTGCGGCAATGGGCGCACAGCCTCAATGGGTACTGGTTAATGTCTGTGCACCGCCTGAGCAGAACGTCGAGTCGCTGGAAAAAATCTACGACGGCATGCTGGCATTGTGCAACCGCTTTGGCGCATCCGTGATTGGCGGGGACCTTGCCGAGGGGCCGTGCCTTGAACTGCATGTCTTTGGTACGGGTATTCTTCCTGCGGGATCGGCTTTGCTTCGCTCCGGTGCACAGGTGGGGGATCTTATTTTTGTGACCGGTCCGCTGGGGTGCAGTATTGAAGGACGACACCTCGACTTCACCCCCCGGGTGGCTGAAGGCATCTTCTTGCGCGAGACACAACTTGTGACCTCCATGATGGATATCAGTGATGGATTGGCCACCGACCTTCGCCATATTCTACGGCAGAGCAGGGTGGGAGCGGTGCTGGATGCCGGCCGGGTTCCCGTTGTTGGAACACTTGAACATGCGCTTTACGACGGCGAAGATTTTGAGCTGCTTTTTACTGTTCCAGCAGGAAATGTCGAGGAGCTGCGCCTCCGGTGGGCGAATCGTTTCGACCTGCAACTGTCAATGATCGGACGAATCTCGGATGCCGTGGATGAGCTTCAGATTGAACACGCTGACGGTACGCGGATGACATTGGACCGTAGAGCATTTATTCATTTTTCAAAATAAATCGGAAGGAACCCATAATGAGAGACTTGAAAAAACGAATGTTTGAAGGCTTGAAACCGCTGCAACTGGCCAATCTTGCCACCGTGACAAAAGAAGGAAGGCCTTGGACCCGTTATGTAATGGTGGCGGGAGATGATGATCTGACGTTGCGCTGTGCCACTTTTCTGGGGTCACGCAAGGTGGCCCAGATTAAAAAAAATCCAGCCGTACACGTGACGTGCGGGGTTTTGGATCCAGCCGAAATGAAGCCCTACTTTCAGGTGCAGGGCAACGCCAGCGTGATTGTCGACGAAGCCGAGCGCCACGCGTTCTGGAATCCATCGCTGGAGCCCATCTTTTCCGGACCGGATGATCCAAACTATGCGATTGTCATTATCAAACCCCGTCGGATCGAGCTTTGTACTCCACCTGAGATGGTGCCGGAAGTGCTGGAATTCGGCTAGACCGAATCTTTTTCATAAGGCGCACTAGGCTGTATTTCCACGGGTTGGAAACTTGTATTTGACCTTTTTTCGTGGATACTTAGGCCTTCATTTTTTGTCGAACTATCTAATTGAACGGGAATCACAATGGCGCAAGACAACAGGTCTTTTGAAACATCACTTCATGATATTGTATACAGTATTGATAGCGGCACCGGCCTTAAGATCATACGCGTGGCGCTGTATTTCCTGTTTTTGCTCGTCATCGTCATGCTCTACACCGCCACGCAGTTTCGTGGTCTCGCTTCCGAAGAGGCCATGGACTACGCCCAGCTGGGCCGTAATATTTCTTTCAATGAAGGGTTGATCACCAAGTGTGTTCGCCCGTTGACCATGTGGAAGGTGAGCGAACGGAATGAACGGGAAAACCCACAAGTTGGCGGCCATCCGGACCTGATTCATCCACCGGTTTATCCGGGGGTGCTGGGAGCCGGGTTTGGGTTTTTCGAATTGATTGGCCTGGATCCCTTTTTAATTCCCGAGGGAAGCCGTACTTCCACCATGCCGGCCGAACAGTGGGTCATCCTTCCGGTAAACCAGTTTTGCGCGATTCTGACCGGATGGTTTGTTTTTTTACTGGGGAAGCGGCTGTTTTCTCGAGAGATTGGTTTTCTTGGAATGACCATTTACTACCTTAGCGATATTGCATGGAAAGATAGCCTGTCCGGCCTCAATATTTCAATGGCCGGAATGTTTGTCGTGGCATCGTTCTATTTTATGGTGGTTTCCATGGTAAACCGGCGCGATGGCTCGTCCACCATGAAATGGGCAGGCCCGTTTGTCTTTTCAGTCGCATTATCTGCGCTCGGCTTCCTTACCCGATATATTGCGGTTGCTGCTGTGCCCGGGATCGCCCTTTTCTCTTGGTTCATGCGTGGTCGCTTTCGAGGAGGTACACGCTATGCCCTCATCTTTACCTTCCTCTTTCTGATCATGGTTTCGCCATGGCTCTACCGCAACTATAAGGTCAGTGGAAACCCGATGGGTATGGCGCTGTATACCTCGCTGGCCGAAACATCCGCCTATCCCGGGGACTCGCTCTCTCGTCAATTACACCCGACATTCTCGGCAAAACAATTCACGAGTCAGCTGAAGGAAAAATGGGTACTGTTTTATTCGGAAAAGCACACTTCTGTTGTTCCGGGTATCGGTGGCGGAATCCTGATGGCCTTCTTTATTACCACCTTCTTCTATCATTTTGTCCGGCCACCGGTGAACTATTTGCGATGGGGCATAGGCTTGTCGTTTCTGCTCACGATTATCATTTCCGGTTTTTTTGCGGATAGTTCGGTAAGGATGCTTCATGTCTTTTGGCCTTTCATCATTTTATACGGGTTGGCCTTTTTCTATATTCTTATCGACCGGCTCGACCTTGGAGTGCGGCTGTATAATGTAATCTTCAAATGTTTGATTGTGGCTTTGGCGGCAATTCCTTTGTTGCTGACGCTCATGCCTCCACATCAGAAACATCCGTATCCGCCTTACTATTCGCCCATTATTTCCCAGGTTTCGTCCATGTTGAATGAACGTGAAGTTATGTGCACCGACATGCCCTGGGCTACGGCTTGGTATGGTGATCGAATCTCGATCCAGCTGCCACGCAATCTCGACGATTTCTATGAAATCAATGATTACAAACAATATGTCAGCGGCATGTACATCACCACCATCACGAAGAATAAACCCTTTGTGAAGCAATTGCTCGATGGTCCTGAACAGTCCTGGCTTCCGGTCATGAATGGTCGCACACCGCCGGACTTCCCGCTAAAGCAGGCGGTCTCGCTCAACCGGCAGGATCAGATTTTCCTATCCGACCGCGACCGATGGACGACGCAGTCGGACGCGGCTCCAGCGACGCCCACGCAGTAACGGAGGCAGTTTCATGCGCATTGTATTTATGGGGTCGGCCGCTCTGGCGGTTCCTTCGCTCAGCGCCCTGCTGAAGGCTGGTGCCGACGATGTGGTGGGGGTGGTTTCGCAACCGGATCGTCCGGCGGGCCGCAAGCGCGTCCTGACGCCGTGTCCGCTAAAGCGATTTGCAGAAGAACGCGGGCTGAATATTCTCACCCCGGAAAAGGTTGGTTCGGATGACTCGGAGGAAGCGCTAAGGACGCTGAAACCCGATCTGTTCGTGGTCGTTGCCTACGGGCAATATATCCCATCTCGTATCATTGATCTTGCAAAGCACGAGGCCATTAATGTTCATCCATCCCTGCTCCCGAAATATCGGGGTTCAGCACCCATCCAGTGGGCAATCGCCAATGGAGATACCGAGACCGGTGTAAGCATTATCTATCTCGCCCGGAAAATGGATGCCGGCGATGTTATTCATCAGGAAACCTATCCGATCAATGCCGCCGACACTTCGGGGATGCTGCATGATAAGCTTGCCATTTTCGGTGCTGAACTGCTGTTAAAAGCCATTGATGATATTCGCAATAAGACGGTATCTCGTACAGAACAGGATGATGGACAGGCCGTAGAGGTCCGAAAGCTGTCGAAAGATGACAGTCCGATTGATTGGTCTCTTCCTGCGGAAATCATTCGCAACCGCATTCGTGCTTTTGATCCCTGGCCCGGAAGTGCCTGTATCTTACCGGATGGAGAAGTGCTTAAAGTGTGGAGTGCGGCTGTGGAAGAGGGCTGCGGGCAGCCCGGTTCCGCTTTGGATGACCAACTTTTGATTGCAACGGGAAACGGGGCGTTACGCCTGCTTGAGGTTCAGCCCGGAGGAAAGAAGCGTATGCCATACGCTTCATTTCTCAATGGCCATCCGGTCGCCAAAGGCGAGCGGATGGGCTAAAGAAAGAAGGGTTTCTTACTATTGTTTCCCGGAAAGCGACCGCAAATTTGAATTTGCGGTTTGCGCCCACGTGCTGTCCGGATAGTTTACGATAATGTCTTCGTAGACCAGTTTGGCTTCGTCAGTCTGGCCCAGCTCTTCAAGACAACGAGCCTTGCCCATGTATGCAAGTGGCGCAACGAAGGCGCATCCGCTATGTTTTTTGGCAAGCTCTGTGTATTGCTGTTGGGCATCGTTCAACTGACCTCGAGCTTCTGTACAGGCAATCAGATTCAGTTCGGCCTGATAGGCCAAGCTGTGTTCATTATACTCCTTGAGGAAGGAATTAAACAGCGCTTCGGCCTCGTCAATGGCGCCGGCGTTGAATTTGTTTTTCGCCAGTTCCATCAGGGCCAGCGGAGCAGATGGGGTGGATCCATACTGATCGACAATGGCCTGCAGGTCCTCGGCACTTTGTGCCTGTTCCAGGGCGGCATCCGCGGCGGCTTCCTTATTCAGGCGCTGCGTCTTGAAAAGTTGATTAACCAGTATAAATGAACAAATCAGAACAACGGCAATCGCGGCTGGTTTGGCATATTTCTGGAAGAAGACCAGGACTTCCTTCACTTCCTGTTGTTGTTTTGCCTGCTGTTTCAGTAGTTCTTCGTGTTGCGGAGAATGTTCTTTATCGTGACTCATGGCGTGCTCCTCAAAGTTGTAAACAAACGGGTTCCCATTGTGGGGGTTTTAGTAATGAATTCAAGGATTGTTTGACCCGTACAGATCGATAATTTCCTTTGCGGTCGGTTCTGGAGATGGACGTCCGGTGGTGTCGATTTTATGTGCAATCGCTTCATAGAGCGGTTTGCGGGTTTCGAGCAGGTCGAGGATCTTTGCTTCCTTGTCGCCAGCCAGGAGTGGTCGGGAGGTGTCGTGACGTACGCGATCAAGCACGGTTTCTGCCGAGGCCAGCAGGCATACGACCAGACCGGTTTTTTCAAAGTCGGCAATATTGTCGGGGTTGAGGACGATGCCCCCGCCAGTTGATACGATTTGCTTTTCTCCGCCGGCCAGTTCTTTCACCAGTTCGCGTTCGAGTGATCGAAAATGAGCTTCGCCTTCAACGGCAAAAATTTCATTGATCGTTTTTCCGGCGCGTTCTTCGATGATCGAATCCATGTCGATCAGTGGCATGCCGGTTTCCTCGGCAATCAGCTTTCCAACCGTGGTTTTTCCGGTTCCCATGAAGCCAACCAGCACAATGTTTCGCTTATTCATTCGGTCTCCAAAAATTGCAGGGGCTGAAAACAGAAAAACGCTCCAAAAGGAGCGTTTTTTCAAAACCTGAAAAGATTTTTTCTAAGCACCGGTTTCGCGAATGGCGGTACGGAGCTGCTGGGTGTTCATATGCACCAGCTGTTCTTCGGTGATGCCCGCACTCACGAGGCGCTTTTTCTGTTCCAGCAAGCGGCGACGTTTCAGGCGCGGCTTTTTTACCGGCCGACGCAGCGGCTTCTTACGCATTGCTCTTCTAATTCTCATGACAAACCTCTTCCAATTCTTGGGTTGCAAAATCAGGCGCAGAAACTACACGCCCCTCCAGCCCCGCGCAACACTTATCTGCGGCAAATTTACCCTTAAAACAAAGGGGGAGTCAGACGGTTTCGCTTTTCGCCGGAAAGTCGAGGTCCAGCAACTCCGCAGCGCGGATGCCGGCATCCTTCCAGCGGTCGCAGGCAAGGCGGATCGTGACGACTGAGGCGGGCGGCAGATTGGTGACGCTCTCTCCACTCAGCAGGCTCGCAATCCATGTTATCGAGGGATTGTGACCAATCAGCATAACGTTGGAAAAACGGTCGTTAATGGATTGGACGACCTCCAGCAAGGTCTCTACCGATGCGTCATACATGTTTTCGTTGAAAAGCACGGCGTCTTTTGCCAGCCCAAGCTCGGTCAGCAAAAGCTCCATGGTTTGAACGGTACGTGTAGCCGGGCTGCTAATCAGTAAATCGGGGCTTACACCGCGCAGTTTAAGCCTTTTTCCCATTCTGGGGGCATCCTCAAACCCCTGCTGGCTTAGCGGTCGATCAAAATCGTTTTGGTTGGAGGAGGGCCAATCTGATTGTGCGTGGCGCATCAGATAAAGAACTTTTTCGTCAGGCATCGGAGGATCCTTCGGCAAGCTTGAAACCATGCGGCAGAAGTTCACCGAGTGTGGTGGCCGCATATCCATCCGCCTGCCGGATGTAGACCGGAAAGTCGGGGCCGCAAAACTCGGCAAGGACCTGTCGGCAGGCTCCACAAGGGAATGGGGCAGGTGCACTGGATGCCGCAATGGCCAGAGCGGTGAAGTCGGTTTGGCCGGCTGCAACGGCGGTAAAGACCGCCGTACGTTCGGCGCAGTTGCTCAGGCCATAGGATGCATTTTCAACATTACAACCTTTGAACACGGTTCCATTAGAACAAAGCAGGGCTGCACCTACTTTATATTCAGAATAGGGGGCATATGCATTTCCCGAAGCCTGGACGGCTTCATCGATCAGATCATTCGGCTTCATCGGCGAGGTCCTCCAGAAAGGCACGGATGGTTTTTTTCATGCGCGGCATGGTTTGGGCCGCCACTTGATTTACATCTTCATGGGTCAGTTTGGTCGAGCCGATGCCTGCCGCCCAGTTGCAGATACAGGATAGTCCCGCCACTTGCATTCCGAGGGCATTGGCCACGATGGCTTCAGGGACGGTGGACATGCCAACCGCATCTGCGCCCATGGCTCGGTATTGTTTGATTTCAGCCGGTGTTTCGAATGTCGGCCCCATGGTGGCAACGTAAACGCCGGATGCATTGGCTCCGGCTTTGAGCAGTTTTTCCCGTAGCGGTTTGTCGTAGATCTCTGATTGATCTGGAAAACGGGTTCCCAGCATAGGGTTGTGCGGGCCGATCAGCGGATTGGCGCCCAACATGTTGATGTGGTCCCCAATGACCATCAGGGAGCCGGGGCCGAGATCGTTGCGAATACCACCCGAGGCATTGGTCAGCAAGACCGTGCCGGCACCCAGGGCATGCAGCAGGTAAACCGGAAGGATGACCGGCGTCCAGCCTTCGCCTTCGTACCAGTGCCGCCGTCCCTGAAAGATAAAGACCTCCATGCCGCTGACGGTGGTGGCAAGCAATTTGCCCACATGACCCATCACTCCGGGGGCGCCAAAGCCGGGGATTTCCCCGTAGGCGATTTCCCGACCTTGAAAGTCCGCAACGGCCTCGCCCCAGCCGGAGCCGAGGATGATGCCGCATTTAGGTTGGGCGTCCGGCCATCTTTTTTGGATGGTCTCGGCGGCGGAGGCGAGTATGGGCTGGTTGATCTGTAGGGTCATGAATCGGGTGGTTATTCATCCAGTTTTTTGTAGGTGAGAGCTAGTTTTTTTGTTGTACGGATAAAGCGCCCGGCTCCCGCGACGAAGGACACTCCGCCCAGCCAGAGTAAAACTTTTCCCAGTAGCAACATGGCATCATCTTCGGGAAAAATCTTGATCAGGGTGGTTCCCGCCGCGAACAGTGCAATGGCTGTGCGCAAGTAAGCTAGCAGGGTCCGTTCATTCGCCAGTACCGTGCGGTCGTAGGCCAGATGGTCGCGCAATATCATTTTGTCGGGGTCGATTTGGGAATAGGGCATGGGTGCTCCTTTCAGCATAGTCGTTCCTTTTTCAGCGGTGAACGAAGATTTAGCATTACACGTGGCATATCACCATATTGAAGTTATTTTATCTAAAGTCCACCGAACATCATGAGCGCGGCAATCAGTACCATTGCCAACACTGCCGCTCGCAGCATGGTCTCGGGTAATTTGACAGAAAGCTTGCTTCCGTAATAAACCCCTGACAGCGAGCCCAGGGCCATGATGATGGCTGTTGCCCGGTCCTGAGCATGGTTTGTGGCATAGATTATGGAAGTAGACAATGTCAGGATGAATGCGATAAAAATCGAACTCCCGACGGTCCGGCTCGTCGGCAGACCGAAAAATATAATGAGTATGGGGACAATCAAAACCCCGCCGCCAATCGATGTGGCACCCACCAGACTGCCGCAGATGAAGCCCATGGAGGCGGCAACGGTGTTGCGCATGATCGGGGAACCATTGATATGGTCGGCCAGGGAGCGTTCTTTTTGCACAACTGCAGGGCGAATGCGGGTGAGCATATTCAGCATCATCAGTACAACGGAAAAGAGAATCATGCCCACAATAAAGGTTTTCAGCGAGGCTCTGAACGCTTCGTTTTCGGCCTGTCGGCTCACCCATAGGGCGGTAATGATGTTGGCCGGGATTGCCCCCGTAAGGAAGCGCAGCGAGGTCCCCCAGTCAATGGTTTTGAGCCTGATGTGCTGAAGGGTGGCTGTGATTTTTGTCAGGAACGCATACAGCGTTGTGGTGCCAACCGCGATGATGGGGTCGATACGGAGAATCACAGTCAACGCAGGCAGTACAAGCACGCCGCCGCCGACGCCCGTCAACCCAATGCAGAACCCGATCCCCAGGCCAAGCGCCAGGCGGACGAAGATCTCCGTGATGCTAAAATCAAAAAACTCCACAACTTCTCCTCAAAAAACGAGCCAAGACGGTAGCGGTTGCTATTCGCGTTTCCAATTAAATTGTGATGGATACTGATCGTTGAACAGCGGGGCTCGATCGTACCCGCTGTTCCCATGAGGGCCATGTTGCATTTATGGTACATCGGGGTTGGTTGTTGTACGTTGTCGGAAGCTTTGTCTAGGTGTTGCAGGCCAGCTTTGCGATATTCAGCAACACGTCGCAGGCAATCAGATATTCCTTGATATCCACATATTCTTCCAATTGATGGAATTTATGCGATCCGGTGCCGAGGGTGACGGTCGGCAACCCTTTTTCATTGAAGTTGTTGGCATCGAGCCCGGCATCCATTACCAGCGGGTTTGGTCTCGAGCCGATGGCCTCGACCGCTTTGGATGCAATTTTGACGCAGGATTCCGATCTTTTCAGCCGAAAGGCGCGGTAGTCGCTGATGGTTTTGAATTTAACCTTCCCGCATTTGCCCTTGTCGTTCGTGACACTTTTGGCGGCTGTTTCGAAGCTGGTTTTATAAACCTTGATAATTTGCTCCAGAAAAACCGGGCTGTGACTGCGGCATTCACCGGTCAGCATGCAACCGTCCATTACTTGATTGTTGGCTTCTCCTCCATGAATCGTTCCCAGGTTGGAGGTGCCGGTGCGGTTGCCCTTGATGATCTTTCCAAAGTAGCCCTTCTCCGCGATTATGGCCATGGCCTTTGAGGCAATCAGTCCGGCCGAGATCCCCTCGTGCGGTTCGAGCCCGGCGTGGGTGGAGATGCCCTTGATCTCTGCCTGCCAGCGAGCGGCGCTCATAGCGCCGATCACGATCTCGTTGGGTTCCTGCCCGTCGAGGTTGAAGCCCATGGCCGGGGTGCCGAGATCCTTGAAGCGCACCATGCGCGATCCATGTAATCCGTTCTCCTCCGCGATCGGAAACAGCAGGGTGATCGGCGGGTGGGGGATCTTGTTTTCCAGTAACGTCTCGGTCAGCGTGACGATCGCGGCGCAGCCGGAGCGGTCATCACCACCCAGTCCGGTTTTCCCCTTGGCGACAATTCGGTTTCCTTTGACCACCGGCACGGCCCCTTTGCAGAGTGGAACCGTGTCCATATGCGCCGAAAACATGATTCGTGGTGCTTTGATGGTGCCCGGAAGCTTCACGATCAGATTGCCGATCTCATAGCCCTCGCCGAGCCGCTTGTGGGCATCATCGGTGCTGATCCATGCTCTTTTGCATCCGGCGGCGATCAGTTTTTTTGTGATGGTTTCAACCACTTTTGATTCCTGGCCGGTTGGGCCTTCTGTGGCCAGCAAGTCTAGCAAATGGGCGAGGGCGCGGGGGGTATCCGTCATCGTAAATCTCCTTTGAATTGATGGGAATCTACAAAAACAATTGTTTGGGCGTCGATTCATTTTGTTTGTGTTGTGTTTCCGTGCCGATCCTTTGTATGATGTTTGGTTTTATGCGTGAACTTGTAAATAGACAAACCGGGGCGGCCGTGCTGAGTGTGTTGGTGTGCAGTACACTGGCCTGGCTTTTGCTCGGAGCTCCCACATCAGGTATTGATGATGCCGATGTTTTTTTGGTGTATGCCCGGAATTTTGCGGATGGCTATGGGTTTGTTTACAACATTGGCGGGGAGCAGGTCGAAGGGTTTTCATCCTTGCTGTGGATGTTGGTCTGCTCGGCTTTTTTTTTAGTGAGCCGTGCGGTGGAGGTTCCGCTGTTCCTGTTGAACCTGTTGTTCGGAATCATCACAATTTATATCTGTCTAAAGCGGAGTGATCAGAAGCCTACATTTCTTGTCTTGCTTTGCTCGGCTCCTGCGTGGTTTGCCTGGTGTCAAATTGCCCTGATGGAATCCGGCCTGTGGTGTATGTTGCTGACGATGGCGACGCTGGCGGTTTCGGAGCGGCGGGTCAACCAGTGTGCCTTGCTGTTGCCGTTGTTGATGCTGACTCGTCCAGAATCCATGCTGTGGGGGTGCTGGCTGATTTTACTGCTGTTCCTGGGGTTTGGTCTGGAGCGGGGCTGGCGAGCCGGGTTGCGAGCGGTTTTCCGGCCTGCTTTTACGTATGGAACGGTTTGGGCCGTGCTTTTACTGTTCCGGGGACATTATTTCGGCTACCTGCTTCCGAATACCTATTATGCGAAGGTCTCGCATGATCTGCAGTTGAATATCGAGTCCGGGGGCGGCTATTTATTGGGATATCTTTTTTCGAGTCCGGGGGTCCTGCTGGTCCTGCTGGTATTCGCTTGGGTATGCGTCCGGGAGGTCGTCCGGAAACGTTGGTTGTCGAGGCAGTTGACGGTGGGGCTTTGCCTGCTGCCCGGCCTGGGTATTCCGCTGGTGGTGGGGGGCGACCGATTGGGAGCATTTCGTTTTTACCAGCCGATCTGGCCGTTGTTGTGCCTGGTGGCGGCTTGGGCCATGCCACTGCTTTATAATCGACTGAACAGGCTTTTCCGGCGGCTGGTGCCGCTTGCCCTGCTGGCTGCGGGATGGTTGATTTTTGCATTAACCGCCAACTTGAAGCATGAATTTAGGATGGCCCGTGAGGGCCGTGAGCAAGGCGCTGTTTTGGCGCGGATGTTTGAGGGGCATGTTCCGCCGCCGACCATTGCGGTCATCACGGCAGGTGGGCATAAGTATACCTATCCCGGGCATGTGTATGATCTGATGGGGTTGAACGCCACGGAAATGGCCCACGCGGTCGCCAGTAAAGGTGGAAACAAAAACCACACCGGGTTTAACAGCGGGGTTTTTTATGAATGGTATCCGGATATTCTAATCCGTGGCGATTCCGAAGAATTTGACCAGTGGGTGTTCAAGGGATTGCAGTCTGAGCCGCTGTTCAAAGAGCGCTACGACAAAGGGGAGCTGTGGTACAATGACGAGCAGTTTTCCGCCTACTTTTCCCGGCGGTTTATCGAGGGGCTGGAGGAGGGTTTTTATGCGTTCAATCCAGACCTTCAGTATGCGTTGACCCGGGAAGATGGGTAGGCCTCATCCGAGACCTGGCCAAGGTTTCTCTACTCGATAATTTCGAGAATCAACTGTGGCGGCACGACCGGGGCATGGGCTATTTCGAAAGCATTTGTGAGCTCGCGGGACAACTCCAGCTCGTTTTCATGTCCGTTGGAGTGGACGATGCAGAGCGGTTCGCCGACCTCGATAGGTTCGCCGATCTTCTTTAAACCGGAAATGCCGACCGCAGGATCGATCGCATCGGTTGTCTTGGTGCGCCCTGCACCGAGCAGGAGGCTGGCGCGACCAATGGCTCCGGCATCGACCTTGGAAACGATACCGGTTTCGGGCGAGGGGAACGGAGTCTGTTTCTCAGCCTGCGGCAGTGCGGCATCGGGATTTCCGCCATGGCATGTAATCATTTTTCTGAATGTTTTCAGAGCGGAACCATCGGTCAGTTTCGTTTCAACCCGTGCGTGCAATGCGGGGTCCGAGATCCCGTCAAACAAGTCGTTGACCTTGGCGATATGCAGCATCTGCCTGGCAAGCTCGGCGGTGAGGTTGTGCACATCTTCGGGACCGTTGCCGGTAAGAATATCAATCGATTCCTGAACTTCGAGGGCGTTCCCAACGGTACGGCCGAGTGGCTGGTTCATGTCGGTGATGAGCGCAATGACCTTCCGGTTCATCGCCTTGCCGGTGTCGACAAGGGCGTTGGCCAGTCTGCGGGCCTTTTCAATGTTTTTCATGAAGGCGCCGGAGCCGCATTTAACGTCGAGTACCAGCGCATCAATCCCTTCCGCCATCTTTTTCGACATGATGGACGAGACGATGAGCGGAATGGAGGGCACGGTGGCGGTGACATCGCGCAGGGCGTATAGCTTTTTGTCGGCCGGGGCAATTTCCGCCGTCTGGCCGATCATGGAACATCCGCAAAGGGAAAGAGTTTTGAAAAATTTTTCTTCGGAAAGCCCGACGCGATAGCCGGGGATGGATTCGAGTTTGTCGAGTGTGCCGCCGGTAATGCCGAGCCCGCGCCCGGAAATCATCGGGACCGTGGCACCGCAGGCAGCGACCAGCGGCGCGAGCGGAATGGAAATCTTATCGCCAATCCCTCCGGTGGAATGCTTGTCGACCTTGGTGCCGGGAATGCCGGCGGGGTCGATGACGTTGCCGGATTCCATCATCGCTAGCGTCAGGTCGGCGGTTTCGCGAGGCGTCATGCCCTTGAAATAGATCGCCATGGCGAGAGCCGACATTTGGTAGTCCGGAATGGAGCCGTCGGTGTAGCCATCGATGAAAAAGCGGATTTCTGCGGTCGTGAGTTCCGTGCCATCCCGTTTCTTTTCTATAATCCACTGAGGTAACATGCGGAGATGATACGTACCGATCCGGTTTCATGGCAATGTCAAAAACACAAAAGGCAC
>CAZWZW010000021.1:0-27119 GCA_964639125.1 uncultured Verrucomicrobiota bacterium
CAGCAGATACAGTAAAATCGGCCATCCGAAGGATGGAAATGAAGGAAACAAACAGCCTAACCTACTGGGTTAGGACAGTAATCTGAGATTGAGCCTGATATCACTATACAAAACACCGTTTCCTTCATTTCCATTCCCGGATCTAGGATTAGGAAACTTTGGTGATGAATTGGCGTCCGGCGGGGCGGACAGGATGAAGGGGCGTTGTGGGCGTCGAAAAACTACCTGTGTTCAGGGTGACCGCGTAGCGCCTTCCTTTGCATCAATGACTTCATGTGTTTCCCGGAGTTCTTCAATGATGTCGGGAGGGTAGGCGTCGATATCCAGGGTCAGTTTTTTTACCCCCATTTCATCGATCTGTTTCAGGAGGATTCGTGTTCGGCTAACTTTTACACCGGTCATTGTCAGTTCATTGACATGAAGTCCTTTGAACTCTGCGAGGGTCAGGAGTGGCAGGTTGCTGATGTCCATGGAATATAGTTCTAGGGGTTCAAGAAGATTGATCCGCAAAAGTCCGATCCCGCTTAGGGAAAAGATCTGGTAGGGGGAGCCCGTCAAATCGAGATGGTAGCCCTCTTTCCGCTTTTCTATTTTCAGGGGGTGGGTGTATGCCGTCGGTTTAACCCTGTTTACTTTGTCAAGCATCGCTCTGGCCAGCGGGAGATACGCCTCTGGGGAGGGGGACGGTTTTCGTACCATGTAGTGGAAATAGAAATAATAGATGGCGCTGTTTTGGCTCATGGCTTCTTCTACCAGTTCCACTGCATAGTGCAGGGGAAGCATGCGCCGGTCATTGGGTTTGAATTCGGCGTATTTTTTACTCAGCTTCCATGAGTCGAGATCGATGGGCTTGCTTGGGTGGCCCTCTTCGAAGCACTGCGCAGCCTCGTTGAATTCCTGCACTACAAAATGCAGGGTACCCTTTTTCAGGAAGAGTTTTTTCCGCTCTTCCGGATCGGTACTTTTGTCGAGTCCGATTTCCAGCGCGCGGATCATTTCCCGTGCCTTTGAATAATCCGAACTTTGCAAGGCATATGCGGTGGAGTCGGACAGCTCGGTGCCCAACTTCATGGCCTCCTTTTGCTGCTCGCGGTAAAGCCGAAAGTTTTCTTCTGCACGCTCCCGCGCTACCACCGCTTCGGCTTTTTTCTTGTTGATGACCACCATGTTTGCGCTGATCAGCACGGCCATCACGACCGAAAAAAACAAGGCCAGCGATGCAATTCGGTTGTGCCTTCTTACGAGCAGCGAGAGCATGGTCATGGCTCCTGCCCGTTCGGCCGTTGTTGGAAAGCCCGCCAGATAACGCCTGATTTCCTGCTGAAGCTGAATTACACTGTCGTATCGATCTTCCGGCTTGAGCGACAGGGCCTTCATGGCAACGGCAGCCAGACTGTGCGGGATAATTCTTCCTTTTTTTCGTGTATGGGGTGCAATGATTTTTCCTTCGCGCGTGTTCTGCAAGATTTCGTTGCCGGAGTTTCCCTGCACGGGCAGCTCGTAGGTCAACAGCATGTAGAGCAGCGCGCCCAGTGCATAGAGATCGGTCTGGAAAGTTTTTGTTTCGTCGGCGTTCGCCTGTTCCGGTGCCATAAAGCCGGGGGTGCCTTTAATGATGCCGGATAGCGTGATGTCGTTTAGAACATCTCCATCCAGTTTGCCCGACGTTTCGGTTCGTGCGGGCTCATCTTCGAACACGATTCTTGCAAGACCCCAGTCGCAAATAGAGATTTCGCCGAAACCACCGACCCGGATGTTGTCCGGTTTGATATCCAGGTGCAGCACGTTTCGCGAGTGCGCGTAGGCCATGGCATCGCAGATTTTTAGAAACAGATTCAGCAGTATGTCTAAGGGATAGTTGCTTTTATATTTTTCGTCGCCTTCGCGCAGTTTCTTAATAATTTGATGCAGGTTGTCGCCGGGGATGAGCTCCATGGTAAAGAAGGGGATGCCCTCCGGATCAATGCCCATGTTGTATACGGGAACGATATAGGGATGCGCCAGGTTGGCCTCAAGCTGGGCTTCGCGCAAAAACTGTTCCTGGTCCTGCTGGGTTTTTGCGTTGACCGCGCGCGCCATGGCCACTTGCCGCTTTAGACGATGATCGTATGCGCGGGTAATTCTCTTTTCACCGCCTTCGGCAATCAGGCCAACTTCCTTATAGCGACTCTCGTCATCGGTCAGCGAATTGAGAATGGGTAAAAGAGAATCTTCCTCCGTATCGGACATGCTGTCCGGTTTGGTGGAGTAAAAGCCGAGAAGTTGTTCATCCCGTTTTTTAAAACGTTCTTCCCGTTCAGTGTTTGGTTTATTGTCCATGGTTTTTGGCTTGTGCGGGTTTTATTCCAGATCAGCGCGCAATTCCTCAACCTGCAACAGAAGCTTTTTCTTTACACGATTTTTTAATCGGTAGACTGAGTTTTCCTGCAAATCCAGCTTTTGGGCAATATCCTTGATATCCATCCCTTTGAGGCTGAGCCGGAAAACCTCGATGGCCTGACCTGAGAAAAGCGGTTCAATCTTTTCGAGCGCCAGGTTGGTAATGTGAAGCTGCCACTCCCTTTCGGCAATTCGCTCAACGTCTGGAAGACGGATGGAGTTGACATAGGATAGGGTTGCATCTTGTTCCACCTTTTCCAGCCGCTTGGCTTCACGGATACGTTTTCGGATAAAGTCGATCACGAAGTGTTTGGTGATGATGGAAAGCCAGGCGCGAAAGTGTTTGATCTGGTCCACATCGGTCTCTGGAAGCTTGTTCCACATATTGAGAAGGAGCTGTTGGGTCAGGTCTTCTGCATCATGGTCGGAAATGTTCATACTGCGGATGATGGCATAGATATAGTCGCTGTAGATGCGAACAAAATCTTCCCACGAGGTCTCGTCATGCTGGTCCTTGACCCGTTGGATCAACGTGGCCCTGGTACGCCTGGGGTCGTCCGGTTGTTCTGTTTTGTTGTTTTCCATGAACCGTTTTTCTCTGTTGCGCTATCGCCTTTATAAGTATTTGCAATGCAGGTGTCAATACATGCAGCCAGCCATTAAGCAGACTTAAATGAGGGTCAGTGGTCTGGAGTGCGTTTACTACAGCTATCTATGTGCCATTACGACAACTTTTCAGTGTAAATATCAATATTAGATCAATGTGCAAAAAAAATGAACAAATATGTCCAATAACCCGAGAGGAGATTCGCCATTCAACTGGCAGCAACAAAGTATAACGCCTGTAGATAACTAACCAGTAGAGGAGAAAAAATGAAGAAACTAGGGTTACTCTTATTGACGGTGGGAATGGTTTCCGCCGCATCAGCAGTCAGTCTGATTAATACTGACTTTACGTCCCCGTACGTAAACGGGAACATTGCCGGCCAGCAGTCGTGGGCAAACATGCCTTTGACGGGCGGGTTCTCGTTTGAAGTCGATGCAACAGCAGGTGTGGCCGATACGGCTCCATATGCGGCTAATTTCGACACGGGCGGAAACAGCACAAACGGACATTATGTTTCCCTGAGCCCATCAGTGGGCAACTTGGTTGACGACGAATGGGCGGGGTCCATGGACTTTTCGCTTTCCACCGTCGCTACTGCGGGAACAAATATTGCGTCGTTTTCGAGCGCACAGGAAATCTTTCAGATCGGTTTGACCGATGCTGTGACCAACCGACTGAATTCAAATGCGGCCGGTGATCTAACGATTCACCTGCGCTACAAAGGCAACGGAAATGCCCAGGTTACCCTCAGTAAAGCGGGCAACTTCCGGACCCTCGGCACCATGACGGATGCACAGCTCGGCTGGGATCCGCTTAATGTAGATACAAACACCGGTCCGATTCTTACAACCGACGATCTTCGCCTGACGTGGACGCTTCGCAAAACGCGTGTCGCCGACACCTATTCAGCCGTCGCAGTCATTTCCAACCTGACTTCCGGTGCCGTTTCGGTCTTCGACCCCAGCGATAGCGTCAACTTTGTGACGAAGACCAATGCCTACCCCGCAGCTAATCTCACCCTGGCGATGGGACATGATCAGGATGCCGACCAAGACGGTCTTAATTCGTTGATCAACATTGCGATTGACTCGTTAAGCGTAGACCAGACCAGTGGCAATGTGCCGGTTCTGGAAACACCAGCTCTTTCGGCCTCCGGCGGAAATCAAAGTGTTGAGCTCAGTTGGTCGGCCTCGCTCGAAGCTACCAGCTATGAAGTGTTCCGCTCGCTGACTTCGGGTAGCGGTTTTGCCTCTATCGGCACCACCAACGGCACCTCCTTCCTGGATACCGGCGTTGTGAACGATACGGTATACTATTACTTCGTTCGCGCCAGCGAAACCGGTGCTGCCGATGTGGACTCCAACGAGGCTTCCGCCGAACCGCAGGCCGCCGCTACCGGCTCGATCGTGGATACCACCTTCATTGCCAGCGAAGGTTATGCCAACGGTGATCTGAACACCCAGGATCGCTGGAAATCTGCAACCGCAGGTACTGCGCCGGTCTTCCAGGTTACAGATGCGGCCGGATCAGGCTTTGCTGATTCCGAGCCCTACACCAACAACTTCGACAGCACGTTGGCTAATGATGTCTACTACAATCGGCTGATGTCCAACAATGTTGGCGACGTGTGGAACGGTTCGATCACCTTCACCGCCAAGGCTCCGCCTACGCCAGGTGAAGACTATGAACGCATCATCGACATCACGGATACCAACAATGTTGTGATCGGTCAGTACACCAATACCCATACGGTTGCGGGCATGTCTGGCGGCGAATTGTTCAAGATTGGCCTCACCGCCGCTCCGGATACAGGGCTGGATCATAGCGATGCCAACGACATTTTCTTCTATGTCCGTATGCAGTCGTCGGGCCGGTTGGACTTTACCTTCAACTCGGTGAAGGGCAGCGACCGGCTCTTTGCCGTTGATAAAGATGTGCTCGGGTGGGATCCGAACTGGACCTCGACCGAAAACTCGGCCACCAACGGGCCGTCCTTCGAGACCGATCCGATTACCTTTAACTGGAAGATTCGCAAAACAGCCGAAACCAACTTCTTCCTCAGCGATCTTTCCGTGATTGTCGGCTCTGTGACCAACGAGCCGGAAGTTGCATTGCCGGTTGTCTACGGTGACTCTACCGATGCATATGCCGCCGATTTTGTCTATTTGGGTATGGGCATGGGCGAAGAGGCCGATAGGGGAAAAACCGATCAGGGTGCTTCCAGCGGTACAGTGATTACAACCGCAGTCAAGAGTGTGTCGATCGATGCGCTCAGTCTGACCAAGGCCGATGATCAGCCTCCGGAATTGCTCGCGCCGAGGAACTTCCTCACGGATGTAGCGGATGGAACCGTGTTCCTTAACTGGGATGCTTCCATCGAAGCTACGAGTTATATTGTACGTCGCTACAGCCACTACATTGGTGGAACAGTTGATCTGGAAACCAATGTAGCAGCGAACCTGACCTATACGGATACTGGACTGGCTAACGGATGGAGCTACTTCTATACCGTGGCCGCGGACTATGGCGTATACGGTGAAGCCGAAAGCGCACGGGTGCATGTGCGCCCATTGGGTAAAACGACGCTGATGAACTGGGGCCCGAGCACGGAGATCGTTACGGCTAACGAAAACTGGGATGTAACCACGCAGTTGACGAACGGCATCCTTAACCATATCGGTTCGAACCCCGGTGGAGCCATGTGGATACATGGTACGGGAACGTACAACACGAATGCGGCTCCTGCGCTGTATGGTATATCACAGCTGGGCGATGGTGCCTGGGCACAGCGCCATTTGCGTGATGATGAAGGTCCGAACCACTATGACCTGATTCGTCTGCGCACCAAGAGCGGATCGGGGGCCACTCCCGGCGGGTATGCTTCCTCGCTGATCTGGGTGGATTCTGCTGACTTCGTAGGTGGAACATCGATCGACCTAAGTGCTGCCGGACTCTTCTTTGAGTCATCCAATAATGATTGGACGGAAGAAATTGGATACGGCACGCTTCGCACCGCAGTCCGCAATGCCGGCCAGTGGTATGTTGGCGAGACCGTTCATACCGACACGGGCGATACACTCATTGATCTGAGTGCCGAAAACTGGACGACGCTCACCCCGGCAGACCTGAATTCAACCAGCATGATGACCGTTTCAGGACAAACCTTCTCGGTTTCATCCAGCAGCCTTACCGCTGTTGATGCCGTTGGTTTCTTCTGCGATCACCTCAAGAGCTTCTACATGTTCTCATGGAAGATCACCAAGGGTCAACAGCCCACGGCGTTCCAGATGTGGGCAGATGGCTGGAACATCTACAACGAACTGCCGACCGATGACCATGATGGTGACGGCTTCAGCAACGTTCACGAATGGGGCGTGAAGGCGGATCCCACCGATCCAAACAGCCTCGTTCGCAAGCCAAGATCTCTAGGTCTGGACACAACCGGAACCAACTTGGTCTACGTCTATCCGCGACTGGAAACCATCCCCGTCGGCCTGAGTTATACCGTGCAGCAGGACAACGATCTGGTCTTTGCTCCTGTTTGGTCCGCAGTCACTCCCGATCCGGAAGTGGCCACTGGTCTCTGGAATACAAACTCTCCTGGCCTTGGAGTGGAAGCCGTGACCAACCTCATCCCGACTGATCTGAATACGAAGTTTATCGGTCTGGAAATCAAATACACAGAGTAGAGCTGGTGAATAATGCCCGAAGCCCTTAGTGGGCTTCGGGGTATCCCTTTACAACAACAAGGAGAAGTAAATGAAAACCAAAAAAATAGGACTAGTCGTCACGATAGCAGCCATGGTGGCTGGCTCGGCGATGGCTGGCACCGATAAATGGACAGGCGGGGCCAGTGGAAACTGGACGAATACCGCGAACTGGAGCCTCGGAATACTGCCAACTGCAGATACCGCTCGCTTCGATAACAATGGCGAGGGGGCCATCATCAACACCGCCATTGCCGGAACCGTAAACAAGCTGGAACTAGGGCGTAATTCGAGTGGGACCACGCTGGCGATAAACAGCGGTGGGTCGGTTACCATTAATCAGATGCGCATCGCTGCCTTTGCAGGAACCGATAGCGGTACCATTAATATTAATGGTGGAGCTTTAACCATTAATGGCGGAAATCACGCGATTGGTTATAAAGGTGCCGGTGTGGTTAACCTGAACTCCGGTAGCTTTTCTAGTAACGACGACATTGCTCTGGGCCGCGAAGGTAGTGCTGACGGCACACTGAACGTGTTTGGCGGAACCTTGAGTACGGTTGGACACCTTACAGTCGGTGGAAGATTGGTATCCGGGGTTCCTACTGGAGGTACTGGAGCGGTTAATATCTCCGCTGGAACGGCAACAGTAGGTGACACTCTAAGAGTGGGCATCGGAGGCAATGGAACGCTGACGGTAAGTGGTGCCGGAGATTTAACCGTTGGTACCCTTAGTGTTAAATCAGCCTCCGGGTTTTCCGGAGTAGCGAACCTGAATGGCGGAACGGTTTCCGCGGATAAGGTTGTTATCGGTGAAAACGGAACGTTGAATCTGCTGTCGGCTGCCACGTTGGATTCCTATACCAACATGCACTTTTCCGCTAACGGTCTGCTGGCCTGGGAAGGCGACCATACGGCTGATGTAGCCACCTTGGCTGGGGACGGAACGTACTCATGGGGTGCCGGAATTGTGGATATTACCACGCTTACGTTGGGTGTGGACTACGATCAGTCGTTCGCGGCTGGAAGCGATTATCTGGTCTCTAAATATGATGCTGGAACCGGCAACACCGAAGTCTGGACCGTGATTCCGGAACCAGCCACGATGAGTATGTTTGGTCTGATTGGCGCGGGCATGCTGTTCGTGCGTCGGCGTATTCTGAGCTAATACACGATGGTTATATAAGTTCAATGTAATCAAAGCGATGTGTGGGCCGGCGATCCTCTCAAGCTTCGTCGGTCCACCATCATGTAAATCATGAATGATAAAAAGAGGGATTGATCATGATTAAAAAGCCAGCTGTATTCATATCTTTATTATCTATCTGTGCGATCACACCGGCGTCATTCGCCGCCCAGACGACTACGCATGCGTGCGTGGCGGACACCTATGTGCAGGCCAACAAAACCGCGGATAATTTTGGAGGCGAAAGCAATCTGACGCTACGCAATTCCAGCAGCGGTTTCTCACGAATTCCCTACTTGAAGTTTGATGTCAGCGGCCTGCTGGGGAATGTCACCTCCGTAAAACTCAAACTTCATTCCAATAATTCGGCGGCTCCGATCAAGGCCTATGCCATTGGCGACAACAGCTGGACGGAAACGGGCATCACATGGAATACCCGCCCGGCATTCGGCTCCGAAATCGGCACCGGCACCGCAGTGGCCGGAAATTGGTTTGAAATCGATATCACCGGTTATATGACTGCCGATGGTACGTACAGCATTGCGTTGGACGAGCAAGACAATGCCGTTACCAAGCTGGACAGCAAGGAAGCCGACTTTACATCCTACCTTGAAGTCACAACAGACTATGTTCCGCCGCCGCCCTCGTTCAACACGGATCCAATTTCCGACAGCGCAAAACTTTATATCGAGTACAAAGATTCCCTTGCCGGTACGGCCACTGATCCGAACGGCGATACGCTGACCTATTCCAAGATTTCAGGCCCTGAGTGGCTGGCCGTCCGCGTCAATGGTGACATTGTCGGAACACCGGATACGCTCGGCGCCAACAGCTTTACCATCAAGGCCGAGAACACAAGCGGGGCATTTGACACGGCCACATTGGAGATTGATGTGGCAAGCGTTACCCCCGAAATCGTCGTGACCGATCGCGCCGGATCGAATGTGACCGCCGAAGTCAACACGGCCATCAACTCCGATCATATCCGCATTGAGGCGATTGCTTCGGTATCGCTGACGCAGGGCTCCTTTTCCTACAAGTATCTTGAACAGGCATCCGAGCCAAACGCCGGTCAGTGGAATGCCGAACCCGCGCAGGAGTTCTGGCACGATATCTGGTTCTATCGCAAGCCTTCCAACCAGTGGGTCAAGATTGATGTGACCGATATCGACAACAACACCGTTTCAGCCGTCTATGGCCTGCAGGGCGGCACGTTGACCGCCCCGCCGGACGAACCGTTCACGAATGTCGAATATGTCGATGCGATGGGCCCGGGCCTGATCGTCGAGGCCGATTCCGATAAGGATCCGATTCCGGAAGTGGATACCATTCAGATCAAAAAGGCGGGCTTCGGCCACATCCGCATGCACATCGGCCGTTTGCTGTCGGATAAGCTGACTCCGAACACGCCGGCCAACAACCCGAACTACTACCAGTTGCTCGACCGCTGGATCGAGCAGATTTCCCGCCACGGCATGTACTGCCATATTGGAAACAAAGGCAATTCAGTGTACGAAGACGCCGTTCCCAAAAATCCCGACAACGACACGCAGGCGTGGCGCGACGCCTACGCCGCCGAGCATTTCGACTGGTGGACCAATGTGCTCGACCACTGCAAGTACAAGTCGCACCGCCTCGCCTACCATATGTTTCTCGAAACCGGCGGCAACAGTTTTATGGGCAGCGCGCCCGATCTCGACGCATTCCACAGCAACGTCACCAAGCAAGTTCGCCTCGTTGATCCAGGCCGTATGCTGATCTATCCGCCGCCGAGCCTGAACAATGTTTTCCGGCTTACGGAAATGTCCTTCCCCTACGGAGACCATGATGCTGGCGATGGGATTGATACGAGCTCGGGCGACTACTGGTTCTCCGATTTTCACAAGAGTTTTGCCGGCGGACGCGGCTATTTTCTCGAGGCCGACAAACAGATTGTGCGCGATAACCTCACCGCGGCACAGGCGTGGGTTGCCTCGAATAACGTTCCGCTGATCATGAGCGCCGTTCGTCCGACCGACTCCAACTCGCGGCACGATGAATATATTCAGAACCGCGTACGCTACGTCGAAGATCTTTACGATATGTGCGACTCGGCAGAACTTCCAATCCGTATCACATGGCTGAGCTTCAACAACTACAACTTTACCAAGGGTGCCGGCTGGCGGCCGGGTATGCGTACCGTTCTCGAGGCCATGAACCGCCAGGGAACCGCTGATGGAACCGATCCGGATGGCGACCAGATCTCCACGGCCGATGAAATCAATATATACGGAACCAATCCGTATTTGTCCGACACCGACGGGGACAACATTCTCGACACCTATGAATGTACCATGGACATCTTCGATCCGCTCGATCCGGCCGATGGCGATCCGATGGACGATCTCAGTATTCGGGCCGACTTTGATGGCGACGGCATGGATAACGCGTGGGAAATGCTCAACGCCGTCAAATGGGGCGACGACACGTTGACCTCACCGCACCGCTTCGACCCGACCGATCCCTCCGACGCGCTGGTTGATGAGGAGAACGATGGCATAGTCAATATCTGGGAGCGCATTCTTCGCATCAACCCGCTCGACGATATTTCTGTTAAGGGCGACGATGCCACCACCGACTGGGACAAGGACGGGGTAACCAATATTGTTGAGATCGCGGCTCAGACCTGGCCAATGGGAACGTCGAGTACCGAGTTCGACGCGGACTACGACACGATCGGAAGCGATATCGATACTGTGCCGTATATCCATGACAATGGATACATTGCGGGCTACACCTACGACAGCGGAGCAACCGACATCTCCAGCCAGGGCGCGAACAATGCCGGTATCCTAATGAACGGGTCCTCCGTCTCGAACGGCATTGCTGCTCTTGATGGCACCAACGACTTCATCGACATTCCAACCACCGACTTTGGTTCCACCTCGAACCGCTCGGTCAACCTGCATTTCTGGGCGGCCCAGCCGGGCGGTACCCAGGTGCTCTATAAAGAGGGCGGTGCCGACAGCGGCATGTCCATCTACCTTGACGGCAGCAAATTGTGGATGGGCGTATGGAACCAGCCGCAGGAACAATTTGTTGAAATGGGGACGGTGAATCCCCAACAGTGGTACAGCATCACGGCCACCTTTGGGGCAGGCAGCCTTTCCGGGTATAAATTCCACGGAAACACGCGTCAGGTTTCCACCAATGTATCTACGACGGTTGCAACCTTGGGCGATGTCGCATTCCGCACCGCACTTGGCGGATCGGACGACGCCACCCGTGTATGGAGCGGGTCAGGCTCGACGACGGCCACAGGAGCATATTTTTCCGGCTATCTGGATGATTCGCACATCTACAACCGTGTTCTGAGTGAGGGCGATGCCTCGCTGCTTGCGCGCAACGATATCTACCCTGCGCGTCAACCAACGCTTCCGGCAACCCTGCCATACTTCCTCTCCGATCCCGTTGTCGAGATTGACGCCATTGTCGGCGAGGTCTACGGCACCACGCTGGCGGACAACGCGACCGATCCGAACTCCGATCCGCTGACCTTCTCCAAAATTTCCGGGCCGGCGTGGCTGAGCGTGGCCGCCAACGGAGCGCTCTCCGGTACGCCGGCTGTGAGCAATGCAGGTTCCAACAGCTTCACGGTTGAGGTGACCGATAGCGTTCATGGAACCAACTCCGCCGTCTTGGAGATCGACGTGATGAACCTGTCGGCGGCAGTTTCCTACACGGCTACTGAAGATACCTATGTTGATGAAAACAATGCAGGTACGATCAGAGGAGGCGATAACCGAATCCGTTTAAAATCCTTATCCGCAGGTGCATCCCGAATCGGCTATGTGAAATTCAGTGTCAGCGGTTTGATCGATCCGGTGGGCAAGGCCATTCTCAAGCTCTACTCAAATGACCTCGCCGCAACGGTCAAGGCCTATGCGCTGGATAATGTGTGGAACGAAAACACGACGTGGAACATCAAGCCCCCATCGCTCATTACTGAGATTGGTTCGGGCACGGCTACGGCCGGGGCCTGGTTCGAGATCGATATTACCGACTACATTACCGGCAACGGAACGTTCAGCATCGCGCTCGACGAGAAGAGCGCCTCGGTTGCGGATGTATCAAGTACGGAAGGGGCCAACCCACCCGTGTTGGAAATCCGCACCGCAGTACCTGTCAGCGCCTATGCTGAGTGGTGGAATGCCAACGGTTTGACAGAAACTAATTCGGCCTATCTGGTCGATGCCGATGATGACGGTTTGAACAATCTGATGGAATATGCGCTGGGCGGCAATCCTGCGACCGGAGCAGAAGTTCCTTCCATCACCCCGACCAGTGAAATGGTGGATGTCGGTGGCTCGAATGTCGTCGAATATGTCTATCGCCGCCGGACCGATGCCGTGGTACGCGGGCTGGACTACACGCTGGAGGTTGCGACCAATCTGCTGGCGGGAAGCTGGAGCACGAATGTGCATACCGAAGTGAACACCGCATCGCTTGAGCCCGGCTTTGAAGCCGTGACCAACCATGTCGATACCGCGCCCGACAGCCGGTTTATCCGCTTGAAGATTGAATTTAACGAGTAACCATCATCCATCACTAAGAATACTCGAAACCGATCTGTTCCGGGCATCTCTGAAGAACGGCGGATCGGAGTAAATTAAGAAGGGTATAGGATTAAAAAATGAAACATCAAAAAATCAGTATTGGACTGAGTTGCCTGTTGGTCGCAGTGGCGCAGGCGAAACAACCAAACGTGCTCTTTATTCTGGCGGATGATTTGGGCATTGGTGGTTTGCATTGCTACGGCACGGAATATATCGAAACGCCTAATATCGATCGACTGTGCCGGGAAGGTATGCACTTTTTCAATGGCATGGCGGCTTATCCGACATGCCGTCCGTCTCGGGCTGCCATCTTATCTGGACAGTACGGTCCGCGCACCGGTATCTACCGTGTAAAAGACCGCTATGGCGACGCGGACAAGGCGAAATACGTGATTCCGGAAAATCATCAGTTGTCCACGGATAAAATCACGTTAGGGACCGTGTTCCAGCAGGCGGGATACGCCACCGCCATGTATGGCAAGTGGCACGTTTCAAATGACAAAAAGACCCATCCGGCGGAATGCTTTGGCTTTGATGAGGCCTTCGTCAGTGCAGGGGCGCACTACAAAGCAAAATCAAACCCGCCGGTTGATCTTGCGGACGGCATGATGATTGAGGAACTGTACAGCCAAAAGGCATCGGATTTTATGGAAAAATCGGTAAAGGCCGACAAGCCATTCTTTATCTACATGCCCTATTTTCTGGTCCACGGCCCGGCGGAGGCCCGGCCGGATTATATCGACCATTTTAAGAAAAAGTTGAACGGCCTCGAACTCGAGAAGGGCGGTAAGGATTTGGAGGTTACCGTTGCCATGACCAAGATGCTCGATGACTTTTCCGGTGTACTGCTGGACAAAATAAAAGCGTTAGGCGTGGAGAAAGAAACGATTGTTGTGTTTACCTCAGACAATGGTTCCTATGACCGAAACTTGGTGGGAGAATATCGCGGGCGCAAGGGCGATACCTACGATGGCGGCATGCGAGTGCCCTATATCTTTAAGTGGCCCGGGAGAATCAGGGCGGGCAGCGTTTGTGATGAACGGATCATCGGGGTGGATCTTTATCCGACCCTCCTTTCGATGGCGGGCATCGCTGCTCCAACATCCTATCCACTGGACGGTGCGGACCTCAGCCCATTACTGGCGGGTAAAACCAAGCGTTTGTCCGACCGACAGGTTTTCTGTTTCTATCCCAAATATGCCCAGTTCAACAAAAAGCATCAACGATGGTCGTTCTCGTGGCGCAATGTGATTTATGACGGCGACTACAAGCTGATCGAATATCCGGAATACGATGAATATGAGCTGTTTAATCTGGATAAAGACCCCCGGGAGAAAAAAAACCTCGCCATGAAAAATCCGGAAAAACGTGATGCTCAAATCGTAAAACTTCATCGTTGGCTGAAGGCGATCAACGCGCCGAAACTGGAACTGAATCCGAACTGCTCGTTAAACTAAACCGGAAAGAAAATATGCTGAAAAAAACAATTATAATGGGGCTGCTTGCGGCCGTAGCTGGAACCGTACAGGCCGTGGACGATAATTTTGAGATCCAGGAATTCAAGGTCGATAAGTCGCTCCAACTTCCGAGCGCCTCCAAGGAAGCGCATGAGGCGTGGAAGGATCAACGCTTCGGCATGTTTATCCACTGGGGCCCGATCAGCCAGCTGGGTCAGCAATTGGGTCATTCACGCAACAGCCCGAGTCATCGCACCGGTGGAAAGCCCTACAAAAAAGCACAGCTTGAACCCGAGGTGTACGACGTGCAGTACAAAACCTTCAACCCGGTCAAATTTGATCCTGATCAGATGATGAAGACCGCGAAGCGCGCCGGTATCAGCTATATCGTATTCACTACCAAGCACCATGCTGGATTTTCCATGTTTGATTCAGCGGTCACCGACTACGATATCATGAATACGCCGTATCATAGGGACATCACCAAAATGCTGGCCGATGCCGCCCGGGAAAACGACATTGATTTCGGCATTTATTATTCGCCGCGGGACTGGCACCATCCGGATTGTGATTCCGATGAAAACCATCCGCGTTACATCAAGTGGTACAAGGCGCAGATGAATGAGTTATTGAAAAACTATGGTCCGATCCATGAAATCTTTTTCGATGGTCTTGGGCCGGGTAATTGGGGAAACACGGCGGAAGAAGTGATGGCCACTATCCGCCAGCTGCACCCGGATTGTATGGTGAACGACCGGGGTGGTGCCGCCGCAGACTTTTATACGCCGGAGCACAATATCAGTTATCTGAATCGCGAGCAGTCGTGGCAGGCCTGCCACACGACCACCGGACAGTGGGGCTACAATCCAAACGTCGGCTCCAAGTCGCTGGAGCAGCTCATGGAAATCCTGCTCTACACCTGGGGAGGCGATGGCAACATGCTGCTCAACATCGGCCCCATGGGCGATGGCGCGTGGAATCCGGTGGAGCTGGAACGCTTTGAGCAGCTGGCCGACTGGTGGGCGGTGCATGGTGAAACGAGTATTCGCGGCAGTCGCGGTGGACCCTATATACCGGGGCCTTGGGGCGTTTCCACCTGTAAGGACAATCGCGTATATCTGCATGTTTTTCGGTGGCCCAAATCCGGTGGGCTGCAATTTCCTGCACTGGAAAACCTGAAGCTGAAGCACGCCATGGTTTTGTCGGGCGGCAAGGTTAAGACAAGCGCAACCTCCAACGGTTTTGTGGTCGATGTTCCGAAGGGCGATCGTCAAAAAATCGTCACCACGGTAGAGCTGACCTTTGACGACGAAACATATCCGGTCAGGCCACTTCAACGCGTGGCTTCTCTTACCATGCAGGCGCAGTTGAGTGCCTCGCACCATCCGGAGCAACTGGACAATCTGCGTGATCAGGACGCGACGACCAATTGGGAAGCCACTCTGAAAAAGGGTGAAAAGGAATTCTGGGTGGAGGCCGCCTTTGATGCGCCGGTGGAGATTGCCAGCTTCAGTGTTGCGCGCGGCGATGAATGGGTGCCGAAACATACGGTTGAAATCCAGATCCCTGATGGTTCCAAGGGCTGGAAAACCATCTCGCCTAAAAAATTGAAACTGAAGTGGGAAACCATGAAATTTTTCGATGAGCCAGTGACGACGGATTGCATCCGCCTTCGCATCACCGGTACCAAAAAGTTTGTGTTTGCCGAGTTCGAGCTTTTCCCGCCGGTGAACTGAACACGATAGTGCATGTAAATATTCAGGCTTAAAACAAGGTATGGGGAGAAAATGAATAGAAGAATTTTAATAACGATGATGGTTGCAGGAGCGGTCGCTTTGGGTGTGCAAGCAGGGGAGGCGGAACGTCCCAATATTATTCTGATGATGGCTGATGATCTCGGCTATGGTGATACGGGCTTTAACGGAAATACGATCATCAAGACGCCGCAAATGGATGCTTTGGTAAAAAAGGGCATCAAGCTGACGCATTTCTATTCCGGCAGTTCGGTTTGTTCGCCGACGCGTGCAACGTGCCTGACGGGGCGGCATCATGATCGGTTCGGTATCTATGGGGCGAATCAAGGCCACCTCCCGGCCCAGGAAATCACGTTGGCGAAAATCCTGAAGGAAAAAGGCTACACGACCGGGCACTTTGGAAAATGGCACTTGGGGACGCTCAGCAAAACCATGTCCGCGAAAGGGGCGAAACGCCATCCGGAATTGAATTTTGCACCGCCGTGGGAGCGGGACTACGATGCCTCCTTCGTGGTGGAATCGGCCATATGCACCTGGAATCCGGGGCTCGGAAAAAGAGCAAAAAACAACCCGTTCTATGAAAATGGCGTGGCGCTCGACGGCAACGACAAAAGCCTGCTGGGCGGTGCCGCCCGGGTGGTGGTCGACCGCGCGGTTCCTTTCATCGAACAAGCGGTTGCAGACCAAAAACCGTTCCTTGCAGTGGTTTGGTTCAATGCCCCGCACGAGGATATCGAAGCGGGGCCGGACTACTTGAAGATGTATGAAGGCTACGGAGAGGCCGCACACTTCTATGGCTGCATCACCGAGATGGATGAGCAGGTCGGGCGCATCCGCGATACGCTCGACCATCTCGGCGTGGCGGACAACACCCTGATTTTCTTCTGCAGCGACAACGGACCCGAAGGGAAAACAGTAGAAGGCCGAAGGGCAGGAACCACTGCAGGACTCCGCGGGCGCAAGCGCGCACTCTATGATGGCGGCGTGCGCGTCCCGGCATTTGCCGTCTGGCCGAAGCAGATCAAAGCCGGCACGGAGTCGGACGCCATCCTCTCCACCCTCGACTATTTTTCGACCATTAAAGAAATCGTGGACTACGAAATGCCCGATGAACGTCCTCTTGACGGTCAGGATATTCTACCGATCCTGACGGGCAAGGTGGAAGCGCGGGAACGTTCGATTCCCTTTCGCTACAACAACGGAACCACGGCTCTGGTGAAGGATGGTTACAAGCTCGTCATGCCGGCGGGGGAACTCTATGACCTGTCGAAAGACCGAGCTGAGGAAAACGATATAGCCTCCGCGTTTCCGGAACGGACAGAACATATGAAGCGCGAGCTGATTGCCTTTTTCGATAGCGTGAAAAACAGCCATGCTGGCGGGGACTACAATGATCCCTCGTACACACCGGTTAACCACTGGAAACCGCTTAAGACCAAAAAGAAGAAACGTTAGCTGAAGGGCGACTTTTGTCGGCACAGCTTTCATTATAACAAATATATAACAAAAAGTTTTTTTGTGTCCATTTCAGGCGTGTCAAAAACGTTATTTGATATAGTTATGTTATGTAGAAAAAGGCGCGGGTGAAAATGATGAATCGACGTAGATTTATGCAGGCAGCAGGGGTTTCGGCTGCGGGACTGGTTTCGGCACGGGGTGCAAAGCAGCAACAGCCGAATGTAGTGTTTATTTTAGCCGATGACCTCGGTATTGGAGGGCTCAACTGCTATGGCACGGATGGGTTGGAAACACCGAATCTTGACCGGCTATGTCGCCAGGGGATGAAGTGTACCGGCGGATTGGCGGCCTTCCCCATCTGCAAGCCGTCGCGGGCCGTATTGCTAACGGGGCAATATTCACCACGCACCGGGGTCTATCGCGTTGCCGAACGGCAGGCGGGATTTGAGGACAAGATTCGTTTCATTCTTCCTCCCAACGGGATTGTTCCGCCAACCACGCCGCTGATCAACAAGCCTTTCCAGGATGCAGGCTACGCCACCGCCATGTATGGTAAATGGCATATCGGCCCGGAAACCAAGCCTGGATATCATCCAACGGACTACGGCTTCGACGATGCGGTGGTTTCGCAAATTTCGCATTTCAAAGCAAAAACAACCCCGCAGGTAGAAGTTCCCGAGGGCAAGACGGCGGAAGAGGTGCTCACTACCCGCGCAATCGGTTTTCTGGAAAGCGCGGTGAAGAAGAACCAGCCGTTCTTCCTTTTCATGCCATACTATTTGATCCACAAGCCGCTGGAGGCCGATCCCGAAGTGTTGGCCTATTTCGAGGAAAAACTCAGGGGCAGGAAATGGATCGGCAAGCATCCGGATGATGTGCCCATGCTGGCCGCCATGACCAAGATGCTGGATGATCAGGTTGGTCGCCTGCTTCAGGCATTGGAGGAACTCGGCGTAGTGGAGAATACACTGGTGGTGTTTGCTTCCGATAATGGTTCGTTCAATGAAAATATGGTCGGACCTTATCGAGGCACCAAAGGCCGCACTTATGATGGCGGCATGCGTGTCCCTTACATTTTTAAATGGCCGGGTAAAATAAAGGAGGGAACGGAAACGGACGAACGCTTTATCGGAGTCGATATCTATCCCTCTTTGTTGTCGATGGCGGGACTTCCTGCACCGGAAAATCATATCCTTGATGGCATAGATATTTCCCCGGTCTTGCTGGGCAAGGCAAATAAGCTTCCCGATCGGCCAATCTATTGCTTCTTCCCGAAATACGCGCGGTTCAATAAGAAGACCAAGCTGTGGTACGACTCGTGGCGCAACGTCGTGTATGACGGCGACTACAAGCTGATTGAGTATCCCGAGTATGACACCGCGGAAGTATTCAATCTGAGTGACGATCCAGGCGAGAAGAAAGACCTTGCCAAAGAGCAACCTGAAAAAACCCAGGCACTGATCTGCAAGCTGCATCGTTGGCTCGAAGAGATCGGTGCGCCCACGCTCGAACCCAATCCCGACTTTTCACTCAACGACTAATCGAAAGAACCTGTATGCCGAGCATTCCGAAAAAGTGAATGAGATGGATGCGCTGCTCGAGCGCTACCGCAATGGCGAAGGGTGCGCACCGCATGCGGCGGGGGAATAGTCTATTGATGGAAAAAACTCTGGCGTTGGATCAAAAATTTTACATGGCATTCAAGATGGGACTGAAATAATGAAGAAACAACTACTCACAACGTTTATTGCCTCTCTCGCTGCGATGGCCATGGGAGCGGGGCACGAAAAGCCGAACATCCTGTTCATCATGGCGGACGACCATGCCGCCTCCGCAATCGGAGCGTATGGCTCCATGCTCGCACAATTCAATCCGACTCCGGCGATCGACAAGCTCGCCGAGGAAGGAGTGGTTTTGGAGAATGCGTTTTGCATCAACTCGATTTGTGTGCCCAGCCGTGGAACGATTCTGAGCGGGCAGTATGCAAAGACCAGCGGGTGCAAGGTGAACGCCTCGCGGCTGCCGCCCGAAAAGCAGCATCTTGCCACCGAAATGCGCAAGGCTGGCTACAATACTGCGGTCATCGGAAAATGGCACTTGAAGGAGGAGCCGGCAGCCTTCGACTTCTACAAGATTTTGCCCGGGCAGGGCGACTACGTGGACCCGGAGTTCCGCGAGATGGGCAAGGGCGTATTCCCCGACAACATCGTTCAGCATGAAGGACATTCATCCGATGTTATCGGCGATGCCGGAATCAAGTGGATTTCGGAACGCGATGAGTCGAAGCCGTTCTTCCTCTGCCTGCATTTCAAGGCACCGCATGGTCCCTGGAAAAATGCACCGCGCTTTGACAGCTATCTTGCCGATGTAGAGTTGCCGTATCCCGAAAACCTGTTCGATCGAGGCAACCACGGGTCGATCGCTACACGCGGACATAATGACGAGCTGGTGCCATATATCGGCTCGTCGATTGGTGCACGCAATCCGCTACGTAATGCCGTTCGCTTCATCAAGCGCAAGGATCTGAGTGGCCTGTCTAACGAAGAGATTCAGAAACTGGCTTATCAGAGCTATGTAAAGCTCTACCTGCGTTGTGTGCGCGGCGTGGATGATAATGTCCAGAAGGTGGTGGACTATCTCAAGACTAACAATCTCTACGACAACACCGTCATCATTTACACCGGCGACCAGGGCATGTGGCTGGGTGAGCACGACTATACTGACAAACGGTGGATGTATGAGGAATCCATGCGCATGCCTTTCATCATCCGCTATCCGAAGTCGATTCCAGCCGGCGAACGCCCGGATGCGCTGATCAACAACACGGACTTTGCGCCGACCATTCTCGATTTCGCGGGCGTAGCCACACCCGACTACATGCATGGCCGCAGTTTCCGTGGAATCCTTGAAACCGACAAGGAGCCCGAAGATTGGCGGAAGGCAACATACTACCGCTACTGGTTGCACATGAAGGCGCATTACAACCCGGCTCACTTCGGTATCCGGACCAAACAGTACAAGCTCATCTTTTTCTACGGCAGCAACGAAAAGGGCAACTATCTGACCACGCCGCCGGCATGGGAATTCTATGACCTGAAAAAGGACCCGAAGGAGATGAACAACCTCTATGGAAATCCCGAATATGCCGAGGTCATCGAGGATCTTAAGAAACAGCTTAAGCAGGTTCGGGAAACCTATAACGAAACCGACGAGGACTCGCCCTTTATCCAGGCCACCATCGACCGGCACTGGAACACCACCCCCAAGAGCGAAGCGGAAGCCATTCGCATTTCGCATGAAGTGCTCAAGGAACTTTCTGCCATGGAGGCGAAAGGTGCCGGGAAAAAGCAGAAAAAGAAGAAGCGAGCCGGAAAGCAGAAGGAAATTTAAATGAAAAAAATACAAATCGCCACGTTCATCACGGGTTGCATTGCTGTTTCGATAATGGCCAGCTCGAAGGCCAATTCCCTTCAGCGGGACGAAGGTAAACCCAATATTTTGTTCATCATGTCGGACGACCATACGACGCAGGCGTTTGGTTGCTACGGCAGCCGTCTGGCCAAGCTCAACCCGACGCCGAACCTTGATAAACTGGCGAGCGAGGGGATGGTGCTCGACAATGTGTTCTGTAACAATTCGATCTGTGTACCGAGCCGGGCGAGTATCATGACCGGCCAGTACAGCGCAGTGAATGAAATGTATACGCTTAGTGGAGAACTGACGCAGGATAAGCAGTACCTCGCGCTTGAAATGCGCAAGGCCGGCTACCAGACCGCGGTCGTGGGAAAGTGGCACCTCGGAGCGCGCCCGTCGGCCTTCGATTATTACAAGGTATTGGTTGGGCAGGGGCGATACGATGATCCTGAGTTTATCGAAGGCTCCTTTGGCGATACCGTCGGCACGATCGTACCGTCGGAAGGGTACTGCTCGGATATCGTGACCGACACGGTGCTCAACTGGTTCAAGACCAAGCGTGATCCGGCGAAGCCTTTCTTCGTGAAGTTCCATTTCAAGGCACCGCACGGTCCGTTCAAACCGGCGGCCCGCTACAAGGATTACCTTAAAGACGAGTTTATTCCCGAGCCGGCAACCCTCTACACGGACGGCAACCACGGTTCGTTGGCCACCAAGGGGAAGCATGGTGAGCTGTATCCGTATATCGGTACATCGGTGGGGCGTCGCAGCCACTTTCGCCGTTTTTCCGATAAATATGCGAAGGATAAAAATGCGGTTCCGAATCCGGAGTTCACCGATCGCGAAGCCAAGCACCTTGCGTATCAGGGCTATCTGAAGTCCTACCTCGGCTGTGTGAAGGGGGTAGACGATAATGTTCAGCGCGTGATCGATTACCTCAAGGCCGAAGGACTCTACGATAACACCCTGATCGTCTACACCGGCGACCAGGGCTTCTATCTTGGTGAACATGATTATACTGACAAGCGGTGGCCGTATGACGAGTCGATGCGCATGCCGCTGATCGTCCGCTATCCAAAGGGCATTAAAGCCGGATCGCGTAATGGTTCAATTATTGAGAATGTCGACTTTGCACCGATGCTGTTGGACTATGCGGGGGTGGCAACGCCCGACTACATGCAGGGCAAAAGCTTCCGCCCCATCCTTGAGACGGGCAAAGAACCCGATGGCTGGAAACAGGCGGCTTACTACCACTATTGGCTGCATCTGGTGCATCACAAGATTCCGGCCAACATCGCAATCCGCACCAAGGAGTACAAGCTGATCTTCTACTACAGCACCCATTGGCAGCAGGATCAGCCGGATACGCCCTTTGCATGGGAACTGTATAATATGAAAACCGACCCGCACGAAATGAACAACCTGTATGATGATCCCGAGTATGCGGAAATCGTGAAAAAGTTGAAGAAACAACTCCGCAGCTTGCGCGCCGAATACAAGGAAGATGATCCGAAGTATCCGTTCAACAAGGCGATCGATGCGCATTGGAATGATACCGCCAAAGACCGGGCAGTAGCGGAAGCGTTGATCGAACCCTATATCGAGGCCTGTGAGTCCGTTCCGAAGAAACAGGCATCGCGCAGGGCATACCTCGACAAACTTAAACCGAAACTAAAATGGGATCTGAAATAATGAAAAAAATTGTATTGTTGCTTATGGCCGTAGTGATGTCTGCCGGTTTGGCCGCCGGGGGAAAACCGAACATCGTATTTATTCTGGCCGATGACATGGGGGTAGGGGATGTGTCGGGGCTCAATCCGGACGCCAAGCTGAAGACGCCGAATCTTGATGCGCTGATCCATGCCGGAATGCATTTCACGGATGCGCATACGTCGGCGGCGGTTTGCACGCCCTCCCGCTATGGTCTGATGACAGGGCGCTACAATTGGCGCAGTGAGCTGAAGGAACGGGTGGTCAATGGCTACGGGCGCGCGGTGATCGCTCCCGACCGGGATACGGTGGCCGACCTGCTTAAGCGGAATGGCTACAGGACGGCCATGATTGGAAAATGGCATTTAGGGCTTAACTGGAAACTGAAAGACGGCACCACTATTTCGGAATGGAGACCCGAAGGCATCGAAGATCAGATCGACTTCACCCAGCCGTTTTCCGGCGGACCGGTCGATTGCGGATTCGATTCGTGGTTTGGCATTAGTGCCTCCCTCGATTTTCCGCCGTACACCTTCCTCGAAAACGATCATGTTACCGTTGTTCCGACCGAGCTGCGCCCAAAACAGGGCAGCAAAGAGAATAAACAGATTATGATGCGCGCCGGTCTGCAGGTTCCGGGTTTTCGGCCCGAACTGGTCTTGAAACACTTTACCAAAAAGGCGGTTGCGTTCATTGGAGAACAGAAGGCGAATAAACCCTTCTTCCTTTATCTTCCACTCAACTCCCCGCACACCCCCGTGCTGCCACTCGACGAATTCAAGGGTACCAGCCAGTGCGGCACCTATGGCGACTACATCCAGGAAACCGACTGGAGCGTCGGCCGGATCGTAGAAGCCTTGGAAAAACAGGGTCTGCTGGAAAACACGTTGCTGGTATTCACGGCTGACAACGGTGCGTCAAAGGCCTCCTTCCCATTGGAAAAGGAGGAGGAGTTTGGCCACCATCCAAGTTTTATCTACAAGGGCCGCAAGGCCTCTCTGGATGAAGGCGGCCACCGTGTTCCCTATATTGCGCATTGGCCAGCCGTCGTTAAGGCGGACTCCCGGTGCGATGTGCCTTGCAACCTGAACGATCTCTACGCCACCTGCGCGGCTCTCGTTGGCGAAAAGGTTGCCGAAAATGCCGGCGAGGACAGCTTCAACATGTTGCCCCTGCTGGAAGGCAAACTGAAAGACTATTCGCGCAATGGCATGGTGCATCATGATTTCTCCGGTCGCTTTGCTTTCCGGGATGGGAAGTGGAAACTGAGGTTCCATAAACTGCCGAGTAAATATGCGCTCTATGATCTGGAGGCGGATCCCTCCGAAAAGAACAATCTCTATAAGAGTCATCCGGAGGTGGTTGAGCGGCTTAAAGCCGAGCTGACTGAAATTGTTGAAAATGGCCGCAGCACACCGGGCGCGCCCCAGAAGAACGATGGTCCTGATTGGTGGGAGCAGCTTGTTTGGATCGAACAGAAATGATTGCAAAGGAGATAACAATGAAACGAGTGATACTTTTAACCACGTGCCTGGTCGCCGGTCTGGTGTTGGCTCGCCCGAATGACGTGAAGTACAATGTCATTCCTGACGAGTACAAACCCTATATCTATGCCGCTCCCGAATCGTTGGAATGGTTTGAGGCAGCACGCTATGGCGTGTTCATGCACTGGGGGCCGTATTCGCTGGCCAAGGTGCCTGCCAGTTGGGGCCGCAATGGCCCGCGTCCGGGGGCGGGTCGTCAGGCCAGCAGCGGCGTTCCGCAGGAGGAATACGACAACCTCTATAAAAAGTTCAATCCGGTTGATTTCGATGCTGATGAATGGATTCGGATGGTAAAGGATACGGGAGCGAAGTACTTCATCTTTACCACCAAGCATCACGACGGTTTCTGCATGTTCGATGCAAAGAATACCGACTACAAAATCACCAACACCCCGTTTGGGCGCGATGTCGCCAAGGAACTGGCGGATGCCTGCCATAAATATGGCATCAAGATTTTCTGGTACTACTCGCAGCCGGATTGGCACCATCCCGACTGCCTGACGGAAAACAACGACCGCTACCGTGAATACATGTTTACCCAGCTCGAGCAGCTGCTGACCGACTACGGCCCGGTTGCCGGGGTCTTTTTTGACGGGCTTGGCACCAAATACTACGAGTGGGACACGCCGCGCATGTTGAAGATGATGCGCACGCTACAGCCGGGTATCCTGATCAACAGTCGTTGGGGGCTCAATATGCCCGGATACGAAGGAAAGCGCGGTGACTATCAAAACCCGGAGCAGGAGGTCGGTCACTTTGAAATCAGTCACCCCTGGGAAACCAACCTGACGATTTCCGAAGCGTGGTCATGGACCGGCGGCAAGCGCTACAAGACATCGCGCAACTGCCTGCGCCTGCTGATCCAGTGCATCGGATCCGGCGGTAACTTGGCGCTCAACACGGGTCCGTCGCCGACCGGAGTCATCAATGCACCCGAAAAAGAAACGTACCGTTTCATCGGCAAATGGCTCCGCAAGAATGGAGATAGCGTCTACGGTACCCAGGGCGGCCCGTACAAGCCTGCCCCGTGGGGGGTTACCTGCCGCAAGGATAACAAGATCTATCTCCACATCCTGCCGGAGTTTACCGGAAATCCGGAAGTCGAAATTCCGGCATTGCCCGTCAAGGTCACGGCCTGCGAAGCGCTTGCCGGCGGCAAAGTGGAAATGAAGCAGACCGACAAATCCATCAGCATCAAACTGGACCCGGTACAGGTCGACCCAATCGACAACGTTGTGGTTCTGACCGTCGAAGGTGATGCCTTGGACATTCCGGTGATTGATCCGGTCAAGGAAGAGAATAAAGTAAAGATTGTCTCCATGGATGCGTCCTCATCCCAGACCGGCCGTAACAGCCTCGAAACGCTGATGGGCCGTTCGATGGGCAACTTTATCGAAGGCAAGAAGCACAAGGGCTGGTGGCAGGCAAAAAGTAGCCAGGGGGATTGTTGGGTTGTTGCCGACTTCGGTAAACCGGTAGAGCTCAACTATATTTCGCTGGCTGAACAGATCCGCAACTGCTCCACTCGCAAGTTTGTGATCGAATACGATGCAGACGGCGAATGGAAAACATTGCATGAGGGCACGGAGATTGGGATGGACTACCGCCTGAAGGTGCCGAAGACCACCACATCCAAGCTGCGCCTTCGTTTTCTCGAAAACGCGTTCAAGCAAAAACCCGCTCTGCTGGAATTTAACATCTATAATATCTAAGGAACTATAATGAACAAAAAGCGCTGTATTTTAACCTCTCTTTTGATTTCGGGAATGGGCGTGGCCCACGCCTGGACGATCAATACCGAAGCGGAATGGAAAGCATCCAGTTCCAAGAGTGCTGGATTCGACTTCAAGGACGGCTATGCCACACCTGCTGAAGCCGGTGCGGTCTATTCCAGTGTCGTGAAACAGTTCGATGAAGCCCGCAAGCTCAACAGTGTGGTTTTCGAGCAGTCCCCGGTTTGGGACAACTGGGAGCAGATCGATGACATCACCCCGAAAAAAGGGATGGGCAATGCCTATGTTTTTTTGCCGGTGGCGCCGGGGGATTACTATATCCTGGCTGAATACAATGATTTAGACAGTATTGAGTATCCACGCGAGGACATGAGCAAGGATGAGAAGAAAAAATACTATAAAAAGGTGAAACGGGCCGCGAAAGACCCCATGACCGGCTACCATGCGTGGCACAGTACCGATCTCAAAAACTGGGAACACGTTGGTAAAGTAGCCAATTCGCGCTGGGTTACCACCGCTGAATATGTCGATGGCAAGTTCTACATCTACTACGATGAGCCCAACGATCAGGATCCGCATCTGGTGATCGACGAGGATCTCAAGGACGGTCTGGTCGGTCAGGAGATGGGCATGGTTTTCGACGATCCGTCCGACGGCTCCGACGCCGGCATTCTGCGGGATGAGGACGGAACCTTCCATATGATCTACGAAGATTGGAGCCCGATCAATGCCTCCAAACATTCGTGGGACTCCCCGCTGGCAGGGCATGTCTCCAGTCCGGACGGTATCACTGGGTTTGAGTATGGGGAGCACGGTCCCGCGGTCGACCATCGCACCACGCCGACGGGCGAGTTCGCCTATTTCAGTCACTCATCCAATAAAGATCCGGGCCTGAAGTATGAGATTCATGAGCCGGAGCAGGATGCTTTCGGGGACTACACCCTGATCAAGGTCGGTAAACATTACCATCTTTTTTCCGACTACCATCCGGCTGGCAAGGGAAAATCCGAAATGCGCATGGCTCGCTTTACCACCGACGACCTAAACGAGGAGTTCTCCTTCTCCGGTGAGATTGGAAAAGGCTTCCATCCGGATCCGAGTGTCGGATTTGCGGAAGGGAAGTTCTACGCCATCATGCAGCAGGAAACCGACTTTGTCAGCGACGGCCCCTGGGTTGATGCGGTCGAAGCCCGCGCCGGCGTTGATACCAATGGCGATGGAACCATCGATAAGTGGACCGACTGGCAGCGGGTCAAGGAAACCTATAGCCAGAAGCCCGGGTTTGCCCGCATCGTCGATGTCGATCCCGCTGCACTTGATACGGCTTCTCTGTCGGAGGGGTTTGGCTTTCAGTTTGAGTTCAGAACGACCGATTCATCCAACGATCAGATTCATCCGGTGATGGACCGGGTTGAGCTGCTTTTTGAACATCAGAAGTAGGTCTGCGAAATTGATTACATTGGGTTTGGTGCTGTGCCTGTAATCGATCCATGCAGGTGCGGGGTTCGGAAATAAGTCCGTAATCCTAGATCCGGGAATGGAAATGAAGGAAACGGTGTTTTGTATAGTGATATC
>CAZWZW010000022.1:0-21834 GCA_964639125.1 uncultured Verrucomicrobiota bacterium
ACCGAAGGTCAGCGAGGCCGCTGCCCCTCCACCATAAAAAACCCAGAAGAACCGGAATTATTTCAATGATTGGCTTTCGTGCGCAATGGTGCTATACCTATTTCTCTTGTATATCTATGAGGTGGAAGATGGTGCGGTCACTAGTGATGATGTTGGTTGTGATGCTGTCTGGCGCAGCCCGAGCGGTTTTGCCTGACGGTCTATATGCGGCATTCGATACGACCATGGGGAGTTTTACCTGCCGGCTGGATTATGCCGAGGCCCCGCTGACCTGCGCCAATTTTATCGGCCTTGCTGAAGGTACGCAAAGCTGGATCGATCCCGAAAACGGAACGGTTCGCAATGATCCCTTCTATACGGATCGTATTTTCCATCGCGTGATTGATGGCTTCATGATCCAGGGTGGCTGCCCGCTGGGAAATGGAACCAGCGGGCCGGGCTACACATTTCCCGACGAGTTTGTTCCGGATAGCAGCCATTATGCAAACACAGGTGCGCTGGTGATGGCCAATTCCGGTCCTGATAGCAATGGAAGCCAGTTTTTTATTACTGTGGTACCGTACCCCGATCTTGATCCCAGCAAGTATATGGTTTTTGGGGATGTCGTTGATGGTATCGGGGTTGTCACCAATATTGGGGCTGTTGCTACCACGGGATCTACAGGATCACCGAAAGACAAGCCGCTGGTTGATGTGGTGATTAATCAAGTTCAGATCCTGCGCATCGGAACCGATGCCCAGAATTTTGATGCATCGTCACAACCCCTGCCGGAAGTGACTCCGTTGCATCTGACGCTGACGAATGCACCTGCTGGCATGCAACTTGTTGCCGGACGTACCAATCAATGCGAGGTTGCCATATACGGTTCGACAAACCTGCTGGACTGGACACAGGCTATTAAACAGTATTGGCTGACCGCTTCCAATGACTGGGTTCTTGCTGTATCTCCAGGTCAATCAGCAGAATTTTTCCGTAGTACACGAGTGTATTATCCGCAAGCCACTCAGGGAATTCTTGCTGATGTGGTGGGCAAGAGTTTGTCGTTTGTCAATGGAACAAACACGTATTCCGTTGTTCCATTAGCGGGAGGTGTGGGTAATGCCACGATAAATGGCGTTGCAGGTTCTGTTATTTTTTGGTCGTGGTCCACCGCCTCTCCATATTATGGACGGTTAATTTTTCAGCTTTCGTCTGGTGCTGCATACAGATTCGACGTTATTCAAAGTAATGCCGCCGAGGGATATCGCTGGGACAGTCAACAATTTTCTTGGTTGATAAATGGTTCATGGTCATTTTCCCACTCACCTGCGCCCTGATGATTCATTATTTGTTGAAACGTCTGAAATCTCCAGTTTGTTCCGGCTTGGTTTGTATCTCCGATTTCGGCACTATTTCGAGCTTAGTACCAATTCGGAGATATTTTCATGGCAGGATTAGATGATTTGCTGGGCGAGGCGAACGAGCTTGAGCAGCCCAAATTAAATGAGTCTGTTGGCCCAACGCCCAACGCGGAGTTGATGGCCGAGGCGCGGCTGGCGCTTTCCGGGAATTGGGGCATGGGAATCCTTGGCTATATTCTGTACACGTTCTTAATTCTCAGTTTTCTTTTATTGGCGGCAACCTCGGTTTTATTTGTTGTCGTGGTTAGTGCATGGAGCGAGAGCAATGTTCTTGCAGCCTACGGATCTGTATTTTCTGCTGCCGCCCTGTCTATAACCATTGTGTCTGGACCTTTTGCAGTTGGTTTATTCAGCTTTTATCTGGTGATTGCCCAGGAAGGACAGGCTCGTCTGGAATCGCTGTTTACCGGGTTCCGTCGATTCTGGAAATCGTTTGGCGTTTATTTCCTCTATTCCCTATTTGTGTTGCTCTGGATGCTGCTTCTCATCATTCCCGGCATCATTGCATCCTTCAGCTATGCCATGGCCTTTTTTATTGTCGCCGACGACGAAACGTGCGGGCCGCTGGAGGCACTGGGTCGTAGTAAAGAGATGATGAAGGGCAACAAATGGAAATATTTCTGCCTGCATTGGCGCTTTATTGGCTGGTCGTTGCTGGCTGCCTTTACCTTTGGTATTGGCTTTCTTTGGCTCATTCCCTACATGCAAACCGCACAGGCTAAATTTTACGAAGATGTGAAGTAGGACGTAACGAGTAATGCGTAATGGGCTTTCCTACTGATCTTAACCACTTAATTACTTGAAACTTAATGACTGATCCAAACATTGGAAAATTCGAACTGCTGGGCACCGATCCCTCCTGCAAGGCGCGGCGCGGATGTTTGCACACGGTACACGGGACCGTGGAAACACCGGTTTTCATGCCCGTGGGCACGCAAGCCACCGTCAAGAGCATGTCGCCGCAGGAAATGCACGAGATGGACTGCGAGATCCTACTGGGCAATACCTATCATCTGAACGATCGCCCCGGCCCGGACCTGATCGAGCGCATGGGCGGCCTGCACGAATTTATGGGCTGGGATCGCGCCATTCTGACGGATAGCGGCGGCTATCAGGTCTTCAGCCTCGGCAGCATGAACAAGATTACCGACGACGGCGTCTCGTTCCAGTCGCATTCCGATGGTCGGAAGCATTTCATTGGTCCACGCGAATCCATGGAAATCCAGCGCAAGCTTGGCTCGGACATTGCTATGGTTTTCGACGAATGTCCGCCATATCCCTGTGAAAAGGAATACGCTTGCAAAGCGGTGCGCAGAACCCTAGATTGGGCGGCTATTTGCAGGGATACGCCCCGGGCGGAAGGCCAGCTTGTTTTTGGTATTGCTCAGGGCAGTGTTCATGCTGATTTGCGTGAGGAATGCGCCAAGGCGCTCGTCGAAATGGATTTCGAGGGCTATGCCATTGGCGGTGTCAGCGTGGGGGAACCCGACGAGCTGATCCTGCGGGGGGTGGACGACACCGTCGATCATCTGCCGGTGGAAAAGCCGCGCTATCTGATGGGTGTGGGTGAAATGGCCCAGATGGTGGAGTCGGTTGCTCGTGGAGTCGATATGTTCGACTGCGTGATCCCGACGCGGCAGGCACGCAACGGCACGGTATCGACGCGGCGCGGACGCTACCCTGTAAAAGCGGCCCTCTATAGAGAGGATACCCGCCCGTTGGAGGAAGGATGCACTTGCTATGCGTGCAGGAATTTTACGCGAGCCTATGTGCGCCACCTGCTCAATGTGGGTGAGATTTTAGGGCTGCGGTTGGTAACAATGCACAACCTGCATTGCTACTTGGAATTTATGAAGGATATGAGAAAGGCGATAGAGCAGGGAACGTTCGATGCGTTCCGGAAGGAGTTCCACTCCAACTATCGCGTGGTTTTTGAGGAACATACCTTAAACGTAAAGGAGAACAATTAGATGAACTTACTGCCCCTAACCATCGCCGAAGCTGCACCGGCCGCCACACCTGCTGGATCGCCGTTTCAGTTTCCCATTATGATGGTGATTCTGTTCGCCATCATGTATTTCATGATGATCCGGCCACAGCGCCGCCGCGAAAAAGAACGCAAGGAAATGATCGCCAACGTGAAAAGCGGAAGCCGTGTGCTGCTGACCAGCGGAATTATTGGACAGATCACCAACGTGAAAGAATCAACGCTGGTGGTTCGTATTGCGGAAAATACCAAGGTTGAAGTGGTCAAGTCCGCGATTTCCCAGGTATTGGAAAAGGACGAAACCCCGTCCGAGATTGAACCGTCGAAGTAGAAAGGTTTAGGACAATGGATAAAAATAAACTCTGGAAATGGTTGCTGCTGGGCTTCCTTGTGCTCTGGTCAATTACACTGGTCACACCGCTGGATCAGAAAGTTAAGCTGGGTCTCGACCTGAAGGGGGGGTCAAGTTTTGTCGTTGAAGTCGACGCCGAGGATGTAGCCAAAAAGATGGTCGAAAGCGACGAAGCCGAGTCGGTGGAAAGCATCAGCGAAGCTGCGTTGAGCGAACAGGTAAAGAAGGTTCAGGAAATCGCGGTGGAAGTCATCCGCAACCGCATTGACGTGCTGGGTACCGCCGAGCCGGAAATCTATCCGGAAGGCGACAGCCGCATCGTGGTGCGCCTGCCGGGAGCCGATGCCGATACGCGTGCGGAAGCCAAGGCGCAGATGTCGCGCGATGCCGTTCTGACCTTTAAGCTTGTAGACAAGCGGAGCGAAGAATGGGTCTCCGAACTGGTTGCTTCATCGCAGGTTCCGCAGGGATTCCGGATGGTCGGACAGGACCGTAGCAGTCCGTATTATGTCCGCGACCGTACCGCCATGCAGGACAATGAGCTGGATCGGAACTTCTTTGAGAACCTCAAGCGCTTCGGTGGAAAACGCGCCGACTTTATGCTGATGGAGGACCGTCTGCAGGATGGGTCCACCATTTATCGCCCGGAATTTATTGAGCGCCGTCGTCAGCTCGGTGGCGACACGGTCAAGAACGCCTTCGTTACATACGACCAGATGACATCGCTTCCCGCAATCTCACTGGAGTTCGATAATGAAGGTAAAAAAGCTTTTGGTCGGGTAACCGATGAAAACAGCCCCACGGAAGACGGGACCTATCGTCGGCTCGCGATCATTCTTGACGACACACTCTATTCCGCGCCACGCATCAACGAGGCCATCTGGAGCGGCCGTGCCGAGATTTCCGGAAGCTTCACGGTAACGGAAGCCCGCCGCCTCGTAAACGTACTGCGCGCCGGTGCGCTGCCGGGTCGTGTGAAAATCGTTGAAGAACGTACCGTGGCTCCGACCCTCGGGCAGGATTCAATCGATAGTGGTATGAGGGCCATTATCTATGGTGGCATCGCCGTGCTCGTTTTCATGGCGCTCTACTACATGGTTCCCGGCATCATTGCCAACTTATCGCTGTTGTTCGTGCTGTTGCTCCTGCCTGTGGGCATGGTGGTTGCTGCCGGATTCCTTGGCGTTCTTTCCGGCTCGCTGGAAGGGGGCACGGTCGGACTGCCGACGCTCACACTCTATGGTATTGCCGGTATCGTGCTGACCGTTGGTATGGCGGTTGACGCGAACGTACTGACTTTCGAGCGCATGCGCGAAGAATGGAAGGTCGGGAAATCAATCTCGGGAGCCATCAATGCCGGTTATAACAAGGCGTTCAGTACCATTCTCGATGCCAACGTTACGACCTTGCTGACGGCGGTTATTCTCTTCTGGCAAGGGTCCGGCCCGATCCGTGGTTTCGCGGTCACCCTGAGTGCCGGTATTCTTGTGAGCATGTTTATTGTGCTCGTCATGACCCGCCTGTTCTTTAACACACTGGCCGATGGGAATATGCTTAAGTCGGTGAAAATGGGTTGCATCCCGTTCCTTCAGAATGCCAACTTTAATTTCCTCGGCGCTCGTAAGGTTGCTGCGGTGGTTTCAATTCTGGTCATCCTTGGAACCTGGGTCTTCTTCTTCCAGAAGGGCGATACCAACTTCGGCGTAGACTTTACCGGCGGATCGGTCATCACATTCGAGTTTGATCAAAAGCAGGAAATCGAAACCGTACGCAACGCATTGGCCGACGCCGGGTTCGGTTCTGCAAACATTGCCTATCAGGCCGCCCTCGACGGGCAGGAATTTCTTGAAGTCAAGGTGGGCGCTTCCGGCGCGGAAGCCGAACCGGCGTTGCTTGCCGTCAAGAGTCTTGCCGGCAATTACAAGGATGTCAAAAACGATAGCGTAGGTTCCCAAATCGGGGCCGAGCTGAAGAAGAAAGGCATCAATGCCATTATCTTTGCGCTGATCGGAATCATTATCTACATTTCGATCCGCTTCGAATTTGCCTTCGCCATGGGGGCCATCACGGCCCTGGCGCATGACGTTCTGATTACCGTGGGAGTCTACTGTGCGTTTGGTCGCGAGCTGAGTATGCCGATCATTGCGGCGCTCCTCACGATTGTCGGTTACTCGGTCAACGATACCATCGTGGTATTCGACCGTATCCGCGAAGATCTGAAACTGGAAAAAGGAAAATCCTATATGGAGGTTGCCAATCTTTCGATCAATCAGACCCTCAGTCGTACCGTGCTGACCTCGTTCACCACGTTGCTGACGGTCGTGATGCTGCTGATTTTTGGTGGCGGCGCGGTCTACGATTTTGCGCTGGCGCTCTGTATCGGCATTCTGGTCGGTACCTACTCGTCCATCTTTGTGGCGACGCCGGTGGTGCTGCTTTGGCACAAAGAAGAAAAGATTAAGTAAATACGGAGTTCAACCGGTCGATAAACGGGCGTCCTCGCAGGCGTCCGTTTTTTGTAACCGTGTTTTTCATCTGTTGCTGGATTAAAACTTGCCATGCCTTGTAGGCATACGCATATTGTTGCAATGAAATCTATAAATACCTTGATATTGATGCTCTCTGCCGTGCTGTCTTCCAGCGCCGCTGAAAATGTGCGGGTAGTCTGGTCGACCCATCCCCAGACGGAAGCCGTTGTGGTTTGGGATGCTGCAGAGTGCGATGATCATGCTGCATTGCTTTATGACACGGTTTCACGCAAGGATCAGCCGGACAGGTATGCTATCGAAGAGCCGGTAAAGGAATCTGGACTCTATGTTGAGCTTCACCCAAAGGGGCGGGTTTCCGATACGGAATCGACGGAGTTGTTCTATCACCAGGTTCCGATGCGGAACCTGCGGCCCGATACGGTTTACTACCTCGCGGTTCGGACGGCTGGCGGGATAAGCCGAGAATATCATTTTAAAACCGCCCCGGCAGGAGATAAGCCGTTCAAGCTGATCTATGCCGGCGATTCGCGGACGCATATCGACATTGCTCGCAGCATGAGCGCACAAATCAGTGATCTGATTGAAGGAGACGAGTCGATCATCGCGCTCCTTCATGGCGGTGACTATGCCGGAACCACCAAAAGGACTCTTTGGAAAACCTGGCTGGAGGCCTATGCGCTGACGACTACGGAAGACGGTCGGCTTCTGCCGATTATTCCCATCATCGGGAATCATGATGTCCCGGGCAAGAGCCCGATCTTCCGGCAGGCCTATGGCTACCCCGGTGGGAAGAACGACTATTACACCTGCCGGCTGACTCCTTCGGTCGGCATCCTTTGCCTGAATACGGAAATCAGTGCTGAAGGCGATCAAAAGAAGTTTCTTCGCAGTGCATTGGTTGAGCTTGGAAAAGACAAGGTGAAATGGCAAATCGCCGCCTACCACAAACCCGCCTTTCCTGCCATTAAAAAACCGAGTGCTGCCAAGGTGAGCTGGGTGCCGCTTTTCGAGGAGTTTAACATCGATCTGGGTCTCGAATCCGATGGTCATTGCATCAAGCGCACCGTGCCGATCCGCAATGGGCAGGAATCCGCCGACGGCATTGTCTATCTCGGCGAGGGCGGCTATGGCGCACCGCAGCGCAACCCCAAGCCGGACCGGTGGTATATTCAGGGCGATCACGCCTTTGCCTCCAAGGGCAACCACATCATGATGCTGGAGATCACGCCCGACGCGATTCACTACTCCACGATTCTGAATACGGGCGAAGTGGTCGATTCCGCCACATTCAAACCGCGCAGATAAATGGGCTCCTCGAAGGTCTCGGTAAAGTTTCCGCGCATTGGAACTCTTGTCCCGATGTTGCTCTGCTTTACCTATTCATTGACCTGTCTCGCCTATGCCTGGCGCTTTAATCGCTTTTCCTGCAAAACCTTTTCCTTTCTATGGGAAGAAAACGGCTTGACCGAGTCCGTTGCCGAGTCGGTCGAAGGGATAATGATTGCCATGCTGCTTCTGTCGACAGTTTGCATCTGGATCAAAAAGGTGCGGTGGTTGGCCTTGGCGGGTGTTGGGGTGATGCTTGCCGAGGTGGCCTCGGAAACCTTCATGCCGTCGGCCAAATATCCTTCGTTGTATTGGGCCGAATGGGCATTGCGCTATGCAACTCCGCTGGCAGCAATCTTTCTGTTTCAATCGTCGGAAAAATCGAAGATTTGGGCCGAACGTATCATGCGCGTCTCCATTGCCTTTACGTTTGCCGCGCACGGACGAAAGGCACTCTTTGCCGAACCGCAGTTTATTGATTTCCTGTTGATCTTCTTTCGACGCATCGGTATGGAATCGTTTAGCGAGGCCCCGGCGCTCACTCTTTTGCATATGATCGGAACCATCGACCTCGTCCTTGCCGCACATTTGTTGTTCTTCAAGCCCGAACGCAACCGGATGGTCTTAATCTGGATGGCGGCATGGGGGGCAATCACCGCCTTTGCGCGCATCACCTATGGCGGGTGGGGCAACTGGCATGAAGTCCTTATCCGTTCCTCCCATGTGCTCATGCCCTTGGCTTTGTTGCTCTCTCAGGTTCATTCGCCGCCGGAATCTTGATCTGAGTGTATCCATTTTTTCCCACTCGGGGATGCCCGGTCGATTCGTTGAAGATGGCGGTGGATAAATTCCGGTAAATATTCAATATTAGGTGGCTTCTTTAGGGGTGCTTAGTTATGGATAGTGGAAATAAAAAATTTCAGAAACGTGGATCAAATTTTGGGCGGAGCAATCATCGGTCTCGGATGAACAAGCATGCTTCTGCTTCCAAACCTTTGATTCTGGAGGAGTCCGAACTGGATGCACTGTTGGATAAAGCAAACGTTCCGCTGATTCTGATTCTGGATTGCGTTCAGGATCCTCATAATCTGGGAGCCTGCCTGCGTTCCGCCAATGGGGCGGGTGTTGATGCTGTGATTATTCCAAAGGATAAGACCGCTCCGGTAACCGAAACCGCAATTGCGGTCAGCTGTGGCGGAGCAACGCATACGCCGATTTTCCGCGTCACAAATCTGGCGCGCACCATAGATGCCCTGAAAAAGCGCAATATATGGGTGGCGGGGACATCGGATCATCAGGGGACTCAGGATCTTTATGAAACAGACCTGACCGGGCCGCTGGCGCTGGTTATGGGATCGGAAGCAAAAGGCATGCGCCGGCTGACACAGGATAAATGCGATTTTCTTCTTTCTATTCCTATGGCCGGTTTTGTGGAGTGCCTTAATGTCTCCGTCGCGACGGGCGTCAGCCTTTTTGAAATTATCCGGCAGCGAAACATCGCCGCCCCGCAGTCCTGATTACTTGGTTGTAATTAACAGTAGGCGCTCGATGCATATCTTGCTATAGAAGCGCGCTCCTTTATCAATTGTTCAGTTTAGTTTAGGTGTTTCCATATGATTTCAACGTCAAAAATTACGATGCGTTTCGGGAAAACGGTCCTTTTTGAGGACGTTTCGGTAAAGTTTACGCCGGGCAATCGCTACGGATTGATCGGGGCCAATGGCTGCGGAAAATCGACGTTCATGAAGATTCTTACCGGCCAGCAGGATCAGAGCGAGGGTGTGGTTACGGTTGGAAATGATTGTACGCTCGGGTATCTCCGTCAGGATCACTCGGCCTTCGACAAGCACACGATTATCGATGCTGTTTATATGGGAAATCCAGCGCTTTGGAAGCTGCATTGCGAACGCGAATATCTCTACTCGAAAGACGAGCTGACCGATGAAGAGAATGAACGTTGTGGTCACATTGAAGAAGAGTTTGGTGATGCCGGCGGCTACACCATGGAAGCTGAAGCGGCAACACTGCTGGTCGGGCTTGGCTTCACCGAGGATCTGTTTGAACAAAACATGACCGTGTTGCAAGGGGGGTTCAAGCTACGTGTTCTGTTGGCGCAGGTTCTTTTTGGCCAGCCGGATATTCTATTGCTCGATGAGCCGACCAACCATCTGGATATGGACTCGATCGAATGGCTGGTTGAGTTGCTCAAACGTTACTCAGGAACGGTGGTCACGATCTCGCACGACCGCTTCTTCCTCAATCAGGTTTGCACGCACATCGCCGATTTGGATTATCATGAAATTCGGATGTTCCCGGGGAATTATGACGACTTCACCATCGCCAGCCTGGAAGCACGGGAGCGGCAGGAAAAGGCCAATAAAAAGGTCGAAAAGCAGGCGCATGATCTGAAAGCGTTTATCTCGCGGTTCAGTTCCAATGCCTCGAAAGCAAAGCAGGCGACTTCGCGTAAAAAGACACTTGATAAACTGGAGATCACGAAGTTTAAGCCCAGTAGCCGGATTTCACCGTTCATTCGCTTCAACCCTAAAAAAAGACTCGGCAACACCGTGATCGAAGCCAAGTCGGTTTCCAAGTCGTATGGCAAAACGTTGTTCAGCGACTTTTCCTGCACGATCGGTCCGGAAGAGCGTGTGGCCATCATTGGCAAGAACGGGATTGGAAAAACAACGCTACTGAACATTCTTTGTAATCAGTTGGCGAGTGATACCGGGGAGGTTAAGTTTGGTGAAACCATAGAAATCGGGATGTTCCCGCAGGATGCATCCGATATTCTTGATTCGGATGCCAGCGCACTGGACTGGCTCAATCGTTTTGCCGACAGTACAACCTCCGAGGTCGAGTTGCGCTCGTTTATGGGTAGAATGCTTTTCCGTGGCGAAGACTGCTGGAAAAAGGTGGGTGTACTCAGTGGTGGAGAGAAAGCCCGTCTGATCATTTCAAAAATGACGATGGAAGGGGGTAATGTATTGGCGCTGGATGAGCCGACCAACCATCTCGATCTGGAATCCATCGAAGCGCTTAACTTTGGCCTTTCGCTATTCCCCAACACCCTGATCTTTGTTTCGCATGACCATCGCTTTATTGCGACATTGGCCACTCGGATTCTTGAAGTGACGGAAACCGGAATTATCGACTACCCAGGCACCCTAGATGATTACGAGGCCTTGAAAAAGAGCCGAAAAAACGCGGGGAAGGGCCTGCTTCGAAACTGATTTTCCGGTTGTTCATTTTCGCTGCTCGCGGTATACTTCCGGGGTAGGAAGGGAGGCGAAGAACCATGAAAAGCGAGCGCTTGTGGCATAAGGTAATAAAGGAATTCCCCCACGATGCTCCAGCGGACAAAATCGAGTCCACCGCCAGAGATCTGGAGAGCTTGAACTATGAACCGGTATTGCTTCTGAAAACACCTTGTTTTTTCCGGATGGGTCGAAATGATCTGGAAAAGGAAATTGAGCGCGTTCACGAAAAGACCATCAAGGAAATGATGGCCGAGGGGGTTGCCGAGACGGCCAACTTCAACGAGTTCAAGGCCAAACATATTCAGTTGTTGATCTATCACTATGGCCTTTTGTGCCGGCTTCGCACCGACGACCCGGTTGCATGGGACACCATCAACGAACTTTACGAAGACGAGTAGTATTCAACTCCAATACTCAAGGCCGCGAAGGATGTTTGGTTTCAGCTTTGTGCTTGGGGAGCTTCGTGTTTAAACTTTCGTTGATTTTTAACAAAAGGACGATCAAATGATTAAGCATATCGTGATGTGGAAATTTAAGGATGAAGTGGCCGAAGCCGATAAGCTGGAAATGAAGCGTCAGCTGGAGTCGCTGAAGGGCGTAGTGCCGAGCTTGGTTGATATCGAAATCGGAATGGATGTGGTGGGAACGGGTGCCTCGAAGGATATGGTCCTGTGCGCGCTGTTTCATAGTCTGTCCGATCTTCAGGCCTATGCTGATCATCCAGAACATCGGAAAGTGGTAGAATTCGTCAAGCCGCTCGTCTGCGAACGAGCTGTCGTTGACTATCCGGTTTAATTTACCAGGAAGCGAAAGGTTGGAATGTCCGTTAATAAATCGAACATTGTGTTGATCGGGATGCCGGCCAGCGGGAAAAGCACCGTTGGTGTACAGCTGGCCAAGTGGCTTTCAATGGGCTTTATCGATACCGACCTGCTGGTGCAGGCGCGAGTCGGCGAAAGCATGCAGACCTTTCAGGATGCCAACGGAATGGAGGCCTATCAGACGTTGGAGTGCGAAACGGTAAAGTCTGTCGTTTGCGAAAACTGCGTCATTGCCACCGGCGGTAGTGCGGTCTATTGCGATGCCGCGATGAAGCACCTGCAAAGCCTGGCCAAAATCATTTTTCTCGATGTTCCGGTTCTAGAGATTAAGACGCGTATCGGTGATACTTCCGAGCGCGGCGTGGTCATCCAGCCCGGCATGACCCTCGATGACCTTTACGCAGAACGCCATCCGCTCTACCTGAACTATGCAGATATCATAATCAACTGTTCCGGTAAGTCTGAAGACCGGCTACTAAAAGAGATTCGCGCGTTAATATAGATGCAGATTCTTGCCGCATTTCGTCTGCGCGGCCTTTGCGGGTGCAGCGAGACCGGAAGTCATGCCGCAAAGATGCAGTGTTGCCCTTCCACAAAGCCGCGCTTACCCAGGAATGCCCGGATCTTTTCACGTGCGCCGCGGGTGCCGACCATGGGGAGGATAAAGCAGGTGTCGGGGGTGGGAATGTTGTCGTGATGGAGGACCCGAAGGCCATTATCAAGCGTTCGTTCCTTTAAGTCGATATAACCCGTGATGTGAACCCCAAACTGCTCCAAAACAGCTGCTCGTTTTCGTGTGACGCGTCCGGCTCCCCATACCATTAAATCGGGATGGTGCGGGTTGTTTTCCTTTAGCCAATACGATAGATACTCCGCTTTGATTTTGTAGAAGGCATCGATGCTATAGCGCGAGTCGGTGCGCGACAGCCGCTCTGGCGGGTCGTTCCACGTTAGCAGTTCCTCATCAACCTTTGCGGTCTTGACGCCATTGGCGATCCAGCGCAACCACAGTTCATAGTCTTCCGGAAATGGCCCGTCGCGGTAGGCGCCAAACTGCTCGAACAACTCCCTGCGAAACATGACTGAGGGATGGGCAAAAGGGGATTCGACAAATCGGTTAAGCGCGATATCGTCGGGTTCAATCAAGCCATTGATCCAGTCGACATAGGTGGCATAGCCTGTTTGCTGTTGACGATTTCCGCCGAACTCCACCCGGCAGCCGACCAGTCCGACTTCATTGTAGAGGTCTAGATAGGATGCTTGTTCTTCGATACGGGCGGGATGGCAGAAATCATCGGCATCCATTCGTGCAATATAGTCTCCGCTTGCGGCGGTGAGCCCTTCGTTGAGCGTTGCCGCAATGCCACGGTGTGAATGGTCGAGCAATACGATATCGGGTTGGTGGTGCAGCAGATCCATCGTGCCGTCGGTAGAGCCATCGTTGACGACAATGATTTCCAGTGGCTGAAACGTCTGGGCGCGCAGGCTCTCCAGTGCATGGAGTACCGTGGCTTCGGCATTGTAGACCGGCATGACAACCGAAACTTTCATGCCGGAAAAATAACCGCGGAACATGCGAAATACACGGAAAATTATACGTCTAAAAAATAGGGGTGAAATGGGTGCGGCAAGTCGTGGAAGTCGATGTTGGCTATCTCATTTGAGAAATCGCGTGAGTTGAGGGTGTTCCAGTAGAGGACGGTTTGGCCATCCAGCTTGCCGGAACGAATGTCGTGGAGCAGGGCCGCTCCGGTTTTCCCCGTGTAGGTGTTTTCAAGGTAGACGTTTTCGAGGGTTCGGAACAGGTCGACGGCTTCGCGCCCTTCGGGGGTGGAAACACCATAGTTTTCGCCAAAAAATTCGTCGCGGATGATAATGTCGGAATCCTGAACAACGGGATCAATTTCGAGTTTCGTGCTGATTTCGTTGCACAGTTCCTTGATGTGGCTTTCGTTGCGAAAACAGGGGTGGGTAACCCGTATGGCCTCCACCCGGGTAGGAAGTCCCGCCAACTTGAGCCCGACGAGTATTCCTGCGTGGGTTCCGCCTGTACCCATGGGGATATAAATGACGTCGGGCTGGATTTGTTCGGCCATTTCGAACGCGGCATTCACAAAGCCGAGTGCTCCTGTGGCGTTGGTGCCGCCGGCTGGGATAATATAGGGCTTGATTCCATCTTCCGTTTTGCAGCGCACGGAGATTTCGAGCGTGGCGTCGGGGAAGACGGTGTAGTCGGGGCACAAGTGCAGTTCGGCTCCGACAGCGTGACCCATGAGAATGTTTTTTCGGACGTGTTCACTGGTCTCTTGCGGAGCCAGAATGGAAACGGCCTTGAGCCCTGTTTCCCGGCAGCAAACTGCAGTGGCGAGGGCATGATTCGATCCGGCAGCGCCATAAGTGATAACGCTTTTGCGTCCCTCCGCCAGTGCCTCTCCCAAAAGAAATTCAAGTTTGCGAATCTTGTTTCCTCCATATATCGGACCGCTGAGATTATCCTGTTTCATGAACAGCGCCGGATGCCCAAGCTTTAATAGTGGAGTGATAGGCGTGGGAAGACTCGCCAGTGGGGCAATAGGGAATTTGTTTAAGACCGGGGTCATAATGGAAGCCGGTTGGGGTTGGGTTAGTTTTTCAGTTCGGCGACAAAGCTTCCAACCACCACTTTGCTCTTCATTTTTACGGGAATGTGACGATGGTCAGCGGTGACCCATATTTCAATCTTGGCATTTTTGCTTTTCTTGAATACGCCTCCGATATCCTTGATGTCGGGCACGAGTTTAAACGTGTCATACTTCTTTCCATTCACTTTGATCCGCTCGCGGGCGACCACTTTGATTTCCGCCTCCTTGCATCGTTTCCCGTCCGTCATCGGGCCCTTGATAACGGAGCCGACATCAAATTTCTGCATGCGGACAAAGTAGAAGGCGGAAAGCGGATCCAAGGTGTTTTCCAGGATGGGGGTAACTCGGCTGTCGCCCTTAATCGTTTCGGAATAAAAGGCGTTGAGCTTTTCCCAGTCAAACTCTACCGAGATATCGTGCCTGGTGTCTCCCTCGCGTTGGATTTTGGAAAATCCCTGAGAGCGGCTTACATCGTATTCCGTCAGAGACGAAAGTTTGTCACGAACCTTGTACAGGTGATCGACGACGGGCGTGGTTCTGGCCGTCATCATGAAGCTGCGCAATTTTTGGCCGTTGAATTCCTCGTCGGGCAAAACCTTTAGGGTGGCATGACCCGCCACGATGAATTGCCAGCCGAGACTATAGTTTAGCTCTTCGCCGACTTCGAAGGCGGGTGGCTGTGCTGTCGAGTCTGCATTACTGGCCCATCCAAGGCTGGAGAAAATTGGAATAGAGATTATTGCAATCGCTACTATTCTTCGCTTGTACATGGATCTGTGCCCTCGTTTTCGTCTTGCGTGAATCTATTTCAATCCTTGATCCGGCGCAACCCGGATGTGATGACAAAAGGGGGAATGATTTCAATAGAATAACGCCGAGGCTAAACAAAACGTGACTACAGATCCAGAAGGTCCTGTTCCTGGGTAAAGTATCCACCGGTGTACCCGTCGAGAGTGGCAGTCAGTTCAAGCAGCCTTAGTTTTTTAAGATCGGTTTCCTCGGTGCCTTGATCCGCTACCACAATCTCCCGCTTAAGACGCAGGCGTTCAAAGTAGAGCCGGTTGACATCATCAAGTATGTCTATTCGCTGTTGGGTAGTAAGCTTGCTGCGCTTGTCGACATCGTCTTCGTAGGAGTTCCATACAAGATTACCCATATCCCAGGACAATTTCACTCCCCAGTCATAGGGCCCTTCGGCGAAAAAGTGCTCTCCGTCGCTTTTAACACTATAGCCAATTGTTTTGTCGTAATCCACGCTGACCGTGGGAAACAGCGCCCTGTATTTGAGTCGTTGTCTCCACTTTTTAACCTTTTCGGGATGCACTGAATTATATTTCAGGGCGGCTTCCTGGATCCGGTGGATCGGCGGCTCTCCTTTTATCATTTCTTCCACACTTTTGTGCGATGGCCGTAAAGCAATGGGGGGCCTGTTCCTGAACAGGCCTCTATCGGTCGCCAAAAAAATCTCTCCGGAAGCGCTGAAATCCACCCATCTTGTTTTTGAAGAGGAAAGCCCTTCGAACAGCGACTGGCAAGTGCTATCGGAAATATTCACTTTAAAAAATCCGGCATCGGTACAGATATAAAAGCAGTTGCTCACCAGCGGGTGCTGGGCCAGGCAGTAGACTGCAACATGGTCGGCACCGGCAATGTAGAACTTTTGCCAGGTCTCTCCGCGGTTGCTTGAATAAAACACCCCTCTATTCGTGCAAAGCCAGAGCCGGGTTGGAGTCAATTTGTCGGTTTTGAGCAGATAGGCTTTGAGGCTTTCGCCCTCCTCGTCGCCTCGGGTGACAAAGAGTCGGCGCAATGTTCCGCTATCGGGTCGAAAAAGATAAACCCCTCGGTCGCTGGTCAGGTAAATGTTTTCGCCAAACCCCTCTAAGGAGTAGACCTCTCGGTTCCTGAGGCCGGGGACTGCCTGCCAGTCAAGCAGCGATTCGCTGGAATAATAAAGGCCGGCACTGGTGGCTATGTAAATCGTTCCGTTCTGTTTTATGATGAAATTGATCGTGTCATCACCCGCTGCGGAAAAGATTTTTCGGGTGTCCTTTCCAATCATATAGCAGTGTCTGCTGCCGGCCAGATAAACTGTGGATGGAAGGTGTCGGTCGATAAAGAGATGGGTTGCCTGCTCGTTCTTAAGCACGGCTCTTTTTTGAAAATGAGAGCCGTCGTCCTCGCTTGTATAAAGCGAGTTTCCCGCGGCAACCGCGATAAAGGAGGGGTCGGATCGCGAAACTTCAACTTGGCTGATGCGGGCATCTTCTATCCCCTGAAGTTTGCTGAATATGGCATGAGCGCTGGGCGCTGGGAATAGTGCAGAAACATATAGAGTGGCTAGTAGGGATTTCATGCTTTCCTTGAAATTATAAGAATGAGTGTATGTATATATACGGTGTTAATAGATGTAAAATAGAAAAGAACAAAAAAGTAAAGGGTTCCCGTTTTCATGTCAGGCATGACTCTTGGATTGATTCTTTCTGCTTTGTTTTTTTGTGATTTTCGAATGCCTCAGACCCTGATTGCCGCAAAGATGCCTTTGATGGTTAATATATAGGCGGTGGTCTTGACTCTATTTTTCGCCATGCTAAAAATAGTCTGTTTTTTGTTCGGTATACATTCTAGAAAACAAGGAGAAATAAAATATGGCTCAGAAGAAATATGTCTACTTCTATGGAGTTTCGAAGGAGCTCACAGAAGGCGATAGCAGCATGAAGGCGATTCTTGGCGGCAAGGGTGCCAATCTGGCTGAAATGGCCAATGCAAACCTGCCGGTGCCCCCGGGGCTAACGATTTCCACTGAAGCTTGTGCCTACTATTCGAAGACCGGCGGTAAATATGCTCCGGAAATGGAAAAGCAGCTCAAGACACAGCTCAAAAAACTTGAAACCAATATGGGGAAGAAGCTCGGTGATCCCAAGGATCCACTGCTCGTATCCGTCCGTTCCGGGGCGGCTGTTTCCATGCCCGGCATGATGGATACCGTTCTCAATCTGGGTTTGACCGATAAGTCCGTACTGGGATTCATTGAGCAATGTGGAAATGAGCGTACCGGATGGGATTGCTACCGTCGCTTTATCGATATGTTCGGCGATGTGGTTATGGGACCTTATACCGGCCTGACTCACCACGATTTTGAAGTCGAACTCGAAGCGGTCAAGAAAAAGTACAAGGCAGCAGAGGATACCGACCTAACGGCCGATCAGCTCAAGGAACTGGTTGCAACCTATAAGAAGGTTTATCAAAAAAAGGTAAAGAAACCCTTTCCGCAAGATCCGATTGAACAGCTTGACCTTTCCATTCGTGCCGTATTCGGCTCATGGGGTTCGGAGCGTGCAGAGAAATATCGACAGATTAATAAGATCAACGGTTTGCTGGGTACGGCAGTGAACATTTGCACCATGGTCTTTGGCAACATGGGCTCGAAGTCCGGAACCGGCGTAGCCTTCACGCGCGATGGCGGAACAGGACACAGCAAGCCGATGGGCGAATATCTTGTCGACGCGCAGGGCGAGGATGTGGTTGCGGGTATTCGCACTCCAAAGGATCTCGACGACATGCCGAACGAAGAATCCAAGATCTGGACAAAGGCTTATACCGATCTCCAGAAAATCATGGCGCGTTTGGAGAAACACTACAAATATCCTCAGGACGTCGAGTTCACCGTGCAGGAAGGCAAGCTCTTCATGCTGCAGACCCGCAATGCCAAGCGTACTGGTTTGGCGGGCGTTCGCTGGGCCGTTGAAATGGCTGCCGGGAAGGATTTTTATACCGGAGAAAGCCAATCCAAGATTTTGACGCAGAAGGAAGCGCTGATGACACTGTCCGGAGAAGATCTGAAAAATCTGTGCTCCCGGCTCTGAGGTGTCTCCGACGAGAAAATAGCCAAGGTTGTACCCGCCGACTTCCGGGCGGGCCCCGGCGCTGCCGTTGGCAAGATTGTCTTCGAAGCGCACGATGCCGAGGCCGCCATTAAAAAACATGCCGACGAGAAAGTCGTGCTTGTTCGTCACGAAACCAGCCCCGAGGATGTGGGCGGCATGTGGGCGGCGCAAGGCGTTCTTACCTCTACGGGCGGCATGACCTCCCACGCAGCAGTGGTTGCCCGTGGTTGGGGAAAATGCTGCATCTGCGGTGCTGGCGATCTGAAGATCGACTACAAAAAGAAAACGGTCACGGTAGGCAAGAACGTCCTCAAGCAGGGCGACTGGATCAGCCTGAACGGTTCCACCGGTAGTGTCTACGAAGGTCAGATCCCAACTCAGGTCAGTCCCGTTGTTTCGGCGGTAGTCGATGGCAAAGCCGCTGCCAAGAAGGATCCGATCTATAAAATGTACGAGCAGATTTCCAAGTGGTCGGACGCTAATCGCAAGATCAACGTTCGCACCAATGCGGACACGCCGAAGGATTCAAAGGCGGCGCGTTCATTTGGTGCCGAAGGGATCGGCCTCTGCCGTACCGAGCACATGTTCTTCGAAGGAGATCGGATCTGGGCGATTCGCGAGTTTATTCTCGCCGAAGACGAAAAGGCTCGTAAAGCTGCGCTGGCCAAGTTGCTTAAGCATCAGCAAAAGGACTTCGAGGGCATTTTCAAGGCGATGGACGGTTTGCCGGTAACGGTGCGCTTGCTCGATCCGCCGCTGCATGAGTTTGTGCCACACACCAAAAAGGACCAGCAGGAAATGGCCAAACGCCTCGGCGTTCCGCTTAAGAAAGTAACGGAACGCGTGCAATCTTTGCATGAGTTCAATCCAATGCTTGGACACCGCGGGTGCCGCCTGTCGATCACCTATCCAGAACTTTGCGTGATGCAGACCAAGGCCATCATCGGCGCTGCCTGTAAAGTGGCCAAGGCAAAGAAACCGGTCAAGGTTCTTCCTGAAATCATGATTCCGCTCATCGGAACCAAGGCCGAACTGGACTTTCTGGAAAAGGTTGTCCGCAAACACGCTGAAGCGATTATCGAGAAGGCCGGTGCCAAGGTGAAATACCTGGTGGGCACCATGATTGAGATTCCGCGTGCTGCATTAACGGCCGATGAAATTGCCGAAACCGCCGAGTTCTTCAGCTTTGGTACCAACGACCTGACTCAGATGACCTTCGGTTACAGTCGCGATGACATCGGAAGCTTCCTGCCGGATTATTTGGGCGAGAAGATTCTGCCTTCCGATCCTTTCCAGCACCTTGACCAGACCGGTGTTGGCCAGTTGGTCAAGCTTGGTGTTGAACGTGGCCGTGAAACCCGTCCGGGTCTGAAGTGCGGCATCTGCGGGGAACACGGTGGAGATCCGGAAAGCGTGAAATTTTGCGCGAAGGCCGGCCTCAACTATGTGAGCTGTTCACCGTTCCGCGTTCCGATTGCCCGTTTGGCAGCCGCTCAGGCAGCCATCAAGGGCTAACAACAAACACACCGTTCGGAATACAAAAAAGCCCGCCAAACCGGCGGGCTTTCTTGTTGTAGTTTGGGAGATTGTTTATGCGGCCACTCGATGGCCTCTTTTTTCCTGTCTGCGGCCAAGCACCTGCCGAAGTTTAAAGTGCATGTCGCCTTTGAGCTTTAGGAGTACGTGTTGGTGTTTCCCTGTTTTCAGGATATAGATCGGGCTAATGGTACGGCGATTAGACAGAAAGTATTGCCAATTTAAAAGCAAGTATAGAGGGGAAAGTTCATCACGAGTGGCGAGTCGGAGAAAGCGTACATTCTTCACATGGACACGCTTTACCGGAATGCATCCCATGAGTTTTCCGATCAACCAATCCCCGCGAAGTTCGTATGAGCATACGGAACCAAAAGATAGCGGACTTAAGCACGTTTTTCCAATTACTGTTTGTTTCATCACTGGTCTCCCTGGTGTGTTGCTCATTTTGATAAATTGCATGAGCACGGTCTATTTATATAGCAGATGGCATGCCATAGAAGTGATGAACGGATAAAAGAGGAAGAATGTTTAGTGATTTCGGCAAAAAAATATGAGTCCAGATCGTCTGGGATTCATAAATGAGAACGTTAGCGTGGCTTGATTCTCAGCGTTAGCAGATATGCGAGCCCGGCCAGAATAATGATGGTTGCGCCGGCGGGGAGGTCGGGCTGATAGCTGACAGCCAAGCCTCCGGCGGTCAGGATGGCGCAAATTACAGCAGCCAGCGCCATCATCGGCCCCATGCGGCGGCAGAAGCGCCCGGCTATGGCGGCCGGGAGTGTCAGCAGGACGATGACCATGACAATGCCGACAACCGACACCAGTAGTACGACCGTCAAAGCTGTAAGTGCGAGCATCAAGAAATAGAACAGTTGTGTATGGATGCCTCGCAGCCGTGCAAACTCCTCGTCGAAACAGACGGCTACAAACTGTTTGTGAAACAGCAAGGCGGTTCCGGCAATGAACAGGTCAAGACCCGCGATGATCATCAGGTCGCGTTGCGTAACGAGTAGAATATTGCCAAACAGGTAGGCCATGAGATCCTCGCCGTAGCCCGGAGTCTTGGAGATGAACATAATACCGACGGCCATGCCCAGTCCCCAAAAGGCGCTGATCACCGTATCGATCCGCTCTTTCGCCTGGATGTTGACCCAGCCGATGATAAAGGCGGCGGTAAGCGCGGCCAGCATGGCTCCGAGCATGGGGGATAGGAATGACCAGCCGTGGACCACCTGCATGTAGCGAGCAAAGCCCATGCCGCCGAGCACGCAGTGAGCAATGCCCCCGGCCAGATAGGTGATGCGGCGTGTGACGACATAGGTTCCAACGATACCGCAGGATATGCTGGCGAGCAGGCCGGCCAGCAGGGCATGCTGCAGAAAGCTGTGCTGAAGCAGGGCATGGAAAAAATCAGCCATGGCCGTGCTCCTGATCATGACGGACCGCGTGGACATGTTCTCCATACATATCGTGAATAATATTCTCATCGATCTCGCTGACCGGATGCGTATGCACCTCGCGGTTCACGCAGATCACCTTTTCCACATAGCGGGACACATAGGCGATGTCGTGCGAGACAACCACAATCGTGAGCTCCCTATTCAGCTCTTGCAATAGATCGTAAAGCTCGCGCTCCACATAGTCGTCCAGACTGGAGGTCGGTTCATCGAGCAGTAGCAGCTTGGGATCCGAGACCAGCGCACGTGCAATCAATACACGTTGCTGCTGGCCGCCTGAAAGTGCCGCCACCGGGCGGTTGCCCAACCGGTCAAGCCCGACTCGGGCAAGCATGGTCCGGGCGGCATCGCGGTCGGTTTTCGTGTAGAAGCCGAGTGTGCGGGCTTTGCCCAGCCGGCCCATCAACACCACGTCCAGTGCGGTGACGGGAAATTTTGAATCGAGATTGGCGTATTGCGGTAGATAGCCGATCCATTTTCTTCCAACCATTGGGGGGGCGCCGAAGACGGAGATGGAACCCGACTGCGGTTCCAGTAGTCCCAGTATGATTTTAAGCAACGTGGTTTTTCCGCCGCCGTTGGGGCCAACGATGGAGACAAACTCCTTTTCGCCAAGCGTTAGGTTGGCCTCTGCCAATACGGAGATCGGGCCGTAGGAAAAATCCAGGTTTTCAATATGGATGGGTTGCGGCTTCATT
>CAZWZW010000022.1:21934-27093 GCA_964639125.1 uncultured Verrucomicrobiota bacterium
CCATAAGCATCGGTAAAGTAGCCGAACGAAGGGTGAAAGACATAAATACGAGAACCCTTGTACGGGGCGAGTTTAGTGCTGATTTCCGAGTCCAGCTGTTGGAGCTCTTCCATGAGCTGCTGGTATCTTTGTGTGTAGAGGACTATGTTTTTTGAGTCAATTTTTCCCAAGGTTTGGAAAATGGATGTTGCTATGATTTGCGCGTTGGTCGGGCTCAGCCAAACATGCGGATCATTTTCTCCATGGGCGTGTGTGCAGTGCTCACCGTGGTGAGAATGGGGCATCGCCCTCAACTCAATATTGTTCTGTGTTTGTACGATAGGCGGGCCGAGATAAAGAGAGTCCATTTTTTTTAAGATGTGTTTTTCGAAAGGAATGCCAATCATGAAGAAAGCATCGGTTTCATTCAGTGCAATTAGCTGGTGTGCTGTGGGTTCGTAAGAATGAGGGGATTGCCCTTCGCCGATCAGCGTGCGGACTTCGACAAGATCTCCAGCAATTGCCTTTACCAAGCCCGCCTGGGGAGGGATGCTCACAAACACGAGCGGCTTGGTCCGGTCTTGAGATTGCTTTTGTTCGGTGCAGCCAAATAGGAGTACTGCAGCTAAAATTGAAATAGTACCTTTCATGTCTTTAATTGATGTCCTATTCGCCTTTCATTGACAACAACTCTTTGCGCAATTCGTCGGTTGGTCCCGTAATACGCAACCGTTTGTTTCGTCCCGTTCCGCCGGAAAGGATTTCAATGCTGGATCGCGAGATCTTCCAGTGTTTCGCGAGAAATTTAACCAGATAGGCATTGGCCTTGCCTTCCACAGGAGGGGCTTGGATACGTATTTTCAGCGCATCGCCCAGCAGGCCTTGAATGGTATCTTTCGCTGCACGCGGAACGACCCGTACATTTAGAATAATATATCCATCTTTTTCCTCGAAACAGGACATGTCTTATCTCCTTAGAATAGTAAATTGAACATCCACCCAACGATCAGAATTCCGCTGGCGGCGGTGACGACGAAGATGCCAATCAGGCGCGGCTTCATGACTTTTCGAAGCAAAACCAGTTCCGGCAGGGACAGGGCTGTGACAGCCATCATGAAAGCGAGTGCGGTGCCGAGTCCGACGCCTTTACCAATGAGGGCCTCGGCAATCGGGATGGTTCCCAGCGCGTTGGAGTAAAGCGGGATGCCGCAGAGTACGGCAATTACCACGCTCAGCGGATTCTTCGAGCCCGCATATTTGGCGAGAATATCCTCCGGTGCCCAGCCGTGGATCGCTGCGCCAATGCCGATTCCAATCAGGAGGTAGAACCAGATGCGCTTGAGAATCTCGGCCACATGTCCGGCGGCGTAGGCCAGCCGTTCCTTCTGTGTCATATCGGAGCGGAGCTTGTTGAAAGCATCTCCATCGAAAGCTTTCTTCTCCAGATATTTTTCCGGGTTGAAGCATCCGATAATCATGCCGCTGATCACGCCGATCAGCACGCCCATGCCCGCATAGGTGAGCGCCACTTTTACGCCAAACGCCGCGAGCAGGATTGCAAAGGCCGCTTCGTTGACAATCGGAGAAGTGACGAGAAACGAAAAGGTCACGCCCAGTGGAATGCGTGCCTCGATAAATCCGATAAAGAGGGGGACGGATGAGCAGGAGCAGAAGGGGGTGATAATACCGAGTAGAGATGCCGCAACATGCGCCTTCGTTCCGTGGATGTGTTCGAGCATCGCTTTGGTTTTCTGCGGATGGAAAAAGCTGCGCAGATAGGAGATGCCAAAAATCATCAGCGACAGCAGGATCAGGATCTTGAGTGCGTCGTAGAAAAAGAAATGCAGACTGCTTCCAAGCTGTGTGTCGACCGGGATGTCGAAGATCCCTTCGACCAGTTTCGTTATAAGTTTATTCAGCCATAGGAACATGGACATTACCTGTTAGATTGTTTTATATGCAACGAGCAGGGCGGGTGAGCTTTTAGGGTGACGATGCCTGCAATTGCGACCAGCGCGCGAGTAATGATGATTGTTCGTTTCATTCGGGGTTCCCTATTTCTTATAGATCCGGGTTAGTTCTTCGATGTCGATTTGGACAATCTCGGCCACCCGCTTCCGGTCGGCTATGACTTCCGGCGAATCGGCCAATGACTGGGAAATCCATTCCAGCGTTTTCCAGACGTTGGATGCTTTGTCCTTCGGCAGGCGATAGTGCATCCATCGGCCCTCTTTTCGCCCTTCGACCAATCCCGCCTGTTTCAAAATGGTCAAATGCTTGGATACCGTGGACGGAGCCAGTTGGAGCAGTTCGATGATCCGGCAGACGCACAACTCCCGATTGCGCAACGCCATCAAGATCCGCACGCGGTTTGGATCTGAAATGGCTTTGGTTGTTTCAATGAATTTGTTCATATAATCTTATACTTCGCCAAGTAACGAATAGTAACCTAGCAGGTTTATAAACCGATTCAAGGATTTAGGTGGGTTACAGCATTTTTTTCACTGTTCAAATAAGGATTAATCAGTACGAGGTAAAACACGACGGATAGGGCTTGCACGGTCGATCGGGGTATCTATAATTCCGCGTTTGTTAAATTTAGGTGATCATTATGGGAAAAACACTGTTTGATAAGATTTGGGACAAGCACGTTGTCAAGGAACTCGCCGGGGGCGAGGTCTTGCTTTATATCGACCGCCATCTGGTACATGAGGTAACCAGTCCGCAGGCGTTTGAGGGGCTGCGTATTCAAAACCGCAAGGTCCGTCATCCGGAACTCACGTTTGCCACGACCGACCACAATGTACCCACCGATAGCCGCACGGAGATCACGGATCCGATTGCCAGGGCACAGGTTGACGCGCTGGCGAAAAACTGTGCGGAAAACGGTATCACCTTCTATGGTATGGAGTCCGACAAGCAGGGCGTCGTCCACATTATCGGCCCCGAACAGGGGATCACGCTGCCGGGCACCACGATTGTCTGTGGCGATTCGCATACCGCAACGCATGGAGCGTTTGGCGCGATTGCTTTTGGTATCGGCACCTCTGAAGTGGAGCACGTACTGGCCACACAGACGCTGCGCCAGAAAAAACCGAAGCAATACAAGGTTGAGTTTAAAGGAACGATTCCGACCGGTGTAACCGCCAAGGACCTCGTGCTGGAATTGTGCGGGGAAATCGGCACGGCAGGTGGAACTGGCTGCGCCTTTGAGTTTTGCGGAGAGGCCATTGAATCGCTCTCCATGGAAGGACGCCTGACGGTCTGCAACATGGCCATTGAAGCCGGTGCCCGTTCCGGACTTATTGCGCCCGACCAGACCACTATTGATTATGTTATGGCTGATGAACGCCCGTTTGCTCCGAAAGACGGTGAACTTGACGAAGCGATCGAGTACTGGAAGACACTCTTTACGGACGATGATGCGGTATTCGATAAAACCCTCGTCATCGATGTTGAGAAGCTTGAGCCGCAGGTGACCTGGGGCACCAGCCCGGGCATGGTGACCGGCATTAATCAGATGGTTCCGCAACTGGATGCTGTTTCGGAATACAGCCCCGAAGACGTGCGTTCCGCACTCGACTACATGGGGCTGGAGCCGGGCATGAAAATGACGGATATCAAGATTGATACGGTATTTATTGGCAGCTGCACCAACGGCCGCATTGAAGACCTTCGCGAAGCCGCGAAAGTCATGGAAGGCAAACAGGTTGCCGAGGGCGTGCGCGTTCTGGTGGTTCCGGGGTCGGAAAAGGTCCGTTACCAGGCTGAAGCCGAGCGTCTCGACCGTATCTTTCACGAAGCGGGGGCCGAATGGCGCTATGCCGGTTGCAGTATGTGCCTGGCCATGAACCCGGACAAGCTGACGGAGCAAGAGCGTTGCGCTTCGACGTCCAATCGCAACTTTGAAGGACGGCAGGGCCGCGGCGGTCGCACACACCTCGTTAGCCCGGCCATGGCGGCGGCAGCTGCAATTCACGGACATTTTGTGGATGTCCGTGAATTGAATATCTAAACCCGAAACTCTAAATTCGAAACAAATTCGAATGAGCGAATCAGATAAATCTAAAACCTACGATTTGGAAGATCGGACGTTTGAATTTGCCAAACGGGTGAGGGCATTTGTAAGGAAGCTACCCAAAGACATTCCGAACATTGAGGATGCAAAGCAGGTTGTGCGTTCTTCTGGTTCGGTTGGAGCCAACTATATTGAGGCGAATGAAGCGCTGAGTAAAAAGGACTTCCTGATGCGCATCAAAATTAGTCGCAAGGAAGCAAAGGAAAGCCGCTATTGGTTGCGACTGATTGCTGCGGGCAATAACAGGTGGGTTTCGGATGAGAACGCCGCTCTGATTCAAGAGGCTCAAGAGTTAACATCGATCTTTGGCGCCATTGTAACGAAAAGCCAGTAGCGGTTTTGGGATTGGATACATTCCTGAATTGGGTATTGTTTAGCATTTAGAGATTAGAAATTAGGAATTCCCTTATTATGGAAAAATTTGAAACATTCACTGGAGTGGTTTGCGCGGTGGATCGCGCCAACATCGATACAGATGCTTTGATTCCGAAAGAGCACTTGAAATCAATCAAGCGCACCGGATTTGGTTCTGCGCTCTTTTCGGACTGGCGCTACAATGCCGACGGATCGGATAACCCGGAATTTATTCTTAACCAGCCGAAGACCCAAGGGGCCTCCATTCTGGTTGGCCGCAATAATTTTGGCTGCGGCTCCAGTCGCGAGCACGCGGTTTGGGCGGTTGCCCAGCAGGGCTTTAAAGTGGTTATCGCCCCGACGGAGGGGGATATTCCCGGTTTCGCCGATATCTTCCGCAATAATTGTTCAAAGAATGGTGTATTGACCGTGCAAATGAGCAGCGAGCAGGTTGATCAGATTTTTGAATTGGCCGCTGCCGACGAGCCGCTGGAGGCAACGGTTAATCTGGAAGAGCAGAAGGTTTCTTTCAATACTATCGACTTCTCTTTCGAGGTTGATCCGGCGGTAAAGGAAAAACTCCTGCAGGGCTTGGATGATATTGCCGAGTCGCTTCTGTTTGACGAAGCTATTTCCAGCTTTGAGTCGTCCCACAACACACAGTTGTTGTCTGCTTAGCCTTTCCAATTCCCGGAAAAGTGGCTACAAAGAAAAGCTTCCAGTTTCTGGAAGCTTTTTTATTGGAAAC
>CAZWZW010000023.1:0-26912 GCA_964639125.1 uncultured Verrucomicrobiota bacterium
GTCGGAGCAGGAGATTAATGAATTCGAACTCGTTCCATTGATTGAGCGGCAAACATCACTCGACTGGACGCTTGGAGCCACGCCGAGGTTTGTGCTGGAAAAAGACGGGAAAACGATCGAGGTGGTCAAAGGCAAGGTGACTCGTGCTTCTGGAGGGGGCGCGGAGCATTGGATCGGCCGCTCCTTCGCCGACGTGGCGTTTTCGCTCTGATGCTAGGTTGACTATGCCGGTGGCAGAAAATAGAGTCCGTTTAATTAATGAACAGGACCCGCCGTGAGGATGATGCTTAAGTTGTTTTCTGCCTTTGTTATTGTTATGATCGCTGGATGTGCTTCTGACGATGTCTTTATTCCGATGATTCCGCAGGAGGCAAGATCCAGCATTCTCCAGTATAAATCCGAGCCCGCGAACAAGGTGTTTGTGATTGCGATAGACCCGGGGGGCGATTTTGCCTATGGAACGGCATCGGGTAAGGAAACCCTTTCCGAGGCCTTGCGGGAGGCGGCGCTAATGATTGAAAAAGAGCGGCAGATCTACAGGGTTGCCGCAAAACCCTATGTATATGCCGTTAACAATGAAGTGGTCTTCAAGGATATGATCCGCCATTCCCACCGGGACGAGGAGCTTTTGGAAGACGCACTCGATGAAGATTTGGAAACGAACGAAACACCAGCAGGGATCGATTAACCATGTTTGAGACAAAAGCAGTGATCCAAAACGAAGCCGGTATCCATTGCCGTCCGTCCGCTATTCTGATCAAGGAAGGCTCGTCCTATTCCGGCAAGATTCTTGTTACGGCCAAGTCCGGAACCTGCAACCTGACCTCTGCGCTCGAGCTGATCATGCTGGGGCTTGAGCCGGGGGCTGAAGTCTCGATTCAGGTAACGGGTCCCGATGAGGAAGCGTATGCCATAAAGCTGGCCGAACTCTTTGAAACACATTTCGACTTTCCTCCCCGGTAGACGGTAAATCAATCGGGCCGTTTTTTGCCCCCCGCGCGGCCAATTCCTGAATGAAGCGTTCTTCTTATCGGGATTTTGTCCTTTATTTAGCCCTGCGTCCGTTCCTTTTTGCGTAGATACACGCTTTGGTGTAACAATACCTGCTTCCGCAGGAGGTGGCTCATGAAACAATGGTTTGTTCTGCTGGTTGCAGTGGCTTTGTCCGCAAGTGGTCTTGCGGATGATTGGAGTGCATGGAGGGGGCCGAATGCCAACGGTATTTCCAGTGAATCGGGCTGGAATCCAAAGGGCGCAAAAAAGATTTGGCAGAAGGAACTGGGCGTGGGCTATTCCTCCGTCAGCGTCAAGGGCGGAAAGCTTTACACCATGGGGTCTGCTGAAGGGGAGGACACCATCTACTGTCTCGATGCCAAAACCGGCCAAAAAATCTGGGAGTATAGCTACCCCTGCGAAGCGGGAAAATATAAGGGACCGCGCGCTACGCCGGTTGTTGCGGGGCCGAACCTCTATACCGTCAGCCGCGAAGGTGACGTCTTCTGCTTTGATGCGGCTTCGGGTGCGGTGAAATGGAAAAGCAATGTACTCAAAAAGACCAGGAACGACAATCTCCGTTGGGGTACTTCAACGTCGGCCGTTATTGAGAACGACCTGCTGCTGTTGAATATCGGAAAGTCCGGGGTGGCGTTGGACAAGAATACCGGCAAGGTGAAATGGAAGAGCAAAGGCAAACACAGTTATGCTTCGCCAGTTGTATTCGATCATAAGGACAAGCGCTGCGCGGCCTTCTTTTCCGCTCCGGGTTTGTATATTGTCGATGCCGGGACCGGCAAAAAGATCGACCATTTTGAATGGAAAACCGATTATGATATCAACGGTGCCGATCCGCTCATTATCGGAGATCAGATCTTTGTCTCGTCCGGCTATGAACATGGATGCGCTATGTTCGATTTTTCCTCGGGTAAATTGGAAAAGGTTTGGAAAAACGAGACCCTCCGGAATCAGTTTAGCAGCAGCGTATACATGGACGGCCATATCTACGGGGTAGACGGAAATCACAACAAGAAAGGTTTCCTCCGTTGTGTCGATGCGGTCAGCGGGATAGAAAAATGGAGCACGAAGATCGGGTTCGGGTCTCTAATCGCGGCCGATGGAACGTTGATTGTGCTGGATGATCGGGGAACCCTTCTTTTTGTAAAGGCGACTTCGATGGACTACGAGGAGGTTGCCCGGTTTGAAACCGGGTTGAGCCGGTTGTGCTGGACGCCGCCGGTTTTGGCCAATGGCATCCTTTACTGCCGGAATGACAAAGGGACGCTCGTTGCGATTGATGTCGGGGAATAAATCCATCCTGGTTTGCCAATGTGCTGAGCGCCATCTGCTCAAGAATGTAGATGGTGCTTCTGGCGCCGTCCCGCCGGAGCAGCTGGTGGTTGTCCCGGATCTATGCACGGCGGCCGCTACGAAAGACCCTCTACTTGAGAAAATCGCTTCCGGTGATGCGCCTGTGGTCTATGCCTGTCACCCCCGCGCGGTCCGCGCGCTTTTTAGTTTTGCTGGTCACCCGCTTCCGGTCGATGCCGAACTCATCAATTTGCGTGATCCATCGATCCGGGGGGGCGATACGCCATCTGCTCAATCCGACCCCGCCTGGTTCCCGGTCATTGACTATGATCGGTGCACCAGCTGTGGACAGTGCTTTGAATTTTGTCTGTTTGGTGTGTATGAAAAAGATGACGAGGGGCGGGTAAGGGTCCCCCATCCTTCCCGTTGTAAGAATAACTGTCCGGCCTGTGCCCGTATCTGCCCCGAGACCGCAATTATCTTCCCGAAGGTTGGTGAATCGCCGATCAACGGAGCGGACATTTCCGACGAAGATGTGCGTCGGGCCAATGTAAAAATCAACGTCGATGAAATATTGGGTGACGATGTTTATGCCACGCTCAATGCCCGCAAACAGAAGCGGCAGTCGTTGCTCAAGCAGAAGAAGATTGAAAAAGCCTTTGCCGAACGAAAACAGTGCTCGGAGGAAAATTGATGAGTGCAGCCTTGATGAAGCGGATGCTGACCGAACCGGATAAACGTCTGCTATGGAAGTTTGCCTATAACTTTGGCTACAAGGGTATGCGCTCGGTAGAAAAATTCCAGAAGCGACTCAAACGGGGTGAATATTTCCCGGCCTTCCTGTTTCTATCCGTCACGAATGCCTGCAACCTGACTTGTCAGGGTTGCTGGGTATCGCCGTCGAACCCGCCGAAGGAAATTCCTCCAGACACGCTTGATAACGTCATTCATGAGTGCAAGAAACAGGGGTCGTATTTCTTCGGGATCCTGGGCGGCGAGCCCCTGCTGTATGAAGGCTTGTTCGAGGTGTTTGAAAAACACCCCGACTGCTATTTTCTACTCTTCACCAATGGCACGATGCTCACCGATTCGGTGGCAGGGGAAATGCGGCGTATCGGCAATATCAGCCCGCTGATCAGCATCGAGGGGCTTGAAGAGGTGAGCGATGTGCGGCGCGGCGGTGAAAAGGTGTATGAACAGTCCATGATGGCGTTGGCCAACTGTCGCGCGAACCGTCTCGTTACCGGGGTGGCCACAAGTATCTGTAAATCCAATATCCATGATCTGGCGACTGAAAAATTTGTGAACGACATTGCGGCGCTGGGTGTCCACTATCTCTGGTATTATATCTATCGGCCCGTTGGCCCGAAGCCGACGCCCGAACTGGTGTTGGACGAGGATCAGATTACGGATCTTCGGCGATTTATTGTCGATATTCGTTTAAAGGCGCCGTTGATGGTTGTCGATGCCTACTGGGACGATAAAGGCAGGGCGCTTTGCCCGGCGGCCATAGGCATTGCCAACCATATCAGTCCGGCAGGCGACATCGAACCCTGCCCGCCGATGCAGTTTGCGTGCGAAAATATTGGAGACGGAACGGATATGTATAAGCGCATCAACCAATCGGATTTTCTCGCCAGGTTCAGAATGATGAGCAGCGAGCTAACGCGGGGCTGCATCATTATGGATGATCCGGAAACACTTGGGTTGTTTATGCGAAAGTGCGGTGCCAAGGATAGCAGCGGACGCGGAACCGCTTTTGATGAACTGGAAAATATGTGTGAATGCTGCAGCCATCACCAGCCTGGCAAGGAGATCCCCGAGCGTAGCTGGGCCTATCGCTTTGCCAAGAAAAACTGGTTCTTTGGTTTTGGAGCATACGGATAATGAAAAAGACGGATCAGCCTTATGGAGTTCCTGCGGACCTGACCAAGCGCGAGCAGGTGGTCCGATCGGTGTGCAACTATGCCACGGAGCACAAGCTTGTGCCGCCGCTTTCAATGGAGGAGTTGCGTAGTCATGCCAAAAATATTTCGGAACATCCGGGGATGGTCGATTATCTGATGGTATTGTTGAATAACGAAATCTGGCGCGAGACCGTCGCCTCCATTCCCTACGAGCGTCGTTTGTTGCTGCTTCCACAATGCTTGCGCAGCTTTAAGGACTGTCCCGCCGAAATGGATGAGTTTGGTCTGCTTTGCGCGGAATGCGGACGGTGCGATATTGGCGAGCTTCAATCACTCGCAGAGGAACTCGGCTACGTTGTGCTCGTTGCCGAGGGCTCCACGGTCGTGACTAAGCTACTTGAGGGGGGCAAGGTCGATGCGGTTGTGGGGGTCAGTTGCCTTAATGCGCTCGAAAAGTCGTTCCCGCACATGGCCGACGGAGCCATTCCCGGCCTTGCCATTCCGCTCACCATGGATGGCTGTGTGGGTACTGAAATTGACACCGATCACGTACGGGATGCGATCAGGTTGAAAGCCTGTACGCCCTGGAAAAACCGGCTCGATACCGAACGGGTGCATGAAATGATCAATGAATGGTTTTCGCGGGACAACGATTGGCCTGCCGAAACCCACACCGAGCAGATTGCATACGATTGGTTGCTGAAGGACGGTAAGCGCTGGCGGCCTTTCTTGCTGGCCTGTGCCTATAGTGCATGCAGCGACGGCACAACGGATCTGCCGGACGATATCCGGCGCCTCGCCATCGCGGTGGAGTGTTTCCATAAAGCATCGCTCATACATGACGACATTGAGGATAATGACGACCTCCGGTATGGCGAACCCACCCTGCATTGCCAGTATGGCATCCCTGTGGCCATCAATGCCGGTGATCTGCTCGTTGGCGAAGGTTATCGCTGGATCTCATCCGTTCGGAATCATACGACGGAGTTGACTCGGGTTGCGGTTGAAAATCACCGCATGCTCTGTGTGGGTCAGGGGGAAGAGCTCTATGGAATAGAACGGCCGAAGCCGTTTGCCGTTAAAGAACTCATTGATATTTTCCGACGCAAAACGGCGCCCGCCTTCGGGGTTTCGCTTGAGCTCGGCGCGATGGCTGCGGGTGCGGATAACGAACTGGTTGAAACGTTGAAAACGTTTAGCGAGTCGCTCGGTATTGCCTATCAAATTCGCGATGATCTTGAGGAATACAAAACCGGTGAAGTTGCCGACTTGCGTGCATCGCTGCTCCTTGCCTTGGCCAATGACCAGGCAACCATGACGCCACTGACTTCCGAGCATCCCCGGTTAAGGCATATTTTTGAGGAACTCATGGTCTCGGAAAAGGCGGCTCAATTAATGGAACACTACAAAAAAGAGGCCATTCGCGCGCTCAATCCGATGAAATGCGCACCCTTGAAAAGCCTGCTTCGCCGAGTGACTGCTAAAATGCTGGGTGGGGTGTAATTCCATGGAGCCGATCTCCGACCGCCTCATTCGCTCCGCCGCTTGTTCGCGCCGCTTTTTGGAGGGGGATTCCCTCAGTAAAATAGCCCACTTCATTCTGAGCCGGAAAAATCGGGATGGGGGCTTCCGGGGAAGGGGTGCGGAGAGCGACCTCTACTACACCGTTTTTGCCGTGGCGAGTCTCAAGGCGCTTGGCTATCCCGTTCCGGCCCTGGCCATCTGGAAATATGTTCGGTCGTTTGGCTCGGGAGACCAGCTTGATCTGATACATCTGGTGTGCCTTATCCGGTTGCGAACGGCATTTCCCATGCTGGGAATAACCCGCAGCCGATTACTCCGGCGGCTGGAAAACCATTCCGCCGATTCGGCCTATGATCTCTTCCTTAAATTACTGGCCGAGGATTATCTGGGGGATGCCGACTGCCCGGACGAACCGCTCCTTGTTCCCCCGACCGACCCCACTCCGAGTCTGGCCGCAGCCGTTCTCGTGAACCGTCAGACGGACGACAGAACCCAAGAAGCCTTGCTCGACCGTTTTGTCGAATCGGGAGGGGTTGCTCCGACCGGCGGCATTGCGGAGCCGGATCTGCTCTCTACCGGTACAGCCATTTTCGCGCTTACGAGTATGGGAACCAACCTTGATGCCGTTCAGCAACCCTGTTTTAAATATGTCGAATCTCTCTGGCGTGAAAGCGGTGGCTTTTCCGGTCATGTTGCGGATGAGTTTGAAGATGTGGAATATACCTTTTACGCCCTCCTGACGATTGGGTGCCTAATCAAGTCGTTGGCATCAGACTATGGAACTTGAACAAGCCATCGGAAATGCCCGGGCGCGGCTACTCGCTGAACTCTCGCCCAATGGGCGGTGGGAAGGTGAGTTGTCGAGCTCTGCATTGGCCACATCCGTGGCCTCGTTTGCGCTGAAGCTCTCGGGACGGACGGAGTTGGCCGAGCGCGGGCTGCAATGGCTGAAAAACCACCGGAATGCCGATGGCGGATGGGGAGACAGCCCGGAGAGCCCGAGCAACTTTACAACAACACTGTTGTGTCGCTGTGCATTGGATGAAGAGGTTGGGTCGCCGCAGGAGGTCGCCCGGGCCATTCTGGAATTCTACGGCGACGACCGCACCTTTTCGGTTCCGATTCTAGCCATGTGCATGCTGTCGGGCAAGCTGGGCGAGGACTGGTCGATTCTCCCGCAACTCCCGTTCGAACTGGCCGTTTTCCCTCATCGTTTCTACAAATTCCTGCGCCTGCCGGTCGTTAGTTATGCACTGCCGGCATTGATCGCGATCGGACTGGTCCGGCACGTGAACCACCCGACCCGGTTTTCATTCATCCGCAATCGACTGATTTCGCGTGTGCTGAATATTCTTCAGGAAATCCAGCCCGAGAGCGGCGGATTTCTTGAGGCCGCTCCGCTGCCGGGCTTTGTTGGAATGAGTCTGGTGGGGGCCGGGTTTGGGGATCATCCTGTGGTGCAGTCGTGTTTCCGCTTTCTGGAAAATACCGTGCGGGAAGATGGGAGCTGGCCGATCGATATTAATCTTTCCACGTGGGTGACGGCCCTTTCCGCACGGGTGCTGCAAGATGATTTGTCCGATGCGCAGCAGGCCGGTCTTCGGGCGCATCTATTGCAAACCCAATGGAAGAAGGAACATCCCTTCACGCATGCCGCACCCGGCGGATGGGGGTGGACCTATGAACCGGGAGGCGTGCCCGATGCCGATGATACCGCGGCGGCACTCATTGCTTTGGATGGGCTAGGGCAGACTGGAAAGTCTGCTCCGGCAGGCATTCTTTGGCTGTTGGAACTGCAGAATCGCGATGGAGGAATTCCGACGTTCTGTAAAGGATGGGGTAAGTTACCTTTTGATCGCAGTTGTCCGGATTTAACGGCGCATGCGATTCGCGCCTTTCTGGCCTGGCGAAAGGATGTGGATTCCCTTCTTTGGAAAAAAATGAAGCGGTCGATCGATCGGGGGCTCCGGTATTTGGAAAGGGAGCAGCGGGGAGACGGGTCGTGGTTGCCATTATGGTTTGGCAGCCAGTCGGATCCAATGCATGAAAACCCGGTTTATGGTACCGTCCGTGTGCTGGAGGCGCTGCGGGAGCTGGAGGAGGACGAGTTCCCGCGGGTTGGGAAAATGAAGCAGCGGGGTTTCCGCTGGATGGATCGTGCACAGAATCCGGATGGGAGCTGGGGCGGCACCATTGAGGAAACCGCGTTGGCGGCCGGGTTGACGGGCAAGGGCATTGATCGTCTGCTTGAAATGACGGATAACGGAACAACGTATCCTGCCAGTCCGATCGGACTGTATTTTGCAAGCCTGTGGTATTCCGAAAAACTATATCCACTGATCTTTACGCTGGAGGCGCTGAAAAGGTATTCTGCGCAACTGGAGGGTAAACATGAGTGAATTTATAAAGGGAATCTGCCATTTCGGGCTATCGGTGTCCGATCTCGATGAGTCCATTCGTTTTTATAATGAAGTGTTGGGGTTGCAATTGAGTGAGCGGCGGAAGCAGGACGCATTCTTTCAGATAGGAAATGATGACGTGCTGGCGCTGATCCAATATCCGGGCGGCACCGAGCGGTTTAACGCGGAAATGCGACCGAAAAACCGGGGGAAGGCCTTCACGCATTTTGGTCTGGCGGCGGCCTCTTCGGAGGCGGTATTCGAGTTTCAGGACCATCTGAAGAAGCAGGGGGTTCGGATTGTTAAGGAAGCATACGAACGCTGGGATGGTGCCAGCCTTTATTTTCTCGATCCAAACGGCTACACTTTGGAATATATTTTTTTCAAACCAGGGGACTAACGCGAACATGGGGAGTGGGGGATGAAAATGAAGAATGTTTGGGGTTGCTTGATTGCAGGGGCGATTTGGGGCGGCGCAGCATATGCCGACGATTGGCCGCAGTTTTGCGGGATGCAACGCAATAATACATCGGCGGAAACCGGGCTCGCCAGAAGCTGGCCGGCAGGAGGCCCTCCGGAAGTTTGGTCGGTCGATGTCACAACCGGCTATGCCGGGCCGGCCATTAAGGATGGAAAAGTCTACCTTATGGATCACACCAATGCGGTCAGCAGCATCCGTTGTTTTGCGTTTGATTCGGGAAAAGAACTTTGGAGCTGCGCGTTCGATGATCCGGGTGAACTGAAAAATAAAAAATATCCGGGGACTCGCGGTACCCCGACCGTGACCGAAGATTCGCTTTATGCGGTAACCCTCTTTGGTACCGCCGTCTGTATGGATCTGAAGACCCGGAAGCTGAAGTGGCAGCATAATTTAAAACAGGAGTACGGCAAGGAGGTCGGCGGTTTTGGTGTGGCCCAGTCGCCTCTGCTTTACGGAGACCTCGTCATTCTTGCGCCGATGTCGGCCGAGGGAAGCGTTGTGGCCGTGAACAGGAGTTCCGGCGATGTAGTCTGGAAGACGAGCGGGCATCCCGGCACGGGTTTTGTTTCGCCCTCACTCATCTCGGTGGATGGGGAGGACCAGATTCTGGTGGTTGCAGGCGGAGAAAAGCCGCCAAAAAAAACGCGCCGGAAAAAAAAGAAAGATCCGGCGGTGCCGAAGAAGCTTCGCCCGACCTATGTTTTGGCCCTTTCTCCCCAGGACGGGAAAGTGCTTTGGAGCTATGATGGCTGGAAATGCCACAATCCCATTCCCCATCCAATTAGGGTGGATAAAAACACGCTGTTTATCACATCAGGATATAAATCCGTTTCCAAACTGATCAAACTTAAAAAAAGTGCCGCCGGTTTCGATGTTGAAGAGTTGATGGAAACAAAAGATGCCGCTTCCCAAATCGAGCAGCCGGTTTTCGCGAATGGACACCTTTTCGTTGGGGGAACAGTCAAAAGCGCCAGAAAAGGCCTCGTTTGTATCGACCTGAATGGCACGGTGAAATGGGATGCCAGTGATATTGAATCGGCTCCCAGATTTAATGACCTCAACATGCTTGTCGCTGATGGCATGCTCATCGGGCTCGACGGCAGTTCGGGCATGTTGTACCTGATCGAAGCAACTCCGAAGGGGTTCAATGAGCTGGCTTCGGCCAAGGTGGTTGCGGAGAAGGGCCAAACCTGGGCTCCGATTGCGCTGTCCAATGGAAAGCTGATCGTACGTGACCATACCGTGATGAAGTGCCTTAACTTAAGGTAGGCGGAGGCGTTCCCGCTCCGGTGCGTTTGTTGTGAAACCAAAGACAACCAGTCTGCTCATGGCCGTGCCCATCCTTATCCTTGGAGGATGGGTTGCGGTGATTTTGCTTTCTCGCTGGATGGCGTACGACCCCTCGCGCGCGCTGGTGCGTAGCCTGCCGGGAATGGACGGCGGCCCGCCCGAGTCGGAGCGGATGGTCGCCGAAGAACTGAATGTGGATCTGACGGGAACCCTCGAAATATTTGATGGGGTCCCTTCCGACCTGCCGGGTGAATGGCCGTGCTTCAGGGGAGCGGACTTTGACAATGTAAGCAAAGCCGATTACACGTTGGCCTCGCGCTGGCCGGATACCGGCCCTGAAATCCTGTGGTCGGTGGAGCTCGGTGAAGGACATGCCGCGCCCGCCGTCCTCGACGGCCGGGTGTATCTCTTCGATTATGACGAGACGAAACACGCCGATGCCCTGCGCTGTTTTTCGCTGGCCGATGGTAAGGAAATCTGGCGGCACTCCTATGCGCTGCCCGCCAAACGCAATCACGGCCTTTCCCGTACGGTGCCGGCTGTCACTGAAGATTGCATTGTCACCATGGGGCCCCGGTGCCATGTTTCGTGCGTCGAAACCCAAACCGGTGAATTCCGATGGGGGATCGATTTGCAGAAGGAGTATGGCACCGTCGAACCCCTGTGGTTCACCGGGCAATGCCCGCTCATTGATGACGGGTTGGCCATCCTTGCGCCGGGGGGACCCGATGCACTTTTGATGGCGGTCGACTGCGCAACCGGGGACGTGGTTTGGAAAACACCAAATCCCAAGGGCTGGAAAATGTCGCACTCGTCCATCATGCCGCTCACGCTGCATGGCGAAAAAATGTTTGTCTATGCGGCCGTGGGCGGCATGGTCGGGGTTTCCGGAGAAGGACGGCTGTTATGGGATATCCCCTGGAGCGCATCCGTCGTTGCGCCGTCGCCGGTTCCGGTTGCCGGAAACAGGATTTTCATCACGGCAGGCTATGGATCGGGCAGCCTGATGGTGCAGATCGACCAGACGGCCGAGGGCTATGTGGCAAGGAAAATGGCCCGGCATGGACCCAAGGAGTGGCTGGCCAGTGAACAACAGACTCCAATCATGTACGACGGCCTGCTTTACGGTATTATGCCCAAAGATGGCGGTGCTTTAAAACGGCAGTTTGTCTGCTATGATCCCTTGGGCGGCGAGCTGGTTTGGTCGAGCGGCAAAACCCATCGCTTCGGGTTGGGGCCATTTGTGCTCGCGGATGGGAAGTTTTTTATCCTCGATGACGAGGGTACATTGACCCTGCTTGCCGTCAGCCGAGCGGGGTATGAGCAGCTTGCGCAGCATCGGGTGCTCGATGGCCATGATGCCTGGGGCCCCATCGCACTTGCGGGAACCCGCATGCTGCTGCGCGATTCGACTCGAATGGTCTGCATTGAAGTGGGAGGTGGTAAATGAGCAATATCAAAAAAAACTGGGCTTGGTTTATTCTTATTATGGTCCTCATTCTTGGCGCGGGGATCTATCTGGGGCAGAGCCACCGCACCGAGTTGGGGAAGAGCTTTGACTATTCGCTCGACGACTACCGAAAGGTCGACCCGGCCCTCATTCGCTATGCCGAAGTGGAACCGATTGTGCCCACCATTGAGCATATTGCTGCGCTGGCCATCGCGCCCGATGGAAAAATATATATCGGCGGCGAAAACGCCATTGAAGTGGTTGGTGGGGAAACCTTCCCCGTTGAAGGATCTCCAAGCTGCATGGCGGTCGATGACGAAGGCACTGTATTTGTTGGTATGGGGGACCATGTCGAATCTTTTTTCGAGGGGGTAAAACGGTCGGCCTGGCCATCGCCGGGCGAAAAGGCCTACCTCACTTCCATTGCGGTGGATGACTGGTATGTCTATGTGGCCGATGCCGGGAACCGTCGAATTTGGCGCTATAAGAAGGGCGGCGGTGATCCGCTGGAGATCGGCAAAAAAGATGGGGCAAACGGCGTCCGCGGTTTTTTTGTTCCAAGTCCCTTTTTCGATATCGATATCGGTACCGATGGCTCCCTCTGGGCGGTCAACCCCGGCTATCATGCATTGGAAAACTATCGGCCGGACGGGATGCCGATTTCGAAGTGGGAAAACAGTTCCATGGGCATTGGAGGGTTCAGCGGGTGCTGCAATCCATCTCACTTTTCGCTGATGCCCGATGGCACGTTTGTTACCGCCGAAAAGGGATTGCCCCGCGTGAAAATCCACAACCAGGATGGTTCGCTGCGTTGTGTGGTTGCCGCCCCCGACCAGTTTGAAGACGGTGTGACCGGCCTCGATGTGGCGGTGGATGACAATGGACGTATTCATGTGCTTGATCCGAGTAAAAATCTAATCCGGATTTTTGAGAAAAAGAGATGAAGATAATAACCCGCAAGGATTTCATCAAAAGTTGCGCGCGCGGCGGTGTGCTGGCCGGTCTCGCCGGTCTCTGTGCCGTGCTGGTTTCGCGCGAAGAAAAGTTCACGTGCAGCACGTATTGCGGTCGTTGTGTAAAGTTTAGCGATGGGAAGTGTGCCTTGGGAATCAAATGAAACCGATGGAGAAAAAAGACCGCCGCAATTTTGTGCGCGGAGCGGCAGCGGTCCTGGTTGGCGGGGCGGTGCTTTCGGCGGGGCGTAGCCGGTCGCCCAGACTCGTTTGGCAGCTTGATCCTGAAAAATGCACCCAGTGCGGGCGCTGTGCCACGCATTGCGTTCTTGCGCCATCGGCGGTGAAATGCTTCCACTCCTATTCGATTTGCGGCTACTGCGACCTGTGCGGCGGCTACCTGCGTCCCGACGCAAAGAAACGAAACACCGGAGCCGAGAATCAGTTGTGTCCGACTGCAGCCATCAATCGTACTTTTATTGAACGTCCGTATTATCAGTATACGATCGATGAGGAGCGCTGCATCGGCTGCGCCAAGTGCGTGAAGGGATGCGGCGTGTTTGGCAATGGATCGCTCTATCTGCAGGTGAAACACGATCGCTGCGTCAACTGCAACGAATGCGCCATCGCCCGCGCCTGCCCGTCCGATGCTTTTAAACGTGTTCCCGCCACCGAACCTTATCTCCTCAAATCCGATCAGGAACGGAGAATCAGCTAATGGCTGGATTTGTTCTCACACGAAGCCACAAAGCCACAAAGGCAGTAAAATTCACATGTCTTCGTGCCTTTGTGTCTTTGTGTGGAATCTTCCTGTTGGTGAGTCCTGCGTTCGCGGAGTTTCGGTTTCCGATGCCGGAATTTGCAAGCGGCTACGAGCACCCGGCCGTTCACACGCCCGGGCCGTCGAACGCAATGGTGGGGTGGGACATTGTGGTGCTGCTTGCCACCCTGACTCTCGCGACCATCTTTGTTTTGAAGCGTCGCAAGCGCCGCGAAATCTTTTTGCTCACACTTTTTTCGATGATCTACTTCGGCTTCTGGCGCAACGGCTGCGTCTGCTCGGTGGGCTCGGTCCAGAACATCATGGCGGGCATTTGTGATCCCTCCTACGGTGTGCCGCTTACTGTGCTTATCTTTTTTGCGGCACCTTTGATCTTTGCCCTGCTCTTCGGGCGTGTTTTCTGCGCGGCGGTATGCCCTCTCGGTGCCATTCAGGAAGCGGTCGCCATCAAGCCGGTCAAGGTGCCGCTGGCCGTGGAAAAGGTGCTGTCGATCTTTCCCTATATCTATCTTGGGCTTGCGATGCTGTCCGTTGCCATGGGCGCGGGTTTTATCATTTGCCAGTATGATCCGTTTGTCGGCTTCTTCCGTATGGGAGCCGGTTTCAACATGCTCATCTTCGGTGGCCTGCTGCTGGTGCTCGGCCTATTTGTGGCTCGGCCCTACTGCCGGTTTCTTTGCCCCTATGGCGTGCTGCTCAACTGGGCATCGAAGCTGTCTCGCCGGCACGCCAGCATTACGCCATCCGACTGCATTCAATGTACTCTTTGTGCCGACTCGTGCCCCTACAACGCCATCACCGAGCCCTTGCCGGAACAAGCCCCCGAAACGCGAAATAAGGGGGCCTGGCGGCTTGGTATCCTGATTATGTTGGTGCCCGTTCTAATCGTTGTCGGCACGGGGGTCGGCAGTTGGTTGCGCGAACCGTTGTCGCGTATGCATCCGACCGTACGGTTGGCCGAACGCATGGCCGGCGAAGAGTTGGGGCGCTACAGCGAAACCAATATTGAATCCGAAACCTTCCGTGCGTCCGATACCCCCAACGAGGAACTCTATGCCGAGGCGATGCAGCTCAAAGACGGATTCGGCCGTGGAGGAAAGGGACTGGGTGCATTTATCGGATTGGTCATTGGCTGCAAACTGATCGCCGTTTCCATTCTGCGCAAGCGCACCGATTACGAACCCGACCGTGGCACCTGCTACAGCTGCGGTCGCTGCTTTAAGTATTGTCCCGTGCAGGAATGATTTTTAGACAGGATCAACACGATGAACGACGAATTTAAGCAACGACCGGTTTTGGGATTGGTGGCTCAGAGCGTGGCGCTGATGGCGGCGCTGCTTTCACTGATCATCAGTATTCTGTTGATCGCCGATTTTGTGCGGGTGCAAAAGATGGATCCGCTGAATGATCCTGCTCTGCTGCAGCTGCGCGAAGAACTGGCCGGTTCGAGTGCCGATAATGAAGCCGTGATCGAACAGATTCGTACCTACGATCTTTATGCCCGCCGGGCATTTTTCAGCAATCAGGAGCAGCGTCGAACCGGTGGACTGCTGCTGCTGGTTGCCGCTGTCGTCTGTTTCATTGCGCTCAAGTTGTCCTGCCTTTGGAAACCGGAGCTTCCGTCGGATAAAAAAACGAAGCCGGCCGATCATTGGGAAATGAACAACCTGTTTCGCCAACTCATGGCCGGTACGGGCATTTTCCTGATTGTGCTTTCGCTGTTTCTGGCTTTTGTGGTGCAAAGCGATCTGACAGTGGTCTTGGAGCAGGCTGGAAAGCCTACTCCACATACAGGTGCTCCAGAAAATGTGGGGCAGACCTTCCAGTCTGTCCTTTCGGAATCCATGAAAACCAACTGGCCATCGCTGCGCGGGCCGGGCGGTATCGGTGCCGCACATCTCTCGAATGCTCCCACTTACTGGGATATCGGAAGCGGGGAAGGAATCCTTTGGAAAGCGGAGGTGCTGGTTCCCGGTTATAACTCCCCGATTGTCTGGGGAAATCGTCTTTTCCTGACGGGAGCCGATGAGGAAGGGCAGGAGGTGTTCTGTTTCGATGCCGATACCGGCGAGGCGCTTTGGACAAAGACCGTGGAAACCGCTGTGGAGCTGCCAGAGGTGTCGGAGGATACCGGTTATTCCGCCCCGACCATGGCTACAGATGGACAACGGATTTTTGCCATCTTTGCCAGCGGTGAGTTGGCTGCATTTGATTTCGAGGGGAACCCGGTCTGGCAAAAAACCCTAGGGGTTCCCGATAATCCATATGGCATGGGCTCATCGCTCATCAGCGATGGTATCCGACTGTTTGTGCAGTATGACCACCAGGATTCTCAAAAAGTCATGGCATTCGACGGCTCAACCGGAGACCGGGTTTGGCAGATGGCGCGAAAGCATATTTCCTGGGCGAGCCCTGCGCTGATTGAAACCGTGTCCGGATTGCAATTGATCCTTAACGATGAAGAAAATGTGACGGCCTATGATCCCTCTTCCGGCAAACAACTTTGGCAGGTCAAATGTCTCGGCGGAGAAGTGGCTCCATCTCCCGCATTCAACGGTCGGGATGTTGTTTTCGTGGCCAATGAATATGCGCAGGCCAGCGCACTCAAGCTGACGGGCGGTACACCGGAAATCATGTGGCAGTACGATGACTATCTGCCGGAAATCGCCAGCCCGGTTGCAACGGAAAGCCTCTTCTTTATTGCGACGTCGGCGGGAGATATCGTTTGCCTCGAAGCTGCTACAGGAGCGGTCCGTTGGGAGCAGGAGTTTGATGAAGGGTTCAGTTCATCGCCCGTATGGGTTGATGGCCGGATCTATGCCATCGATCTTGAGGGCGTTGTGCACATTTTTGAAGCGGCGGCGGAATATAAGGAGGTTGCCTCTATTGAGATGGGCGAGCCGGTCTATGCCACGCCGGCTTTCGTAAACAATCGCATCTATATTCGCGGTGATGAAAACCTCTATTGCATTGGGAAATAGGTTTAACCGCAAAGACGCTAAGGCACAAAGAACAGGAACGTGGAATGACTCAGACGACGGAGCGACAGGAAGAGCTGGTTAAGCAGTTCATTGATGCGGCGATAGAAGTACATCGAGAGCTTGGGCCGGGGTATGACGAATCGATTTATGAGAATGCTCTAGCGGTTGAGATGGATTTGAGAGGAATTCCATACGAGCGGCAGAAGGTAATTAACATTCATTTTAAAGGGGTTTTAGTGGGGGAAGGTCGCATTGATTTTTTTCTAGGAAGTGAAGTCGTGGTCGAGCTGAAGACGGTAGATCGAGTGCTTCAAAAGCATACTGCACAGACGACCAAGTATTTAAAGGCAACAGGGAAGCCTCTGGGATTGCTTGTGAACTTCCATGAGTTTCTTCTGAAAGACGGTCTCAGGCGAGTCATCTATTCAGCACCTCAGAGTAGAAAGTTGCAACGTACCTAATCCTTATGTTCTTAGCGTCTTTGCGGTCAGTAATCAGTCATGAATGGTGAATTTGACATTATGGAAGTGGATCGGATTGTCGGGGAAATCGGCTCTGCCGAGACGGCAGTGATTCCGATTCTCCAGGCTGTGCAGAAGGCCTTTAAATATTTGCCGGAGCCTGCGCTGCGGCGAGTGTGCGAAATAACCGATATTACCCCCGCGCAGATTGAAGGCGTCTCATCGTTCTTCTCGCAGTTTCGCCGGTCACCGGTCGGCAAACATATGATCAGCGTTTGCGACGGAACCGCCTGCCATGTCAAGGGTGCCGAGGCCGTTTATAATGCCGTACTGAATGACCTCGAAATCGACGACGGCGATACAGATGCCGAAGGCGTTTTCACGGTGCAGAAGGTAGCCTGTCTCGGTTGCTGTACACTGGCTCCCGCCGTGCAGATCGATGGGGTGACCTACGGTCATGTCAAAACCGATTCCGTCTCGGACATGATTGCGGACTTTCTTGAAAACGAAGCCAACCGGGTGACTCGGACCTTTGAGGCGTCGGAGGATGGCATCGCAATGGGGGAGGTGCGGATTGGGCTGGGGTCGTGCTGCGTAGCGGGTGGAAGCGCCAAAATCCGCGACGCACTGGAGGATTCACTCGCCGATCTTAAATGCAAGGTTGATATCAAGCCGGTCGGATGCGTCGGCATGTGCCACCGAACGCCGTTGGTAGAGGTGGTGATTCCCGGTGAGGAGCCGGTGCTGTATGCCAAGGTGAAGCCGGAAGATATTCCGGAAATCATTGAGCGTCATTTTTGGTCGGACAACCCATTCATCAAAATTCGTTCAGCGACGGAAAGCTGGCTGAAGAAAATCTACACTGACGAAGCGCGCAACGTACCTGAACGTTATTTAATCGACGTACGCGATGAGCCCGTGGCGGATTTTCTCGGTCGCCAGCAGCATATCGCCACCGAGCATTGCGGGGTGCTGAATCCATCGGATATGGAGGAATACAAGCGGCTCGGCGGCTTCAAAGCGCTTAAAGGTGTATTCTTTAAGAACGATCCCGATTGGCTCATTTCACAAATCGAAAAGAGCGGCCTGCGCGGTCGTGGCGGAGGGGGGTTCCCAACGGGGCGCAAGTGGGGAATCGTCCGCAAGGCTTCGGAAGGGAAGAAATATATCATTCTCAACGGCGATGAAGGCGACCCGGGCGCATTCATGGACCGCATGATCATGGAGTCGTATCCATACCGTGTGATCGAAGGAATGATTGTGGCTTCGTTCGCCATCGGCGCAACCGAGGGGGTGCTGTATGTCCGGGCGGAATATCCGCTGGCGGTTAAGCGGATGCGCAGGGCCATCGCCGACTGCGAGAAAGCGGGATTTCTGGGCGATCATATTCTTGGTAGTGGTCATTCGTTGACGTTGCGGGTTTTCGAAGGGGCCGGTGCATTTGTCTGTGGTGAAGAATCGGCGTTGATCGCCTCGCTGGAGGGCCGGCGAGGAATGCCGAACTATCGCCCGCCGTTTCCGGCCGAGCAGGGCCTGCATGGATGCCCGACCTTGGTGAACAATGCCGAGAGCTACTCGCTTGTGTCATGGATCATCCGTAATGGGCCGGATGCATTCGCGACGCTCGGGACGGAGCATAGCAAGGGCACCAAGGTATTTTCGTTGGCGGGTAAGATTGAGCGGGGCGGATTGATCGAGGTGCCGATGGGCATCACGATCAACGAGGTGGTTGAGCAGATCGGTGGTGGAGTCGCCAACGGTCGGGAATTCAAGGCGGTGCAGATCGGGGGCCCGTCCGGTGGGTGTATTCCTGCTTCGCTGGGCGATACGAAAGTGGATTTCGAAGCCCTTACCGAAGTCGGTGCCATGATGGGTTCCGGCGGATTTGTGGTGCTGGACGACTCCGACTGCATGGTGGAAATGGCGCACTATTTCCTGTCGTTTACACAGAGTGAGTCGTGCGGGAAGTGTACGCCGTGCCGTGTGGGCACCAAGCGCATGCTCGAAATTCTGACGCGGTTGTGCGAGGGCAGGGGCAAGCCGGGCGATATCGAAAAGCTGGAGCAACTGGCCAAAACCGTCAAGGCACAGAGTCTGTGCGGGCTCGGAAAGACCGCGCCGAATCCGGTGCTGACGACGATCAAATATTTCCGCGAAGAATTCGAGGCGCACATCAAGGGTCGTTGTCCGGCGGGCAAATGCCCGAAGCTGATCACCTATTCAATCAACGACGATTGCATCGGCTGCACCAAATGTGCTGTCGACTGTCCGGTGGAGGCGATCACCGGCGAACTCTATTCGGTGTTTGAAATTGATCCGGATCTCTGCGTCCGGTGCGATAACTGCCGGCAAGTCTGTCCGGTCGATGCGGTGGTAGTGGAGTAAAGATGCCTGAACTTAGAATCAATGGATTGCCTGCCAAGGTTGATGACGGTGCAACGGTGCTGGAAGCAGCGGAGCTGGTGTTTGTCGAGATTCCAACGCTTTGTCTTTTAAAAGGGTGCGAGCCGGAGACGTCTTGCATGCTGTGCGTGGTGAAAGACTGCTCAAGTGGCCAGCTGATTCCGGCCTGTTCGGCCGAGGCCGTCGAGGGGATGGAGATCGACACGGAGTGTGACGATGTGCAGACCGCACGTCGTGATATGCTGAACCTGCTGTTGAGTGAACACGTGGGCGACTGCGAGGCGCCCTGTACGCGGGTCTGCCCGGCACATCTCGATATTCCCCTGATGCTGCGCGAAATCGAACACGGCAATATGGAGTCGGCGGCGTGGATTGCCCGGCGTGATCTAGCGATTCCTGAAACGCTCGGTTATGTCTGCCCGGCACCCTGCGAAAAGGGCTGCCGCCGTGGTCTGGTTGATGAAGCAATAACCATTCGGAATCTGCATCGCGTAGCGGGTCGGGCGCTTTCGCCGAAAGCGCCGTCGGCGACCGGGAAAAGCGTTGCGGTGATGGGTTCCGGGCCCGCCGGTCTTTCGGCGGCATGGAAGCTTTTTCAGCTGGGCTATGCATGCACCGTATTCGATGAGTTGCCGCAGGCCGGTGGAACGCTTCGTCGCCACGATGCACTTCCGCTGGACGTGCTGGATGCCGAGGTGGATTGGCTAAAGCAGGCGGGTATTATATTTGAACTGGGCAGGGCCATCTCGATGCAGAAAATGGCCGGTACGTTCGCGGGTGTCGTCTTTGCTGAAGCCGAATTTTCCGGCATTCACTTTGCGGATGCCTTCTATGCGGAAGAGCATAAGCTTGCCGTTAAGGCCGTGGCCAACGGCAAGGCCGCTGCCCTCGCACTGGATCGGTTTTTGAAGGGGGAAGCGCCGAATTCCAGTGAACGGTTTGATTCAAAGATAGGAAAGCTGCGCGCGAGTGAGTTGCAAGAGCTGGTGAAAAACTGCTCGGTCGGTGAGCAGGCAGGGATACCTGCTCCACAAGTGGAAGCTGCGCGTTGCCTGCATTGCGACTGCCGGGCACCGGTGAGTTGCAGGCTCCGTAAATATGCGGAGCAGTATGGGGCCGATCAGCGCCAGTTCCCTGCGGATGAACGTGGGCATCTTCAGTTGATCGGGCATAACGAGTCCGTTGTGTTCGAACCGGGCAAGTGCATCAAGTGCGGGTTGTGCGTGAAAATTACAAAGCGTGCCGGAGAAGAACTCGGGTTGACTTTTATCGGTCGCGGGTTCAATACGCAGGTATCGGTGCCGTTCGGCGAATTATTACAGGTGGGTTTGCGGAAAGCCGCAGAAGAATGCGTCGAGGCTTGCCCAACCGGTGCTCTCGCCTTCAGGGTGGAAGAGGAAAAATAATCACCTAAGACAGACATGAAAGTCGTACATATAGTTCCGGGATCGGGTGGCACGTTCTATTGCCAGAACTGCCTGCGCGACGGTGCGCTGGTGCAGGCGATGCGTCGGCAGGGCATCGATGTGGTGATGGTGCCGATGTATCTGCCTTTGTTTACGGATGGCGATCCCGTGCAGGACGACGTGCCGGTTTTTTTGGGAGGCATCAATGTTTGGCTCCAGCAGCACGTTCCTTTTTTTCGCAAGACCCCGCGCTGGCTGGACCGGTTGTTTGATTCCAAGTGGATGCTCAAGCGGGCGGCGGCCATGGAGGGGACAACATCGGCTCAGGAACTGGGCCCTATGACACTCTCGATGCTGGAGGGGTCGGAGGGCAACCAGCGCAAGGAGGTTGAGCGGCTTATCGGTTGGCTGGTTGAACATGAACGGCCTGATGTGGTGTATGTCTCGAACGCGCTGCTGATCGGATTGGCGGGGGAAATCAAGGCGGCGCTGGATGTCCCGGTGGTCTGCATGCTGCAGGACGAAGATTGGTGGCTGGATGCAATCAATCCGCCGTTCGATGGCGCCTGTTGGGATGCCATTCGCGCACGCACGGGGGATGTGGACCGATTTGTGGCGGTGAGTAATTGGTTTGCGGATCAGATGAGCCAACGGCTGATGATTCCGCGCGACCTGATCGATATCGTCCATATCGGAATCGACCTGGAGGGCTACGAACAGGCTTCACTTGATTTTAATCCCCCGGTGCTGGGATACCTTTCGCGCATGAATGCAGACTTGGGTCTGGACCGGTTGGTGGATGCTTTTATCGAACTGAAAACGCTCCCCGGGTTGGAGGGCTTAAAGCTCCGGGCATCCGGCGGATGGGTTGGCGATGATCGAAGCTACGTGGACGACCTTAAGAAAAAACTGTTGAATCTGGGCCTGGCGGAGGATGCGGAATTTATCGAGGACTTTAGCCGTGAACGGCGGCTGGAGTTCCTGAAATCGTTGTCGGTGATGTGCGTACCGGTCGAGCGGGGAGAGGCCTTTGGATCCTATATTATCGAAGCCATGGCGGCGGGTGTCCCGGTGGTGCAACCCCGTGCGGGTGCATTCCCGGAACTGATCGAAATGACGGGAGGCGGGCTGATATATCATGATTTGGCGGAAACGCTGCGGGAGGTTTTAACGAACCGCGATCTGGCAATATCACTGGGGCGGAAGGGGCGCGAGTCGGTACAGGAATCGTTTAGTGTTAAAACGATGGCGCAGGATATAATCTCGGTATACGGGAGTGTTCTACAAAATGATTAAGGGCAGAATAATTTGTTTCATGGTATGTGCTGCAACCGTCGTTTATGCGGAGTGGGGGACATACCATGGGAGGGGCGATCTCCGTGGAGTATCGGATGCGAAACTTCCGGAAAAACCGGAGATGCTCTGGCGGTACACCGCCAGCGGTGCGGTGTACAACCCGCCGGTGTCGGCCGGGGAGCGGATTTTCTTTTCGGCCCAAAAGGGACGGGTTGTTGCGGTCGATCTGAACGGGTCCGAGATTTGGAGTAAAAGCTTCACGCGGACCAATGATCTGGAGCAGGTGGTGCCGGTTCGGTTCGAAGCGCCGCTGGCGTGCAACCGTGAATGGGTTCTGGCCGGATCAACGCGAGGAACGCTGTATGCACTGGATGTTGAAACCGGCAGGGAAGAATGGCGATATGAGACGGGGGGGAGCATTGTCGGTTCACCAGGTTTTATTCGTGATTCCATCGTGGTGCTGGACCAGTCCGAGGGGGCGTTGCATGGGCTGAACGCTGAAACCGGCAAACGGTTGTGGAAAACAGAGGGCGTGGAGCGGTGCGACGGATCTCCCGGAGTTGGAGGCGGCCGAATTGTTTTTGGCAGCTGCCTGGCTGCCCTGCATGTTTTCTCCGGTGTTGACGGGAAGCATCAGCGAGATATCGAGCTGGGTGCCGACGAGCAAATTGCGGGTGGAGTGGCCGTAGATGGGCCGGTGGTGTTCGCTGGGACACGGGCGGGGAGTCTGGTCTGTGCTGATGCAGAAGCGGGGGATGTGGTATGGAGTAGTGATGAGTCGGAGGAGCAGACCTTTTCAACGCCGGTGGTGACGGAAAAGAGGATTGTCTATTCATCAGATGATGGCTTTGTGTATGCCGTGCGTCGTGCCGACGGGGTGTTAATTTGGAAATTCGATACGGAGGGATTGCCGACATCTCCGGTGGTGTCGAAGGATAAAGTGGTGGTTTGCGCAGACGGCAAACTCTTTTTGCTGGGGCTGGAAGGCGGCGATAAAAAATGGGTGCATGACGTCAGCGACGAAACAAGCTCCCCCTCCCTGATCGGCAACATGATTGTTGTGGGTGCCGATGATGGTTCGGTTACGGCGTGGGGGGCGAAGCGGCCTTCATCCGATCATGATAACAGTGCTTATGAATTTTAATAATGAGATCCACCTTTTGGGGCGGCAGGTTGTTGATCGTTTGGTTGATTTGTGCGACTGGAAGGTGCCGCATCCCATTGAGCGGACAATCGGGGAGTGCTTCTCCCATCGGACATTCAAGGATCAGCCCCTTCAGCCATATGCGCTTATCTGTCTTCGTGAAATGCATGGCCCCGTCTCCTTTCATTCTGACAAGCTGATTATGTCAAAACCTTGCAAAAGAGCGATAAAAATACACATAAACATAAACGAAAATGTTTAACTATTGTCCGGGCCTGGCTGAAAAAGGTCCTGCTGGAGAGATGGGAGGAAACGATGCTGAAGTTGTCGGCCGTGACTAAGAAATATGATGAAAGCCTGGAGGTATTATCCGGCGTTGACCTGGCGGTGAGTGCCGGTGAATGCATTGCCGTTGTCGGGGAATCGGGGTGCGGTAAAAGTACGCTGCTTAACATTATCGGAACGCTGGATCGTCCGGACTCCGGTCAGATGGAATTTAACGGTAGCGATATGTTGGCGATGGATGAAAAGTCGACGGCTCAATTCCGGAACACACACATTGGCTTTGTATTTCAACTTCATCACCTGTTGCCCCAGTGTACCGTGTTGGAAAATGTATTGGTGCCGACACTGGTCAAAAAGGGTTCGGCCGACGCTCAAACCCGCGCGCTGCACTTGCTGGAGCGAGTCGGGTTGTCAGACCGGCTGTCGCACCGTCCGGGGAAATTGTCGGGTGGCGAGCGGCAGCGCGTTGCCGTGGTGCGGGCATTGATGAATCAGCCTCGACTTTTGCTGGCGGATGAGCCGACCGGCTCGTTGAGTCATGAGGGTTCCGAAACATTGCTTCAATTGCTCTTGGAGCTGAATCGAGAAGAAAATCTGACCTTGATCATGGTTAGCCATTCGGAGCGAATGGCGCAAGGACTCGACCGGGTGCTGAGGCTTGAAGGTGGAACGTTGAAATGATCCGAATACTTCTTTCCAGCCTGAAGTTCTACTGGCGAAGCCATTTGGGCGTGCTGCTGGGGTCGGTGCTGGCTGCGGCAGTGCTGACGGGGTCGCTGTTGGTTGGTGATTCGGTGGAGGGTTCGCTTAGAAAATTTGCGCTGCAACGGCTGGGGAGTATTCAGTATGCCATGCATACCCCGAACCGGTTTTTTGCTCGCGATCTGGCCGAGAAAATATCAAAGGAGGCCTCCGCCGTTCTTCAATTGCGCGGCATGGCGATTGCCGGGGAAGGACAGGTTAATCAAGTGCAGGTTTTAGGGTGCGATTCCAACCTGTTTGATTTTGCCCGGCTAAATCTTTCATTGACGGAACATGAGGTGGCGTTGAACGAAAAGTTGGCGCTGGCTCTGGGGGTTCAAGTCGGCGAAGAAGTTTCGTTACGCATCGAGAGGCCCGGATTACTTTCCCGTGAGGCGCCGTTGTCATCGAAGAAGCAAAACCCGACGGTGCGCGGACGCTTTACCGTGGCCCGTATTCTGGGGGATGACGAACTCGGTCGCTTCAGCTTGTCGGCCAATCAGGTGGTGCCCTACAACGCCTTTGTGAGCGATGCGTGGCTGGCGTCTCGCACGGAGTTGGTTGGGAAGGCGGATTTGATTGCCGTTGGCGGAAGCGCGCCCGTTCCGGATCTTTCCAAGGTGTGGCACCCGGAAGATTTTGGACTGCATTTCCGACAGGAAGGAAGTCTGCTTCAGCTTGAATCCGAGAGCATCTATCTGGAGCCGGCGGCGGCCCGCGCAGCCATGGCCATTCCGGGCGCGCAGGGGACGTTAACCTATCTGGCCAACTCGATCTCAACAGACTCGAAGTCCACGCCCTATTCATTCGTGATGGCCCATCAAGGCGCCGAACTCGAAGCAGACGAAATCATTATCAATCGCTGGCTGGCCGATACGCTTGGGGCAGGGATCGGTGATCATGTATCGGTAAAATATTTTGAACTGACCTCTTCCAACCATTTTGAGGAAAAGGAGCGACGGTTTAAAGTTCGACAGATTGCCGAAATGGATGATTTGGCACTGGAGCGTAGGCTGGCTCCTCAATTTCCCGGGCTGACGGATGTGGACCGGTGCACCGATTGGGATGTGGGAATTCCGATGGAAGAAGAACCGCTTGAAGACAAGGCCAACGAAGCATATTGGGAGCAGTACAGGCAGACGCCGAAGGCCATTGTCTCACTCAAGGCGGGTCAGGATATGTGGGGGAACCGCTTCGGAAACCTCACTTCGGTTCGCTGGCTGGCTGGGTCCGGCATCGAAGAGGCGTTCCGGAAGTCGTTCAATCCCGAGGCAGCAGGATTTGTTTTTCAGCCGGTGCGCGAGCAGGCGCTGGCCTCTGTGGACAACGCCATGGATTTTGGGCAGCTGTTTGTGGGGATGAGCTTCTTCCTGATCGTGGCGGCCCTGCTGTTGACCGGGCTTCTTTTTGTGTTCGGGGTTCAGCAGCGTGCGGAAGAGATGGGGATTCTGCTGGCAACGGGATGGAGTCAGGGTCGGGTGCGTGCCCTCTTCCTTTTGGAAGGCGGTACGATTTCCCTAGTGGGATCTTCCGTCGGGGCATGGCTGGGGACAGGCTATACCAAGTTATTGATTTTGGGACTGGCCAACTATTGGAAAGGCGCTGTGGCCAACTCGGCCATTCAGTATTTCTCCAGATCGTCGACGATTGTCGTCGGCGCAGTCGCAAGCTTCATCTGCGCAATGACTGCCATGGGCATGGCCATGTGGCGGCAGGCAAAGCATCCGGCGCGCGAGTTGTTGATGGCGGATTTTTCGCAGGAGTTTAATGTAGACGGAGCTTCTAGCTCCGATCCGACACAACGGAGCAGGATGCTTCATCTACTTTGGCTGTTACCGGCGATGGCTATCGGGATTGTTATATATGCACGGGTGTCGGAAATGGAAAGCATCACAATGCCCTTCTTCGGGGCCGGGGCGCTGCTGCTGGTTTCGGGGATGCTTTTTTGTGGAATACTATTCCGCCGAATGAGCAGGCTGGAAAGCCTGCTCCACATGAATGGAATGGCGCTGAGGAATGTGGCGCGTCGACGCGGGCGCAGCCTGACAGCAGTTGGATTGCTGGCGTGCGGGTGTTTTTTGGTTTTTGCGGTTTCTTCGATGAAGGAGGATGTGACGGCGCATGCCGATGAGGCCTGGTCCGGAACCGGTGGATTCAACTGGTTTGGCGAGTCGACGCTGCCGATCAATGACCCGCTGGGTGATATACGCCTGCGAGTTCGGGATGGAGACGATGCGAGCTGCCTGAACCTAAACCGTGCCCGGGTTCCGCGCCTGCTCGGCGTTGATCCCGGTGCCATGTCTGCGCGAAATGCCTTTTTCGCGAAGGAGGATGTTTGGCACTTGCTAAAGGAGGAGCTTCCGGACGGCGCGGTCCCCGCGCTGGTGGGGGACACAGATACCGCCATGTGGGGCCTTGAAGCCAAGACCGGGATCGAAAAAGGCGATGTGCTTGGATACCATGATGAGGCTGGCCGCAGCTTTAACATCAAACTGGTCGGCACGTTGCCGATGCGGCTCTCGGTTTTTCAGGGGACGATCTTGATTGCTGAAGAAAGGTTTGTGGAAAAATTCCCAAGCGAGGATGGCTATCGGATGTTCTTGATGGATACTCCGGTTGAAAGTCGGCTCTATGACAGAGCGGGTTTGGATGTGGCGCCGGCAGCGGAGCGGCTAATGGAATTCTACGCGGTGGAGTCGACCTATTTAACCATGTTCCTGGTGCTTGGCGCGCTGGGATTGGCGGTCGGCAGTATGGGTATGGGGGTTGTTGTGCTGCGTAATGTGCAGGATCGTCGTGCAGAAATCGCATTGCTGCGGGCGGTGGGCTATCGCACGGTCACACTACGAAAGCTGCTTGCGATAGAACACGGGATACTGCTGGTTGCGGGTTTGGTTGTCGGGATGCTGGCTTCGGCAGTGGCGATGGTGCCGGCGCTGATCGTCACCCTCTCTAGATTGCCCTATGGCCTGTTGCTCGGACTGCTGTGTGCCGTGGGCGGGTGCGGAGTTATATGCATGATGCTGGCCATCAACATCGCCTTGAGAGGGGATGTATTGAAGGGATTGCGCAACGAATAGAACAAATCGAGTGAAGCGGATGGTCA
>CAZWZW010000024.1:0-11482 GCA_964639125.1 uncultured Verrucomicrobiota bacterium
GCGAGTGCTGCGTCGCGGTAGGCGCGCTCGCCGAGCGCCCGGGCGGAGGAAAAGAAGCAATCTCGCCCCTCCAGTACATAAACGAAGTGGATACGACATTTCTTAAAATGCTCTAAAGTCCAGAGCCTGGGGGTTGGCTAATCAGTCATAAGACTGGTGGGTAATAGACGGTGGTGTGGGGCGGGGAGCTAAACACTCCCCTTTACCCGATTGACGCCGATAACACCTATTTTTCGCCAGCTACCACTTCGGCAATGTTGAGCGCGTGGTCTTTCATGCGCCGATAGAAGTTGAGCATGTCGGTGTAGGCCAGACTGAAGAACGGCGATACCTCTTCCTTCTGTAGGCGTTCGAGATGTTCGCGACGGCTTTCCTTCATCAGTTCGGCAATTGCCGCACCTTCGGAGGTGGCCCATGCGAGATGGTCCTTGCTCTCGTCCTTCATATATTCATTTACCTTTGTAATATAGGTCGAGACCCGATCGTGGAGCGTAAGCAGTTTTTCTTTGGCCGGACCCTCCAGGTGCATTCCGTTTTGTTCCAGCTTTTTATTGCCCTTGAGCACATTGGTGATGTAATCGCTCAGCGATTCGTATTCATCGGCAATACGCATTTGCATGTGGGCTTTGCCGGTGATGTCGTGGGGAACCTGCCCGGAGACCATGTTGCTGAGGAAAAGGAAGATTTCCTTCTGCACATTGTCTAGGATTTCCTCGCGCTTGAAGATTTTGCTCTCCAGCTGAGCAGAGGACTTGTTTCCAATACATTCGCGCAACTGTTCCATCATGCCATCGACACTTTCGGCCATGAAATCAAGTTGACCTTTCGACTGAATAATCCCCAGTGATGGGGTGTCGAGCATGCGTACGTCGAGGTAGGTGAGATGCGTAACTTCCTTCGTTTCCTTTTCCGGAACGAGTTTGGTTACGAATTTTCCAAGAAGTCCAGCAAAGGGCAGGAAGATAAGAACGTTTGCCACATTGAAGGTGGTGTGGGTCAGGGCGATGCCTGCCGTGATAATCTGTCCAAATTTTTCTTCATCCATCGAGTCGACATTAATGTCCATTGGGTTGAAACCGGTTTTCGCTGCAATCAGTTTTGAAAGCCCCTTGATCGCAACCGGGAAGAGGGCAATGAACCAGGCTGTGCCCAGCACGTTGAAGAAGACGTGGGCATAGGCGGCGCGTTTGGCGGTTGTAGTCGTTCCCAGCGAGGCCAGCCATGCCGTTACGGTGGTCCCGATGTTTTCACCCATGACCAACGCGGCCGCGGTTTGAAACTCGATTACGCCGGTCGAAGCCAGCCCGATTGTGATGCCGAGCGTGGCCGAGGAGGATTGGACGATCATGGTAAGGAGCATGCCCACCATTGCGCATTTAAAGATGCCGAGATAAGAGGTGGCTTGGAAGGCATGGAACCAGGCATTGAATTCCTCGTGCGAACGTAACGGTTTGAATCCGTTTTTCATGAGTTCCAGTCCAAAGAAAACCATGCCGACACCCATGATGGTCATGCCGATATAGCGCAAACGGTCTTTTTTCGAAAAAAGGAAGAAAAATGCGGCAATACCCAGCATGGGCAGTCCGTATTTTCCGATTTTAAGAACCAGAATCCAGCCCGTGATGGTCGTACCGATGTTGGCACCGAAAATCACGCCGATGGCCTGCATCAGCGACATGATGCCGGAGTTCACAAATCCAACCACCATGACGGTGGTTACCGAACTGGATTGCACCAGACAGGTTACAAGCAGACCGACGAGTACACCCATCACACGGTTGTTGGTGACCGCGCTAATCATTTTGCGGAGGCGGTCGCCTGAAACGGCCTGCAAACCTTCTGACATATGCTTCATTCCGAGCAGGAACACTCCCAGCCCGCCAATCACTTGCGATGAAATCTTAAAGAATAAACTAACGTCCATGGTTTCTCCCCTAATATGGTTGGTTTTGAGTTGCGCGCAGAACCTAACAAAATCCCAGCTATATGCTAACCATTATGTTAGGTTTTTGTTAGGATCGCGCTGGCGCTTAGGCTTCTGTTTCCAGAACAGGAAGGGAAATGATAAAGGTGCTGCCGGTTCCAACCTGGCTCTCCACCCGTATCGTTCCGTCGTGGGCCTGAATGATGTGTTTTACAATGGAAAGGCCGAGGCCGGTTCCGCCCAGCTTGCGGCTGCGGGCCGTATCGACGCGGTAGAACCGTTCAAACAATCGGTCAAGGTGTTTTCGCTCAATGCCAAACCCTTCGTCCTTCACATAGATCAATACTTGCGTGGACTGCTTTTCGGCCAAAATCAGCACCTTTTTATCCGGTTCAGAATATTTGATGGAATTGATGATCAGATTAACCAATGCCTGTTCAAGCAGCGGGGCGTTGATGGGTAGCTCTAAATCTTCAGGGCACACCACCTCGATGTTTATGTTCTTGTTTGCGGCCTGTAGTTGGCATAGATAAATGGCATTTTCGATTATCCCCGAAAGCCGACAGTGTTCCGTCATCACATGGCCGTCCTTCTGTTCCAGACGAGAGAGGGTCAGCAGGTCGTCAATAATGGCGTTCATGCGTCCGGACTGCTGGTTGATGATTTTTAAAAACCGCAGGATTTCCGGAGAATGGTTCCAGTCATCGGAAAGGAGGGTTTCAACAAAACCCTTGATAGAGGTGATCGGGGTTTTCAGTTCATGGGAAACATTGGCCACAAAATCCGCACGAACGGTTTCTAGATGCCGGAGGTGGGTTACGTCCCGTAATACGACGAGCGCGCCGATCGATTCGTCCTCGGTGTTACGTAAGACACGACCACTGGCCTGAACCTGTTTTTCCGTGTCGCCAATCAAGGTCAGGTCGCGAGAGATGGGTTTCGTCGAGCCCAGTACGGCCTTGATAAATTCCTGCAGGTTCGCAAAACGTATTATTTGCTGAATCAGTTCTCGTTTTGATTCCTTGTGGTTTACCCCAAGGATTTCACCGGCCACCCGGTTCATATGGATGATTCGTTCTCGGCGATCAATCGCAAGTACTCCTTCATCCATGCTTGAAAGCACGGCCTGCTGCTCGTTGCGCTGTTCACTGATGGTCGAGAGGGTTTTGTTGAGCTGGTTCGACATCGTGTTGAGTGATTCGGCCAATTGGTCCAGTTCAATGGTTTGTTGGGCGGGGATGCGGTGGTTGAAATCGCCCCCGGCAAACTGTCGCGCCGCGCGGCCCATACCCCGAAGGGGAGCCGTAATTCGCCGTACCATGACAATGCACACAATCATGGACAGTATGCCGGTCAGAATGGCCGCAACCACCACGCGCACGGTCATTTGGTTTAGTTCGGCTTTGATCGCCGTCATGGGGAGCGAGGCGCGCACGGCACAACGTGTTTCCCGGTTTTCATCCCGGAGCGGGACGGCAACATACATCATCTCCTGCTTGACCGTGCGGCTGTAACGGCGATCGATGCCCATGTTGCCACCGAGCGCCTGTCGGATTTCCGGGCGGTCGCCGTGGTATTCCATGATATCGGGATTTTCGTCGGAATCGCCGACCACTTTTCCGTCCGGCATAACAATGGTGAAGCGGGTGCTGGAGGATTTTCCCAGCCTTTTACATAATGCATCGATGGCCGGTTTATTCAGTATGTTGACCAGGGGGATGACCTGTTCTGAGAGGAGGGTGGCGCGGGTGCTGATATCCTTTTCCAATGCCTGGAAATACAGGTTCGACATTGAGTGGAAGGCATAAAAGGAAACCACAATAATTGCAACCGCTGTCAGCACCCAGTAGGAGGGAAGCAACAACCAGAATAGGTGCTTTTTCTTCATCGCCGCGGTTCTACTCTTTTTCCTTAAAGCGGTAACCGATTCCTCGAACCGTTTCAATGCAGGATCCGGCATGGCCCAGTTTTTTGCGTAAACCAACAATCTGGACATCCACGGAACGGTCGGTCACCGGATAATCTTCGCCATGTACAGCATCCACAATTTGGTATCGCGTAAAAACGCGACCCGGCTGATTCGCCATCAATTGGAGCACTTTGAATTCAGTAAAAGTCAGGGTAACGCCCTGGCCATCCACTTCAACCCTGTGGCGTACCACATCCATCGTAATATTATGGATGCTGATCAGATCGTTGTTGGCCGGGGATGGGGTGGTTTCAAGCCGGCGCAATGCCGCCTTTACGCGTGCCAGAAGCACGTGAGGGCTGAAGGGTTTTGTGATGTAGTCATCAGCGCCCAGCTCCAGGCCCGCAACAATATCCGCTTCATCGCTGAGGGCAGTCAGCATAATGATTGGAATCCGCTCGGTGCCGGAGTTGGCTTTAAGCTGTTTGCAGACTTCCAGTCCGTCTGTGCCCGGCAGCATGATGTCCAACAGAATCAGGTCCGGCATAAACAGGCTGGCTTGGGAGAGCGCCTCTTCACCGGAGTCGACCACTTTTACCCGATATTTTTTTCGCTCCAGATTAAACTGTAGAAGCTCCTGGATGGGGGCCTCGTCCTCGACAACGAGTATCTTTGCTTTTTCCATGCCATCACTGTTTCTGATTTGCCGGGTTCTAACAAACAATAAACGGTTAGAAATGTGTTAGCCAACGATCGGTGTTTGCCGCATAATCCCTTGTCGTTTATACAATGTTTAAAGGTGAATGAATGAGTGATTTTGCGCAGATTCCTATGCAGTTTGTTGGTCCGGTCAAACTTTCCGGACAAGTCGTTGACGGGGACTACGAAGTGCCGTTGGCAACCTATGAAACACCCTTGTGGCCCTCGGTCAACCGGGGAGCGCGTGTTTCGATGAATTGCGATGGCGGCATTAAATGCACGGTTGTCGACGACCGGATGACCCGCTCCGTGTTGTTCGAGGCTCCCGATGCAACCGCGGCGGTTCAGGCGTTGGGCAGCATCAAGGCGGGCTTTTCCGGTCTTGAAAAAATTGTGGAGGGTACCAGTCGATTTGCCAAACTTATCGACATGCATGCGCAGATTGCCGGCAACCTGCTGTTCCTCCGTCTTGAATTCACGACCGGCGATGCCTCCGGCCATAATATGTGCACCCAGGCCGCCGAAGCACTCATGAACCATATTCTCGAATACCACCCCGAGCTGAAATATGGCTCGATTTCCGGCAATTATTGCTCCGACAAAAAAGCCACTGCGGTCAATGGGATTCTTGGGCGCGGAAAATATGTTGTGGCCGAATTGACCATCCCGCGGAAAATCTGCAAACGGTATCTCAAGACCACGCCAGCAAGCATCGTGCAGCTCAATATTCGCAAAAACCTGATCGGCACGATGCTCGCTGGCGGCCTCCGCAGTGCCAACGCCCACTTTGCAAACATGCTGCTCGGCTTCTACCTCGCCACCGGACAGGATGCCGCCAACATTGTTGAAGGCTCGCAGGGCATGACGCTGGCCGAGGAGCGTGATGGAGATCTCTATTTTTCCGTTACACTTCCCAATCTGATCATGGGTACCGTTGGCAATGGAAAGGGGCTCGATTTTGTTTTGGAAAACATGGAGCGTATGGGACTCGACGAACAACGCGAGCCGGGCGAGAATTCACGACGCCTTGCGTGTCTCTGCGCCGCGACCGTTCTCTGCGGCGAGCTATCCCTGCTCGCCGCCCAAACCAACCCCGGCGAACTCATGGATGCTCATCGCCGCATCGAACGCGGGAAACAATAGATGCTGCTTCTGAATCGATTCGAAAAGAATCTTTCTATTCAGAAATGAAATGCTCCAACGCCTTGATGATGTTGAGATCGGCTTTGGAGTAGGGGACCTGTCGGAGTTTGGAAATCTTTGTCCAGCGATAATCCTGGCAATGAATCGGGCGGGGCCGCCCGGATCTGATTTTTGCGAAAAAGGTGTGCATCTCCATCGTGAAGTGGCTGTAGGCATGCTTGACCGTTACGAGAAATTCCTTGGTTTCAATGTTGATTCCAAGCTCTTCCTTTAGTTCCCGGACAATGCACTGCTGGATGGTTTCCCGGGGCTCCTGCTTGCCTCCCGGGAATTCCCAGAGTCCGCCGAGCATGTCCTTCTCGCGCCGCTGGGCAATCAATACCTCGCCCTTGGAGTTGGTGACGACCGCCGCACCGACGACGATGTGCGGGACCTTTTTCTTTGGAGCCTTTACAGGATAGTCTGTCGGACGACCGGATTCGTTTCCGAGGCACACGCCGGCCATCGGACAATCAGTACATTTTGGGTTCTTCGGGAGGCACACGGTCGCACCGAGTTCCATCATGGCTTCATTAAAGTTTCCGGCATCGCCTTTCACGAGCAGGTCGTCGGCGAATTGTTGCAGTTCTTTTTTCGACGTGGTGGACCGGGTATCCCGGGTGTAGGCAAAGAGGCGCGATAGCACACGGATCACGTTGCCATCGAGAACCGCGAGATCGAGGTTGAAGGCCAGCGATCCGATGGCGGCGGCGGTATAGTTCCCCACGCCCGGAAGTTTCAGGATGTTTTCGGCCGTGTTCGGGAATCGACCCTTGTAGTCGTTGCGAATCAGTTGTGCAGCTTTGTGCAGATTTCGGGCACGGGAATAATAGCCCAGTCCTTCCCATATTTTCAGCACCTCTTCCTGCGGTGCTGTCGCAAGCGATTTCAGAGAAGGGAATCGCTTCATAAAACGATGAAAATAGGGGATAACCTGATCCACGCGGGTTTGCTGGAGCATCAACTCGGAAATCCAAACCCGGTAGGGTGTGCGGTTGCTTCGCCATGGCATACTACGTTTGTTGGCTGTAAACCACGGCAATAATTTATTTTGGACCGCAGTGCGTGTGTTTTTAAGCTGTTCCAAGCCGTATTGCTCCGTACATTTAGTCCTGCATTTTATCAAGCCAATCGTCCGTCAAGTAGGTTTTAGAGCTGGCTTTTTTATCGAGGATTGTGCTGCCGTGTGTAAGCAAGACAACGTAGCCTGCGGGTTCGCTGCCGCGGGCGTTTACCTGGGGGTCTTGTCCGCTGTATCCGTTTGAGCTTTCCCGTTCGGTGGTAACTTCCGTGGCAACGATCTCTTCGGCGGTGACCTCGTGTCTGACGCGCTTGCGTGCGTCAACCAAGACGGTATCCGAACCTTTGTCGTGAATCTTCGGAGCTCCGCCGGAAACCGATTGTGCCAGAATAAACCATTTGAGTGTATAGGTATCTGGATGGGTCGTGTTGTTCGTAATGGTTACGGTAAGTTTTTGAGTTGCCGTTTGGGTTTTCGTGGTGGTGATCTTGGTGGTGGTTTCGCCGGTATTCTCGTTTTCACGCTCGTCTTTTTCGACCGCTTTATCGGATTTTTTATCGAGCTTGGATGTTACTGCGATTCGCCCGTCGTGAGCTCCCGCCTGCATCTCCTTAATATTTTCAAGGTGCAACTGCTGTTTGTATTTACGCGTTTTTTCAATCGCTTTGGCATGGGCATAGTCCTCGGCAAAAAGACGTTCGCGGGTCGAATCATGCAAGGTGTTGCGCTTATAGACCTTCAGGCCGGAATCGGTCATGAGCGAAACGGCATCATCGGTCAGCTTGATCAGGATACCGTTGCGTTTCTGGCCTGCGGTCGTGGTCAGGGTTATGTCGTTTCCCAGTGCGGGTGGCTGAAAGGTTGGGGCAATCTCCGCCTTTTGCTGTTCAAAGTATGTCTTAAGATCGTCCGCATAAGCCAGCGGGGAAAGAAGAAGGCATGTGCACAGGATTTTGGTCCATCGGATGTTCATGATCACAGTTCCTTTCAACAGATTGAAAAATTAAGTCGCGGTGCGGGGGGTCATGTGTACCACCAGAATCTGGCGTTGAGAGGCGGAATGAATCCGCAGTGTAAACGTTGGCGTTTCCAGCGTTTCGCCCGCGGTGGGGATGCGTCCGAGTTTTGAAAAGATATAGCCGCCGAGCGAGTCGTATTCATCGCTCTCCGGAAGCTTGGCCCCCAGTTCTTCATTCAGTTCGTAAATGGGCATGCGCGCCTTGACCATGACCGAACCGTCGGGGCGGCGACGCAGCTCCTTTTCCTTCAGGTCATACTCATCCTCAATTTCGCCAACGAGTTCCTCAATCACATCCTCCATGGTGACCAAACCTTCGGTACCGCCATATTCATCCACCACCAGCACCATTTGCGCCCGCGAATTTTTCATGAGTTGGAGCAGGTCGTTGAGCGGCATGGTTTCGGGGATAAAATCAATTTTCTTGACCAGCTGATTGATGGGCGTTCGTCCTTCATCATCGGCCGAGATTTTGAGCAGGTCCTTGACGTGTATTATGCCGATCACATCATCAATGTTCTCGTGATACACGGGGAAGCGGGAATGGCGGGACTCTTTGACCCTCTCAATGCATTCGTTCACTGTAAGGGAGTCCTTGATGCCGCTGATGTCAATGCGGGGTGTCATGATTTCGCGCGTCACGGTATCGCCGAATTCAAATACGTTGCGGATGATTTCGCGCTCTTCCTCTTCCAGATCCTCTTCGTCGGTTTCCTCGATCAGACTTTTGATTTCATCTTCAGTGGAAGGGCGGTCTTCCTCGTCCGAGGTTGACATCGCATGGCGCAGCAAATGTTCCTCAACAAACTGCAGGGGCCAGACAAAAACATACATGGCCAAAGTCAGGCCGCCCACCAATGGCAGGGATGCCAACGAGATGCGGTCGGCATAGCTTTCCGACAGCACATGCGGAACAATCCGGGCAAACAGCATGTATACCAAAGAGAGAAGGAACAGCCCGGTCAGCATTATCGCTGTTGTACATTCCTTTAGTGCCAGGTAAAAGAAAATGAAGGTGGTGATGGCGGTGAGGGTGAGCAGGAGACGCGAGGTTTTACAAAGCAGGTTCCACCGGTTCCTCCAGAATTCAAGCCGTTTAACATGTCGTCCTTCGCGTTCGATCAGGCGGGGTAGGCCGGCATCACCAGTAAACCGTAACGAGGTGTAGACGGAGGCCAGAAAAGTGGCAAGTACCAGGGTGCCTAGACTGTAAAGAAGATACTCCGTTTGGATTGTGTTCATCTATGAGATCTGTGGTTCATGCTTTTTGTTTATTGGCTGGCAGGTTCATTGCCCCAACGACCAGTCAATACTTAAGCGAAAGCGGATTCCTTTGACCAGATAAACCGACGAGGAAAGTGGGGGATGCTGTATGTGAAGGAAAACGGGCGTATTCTAAAATTCATCGGGTTTTCAGCCGGGGCTTCGCAGGTGTCTTTTCTAGCCCTGCTGTTTTCCGGTGAAAGGCGGCATCGTTGCGTTACGATGTTTGGGGTGGATGTCAAAGTGATACATCAGGAAGGTGCTGGTGATGGCATTGATGCTGTTGAGCTGTTTGCCGGATAGGTGCGTTTTTTCCACGACGCCGGGGTGCTCGGCATTTTGCCATCCGCGCAAAATAGCGAGTACATCGGGGGTACTTTCCAGGGTGGGGAGTTTTTTGGATTTGGAGCATGTTGAACAGACCACACCCCCGAGCGATGCGCAGAAGCGAAGTGCTTGTTTTGAGGAGCACAACACGCAGTGTGCTAGATTTGGAGCATGCCCGTGATGTTCGCTGAACTGTAGTTCAGCCCAGGCAATGAACTGAGGGTGCCGTCCCTGTTCCGCAGCAAAGTCCATCAACTCTTCATAGAATTCGAATAGCTCGGGGTGGGGGGCTTCGTCCGGGGTGGTTTTGTTGAACAGGTAGGAAAGATAGGATGCGGATTGCATGGCCCGCCAATCGGTGCGGAAGACATCGCGATGTTGCAGAATGGCGCATTCTTTTCCGGTGTGCAGCGTTTCGGTGGGCTTGGAGAAGTAGAGTAGTTCGCTGGTGCTGAACAGCTCGTACTCCCCGAGGAACGGGCTCTTGGGGCGCAATGCCCCTTTGAGCAGGGTGGATATTTTTCCATGGTGGCGTGTGAGCCAGTGCACAATTCGGGAGGTGGTTGAGTAGGGGTAGTAGGCAAGCGGGATGGCTGTTGTACGAACAATCATGGAGCGTTTAGGCCAGGTGCGATGCCCCGATCATGATCAGGGTAACGCCATAGTAGATCAAAAGAGCGAAAATATCATTGGAGGCCGTGACGAACGGGCCGGATGCCACTGCCGGATCGACTTTAAGACGATCCAGCAATACGGGCACCAGTGCGCCGAATACGGCGGCGAAAGCCATTGCGCTGAATAAGGCGATCCCCACGGTCAGTGCCAGATAGGCGGGGTTGACGGCCGCCGTGTTGCCCTTGGCGATTATGAAATGCGCCCACAGTCCAATGGCAGTTCCACAAATCAGCCCCATGGATGCTCCGGCAATGATTTCATGGGTGATGATTTTCATAACCCGGCGGCTATGGCTGGCCCCGAGGGCAATACCCCGGATGATCAGGGTCGATGATTGGATTCCCGTATTTCCACCCATAGCCATGATCACGGGTACGAAAAAGCTGAGTACGACGATTTCCGCAATGGAGAGGTGGTTTATAAAACTTTTGAGGATCAGACTGCTTACAAATCCGGTTCCCAGCGTAATCAGCAACCAAGGCAGGCGTGCTTTGCAAGCTTGAAGTGGAGAGGTGTCCTCCAGCTCGGAATCGCTGGAGCCGGCAAGTTTGAAGATGTCTTCCGATGCTTCCTCTTCCATGACATCCATGATGTCGTCGACCGTGATACGGCCCACGAGTTTGTTCTGCCAGTCGAGTACGGGAAGTGAACTCAAGTCATACTTTGAGGCGAGTCGAGCGACCTCTTCCTGATCGGCACCGGTATGGACGGAAATGGTTTCTTTTTCGGTCAGCTCACTGAGCCTCATGTTGCGGTTGGCGGTCCGGAGCAGTTCCCAGAGCTGGATCCAACCCGTGAGGCGGTCGTCGGCATCAATCACGTAAAGGTAGTAGAGGGGTTCGTCCAGTTCGAGCGATCCGATATATTCAATTGCCTCGCTGGCCGTCATGGAGGCTTGTGCGGCAACAACATCGGTGGTCATAATGCCGCCGGCGGTATCTTCCTCGTACTGTAAAAGCTCGCGAACCTCTTCCGAGTCTTCATTTTCCATCAGCTCGAGAATTTCTTCGCTGCGCACATCCTTCAGTTCGCCGAGAACGTCGGCGGCATCATCCGGAGCCATTTCCTCGACGATGTCCGAAATTTCTTCGTCGGTCAGTTCTTCGAGAATATCCGCTTCGGCCTGATCGTCCAGTTCCGCGAGTACATCCGGTTTGGTTTCATCATCCAGCAGGTCAAACAGCCGGTTATGTGAGGTGGCGGGAGCATGGTTGATGATTTCCGCAATGTCGGCCGGGTGCAGTTCCTCGAAAAACCTGGGGACTTGCTCCCAAAGTTCGCCTTTGATGCAGAAATTGATTCGCTCCGTGATGCGGTTCGTGTCCGACATGGATATGCCCCGTTTAGATTCCATGAAACCATAGACATTGCCGCAGGCAAGTCCAAGTATTTAGTCGTTTGGATCACGTTTGTCCCTACAGGGTTCCTTCCAGTAGAGGCCGGGCGGCAGATAGAATGCGGATA
>CAZWZW010000024.1:11582-26399 GCA_964639125.1 uncultured Verrucomicrobiota bacterium
TACTGGCCACGTGGTATTTGACAATTCTGGTTGCGCCCCATACGTTTTGTTTTTTCTGCAAACTGAACAAAGGAGAGGTTATGATCCGACGTGCAATGATGTTGTCAATGTTTGCTGGTTTGCTGGCAGGCTGCCAAGCGGAGCAAGCAGCAAAAACAAGTCCGGCTGCAAAGGTTGAGCCAATAAAAAAAATGGAAGAGAAAGGGAATACCATCATGGTTTTAATGAAAACGTCCAAGGGGGACATCAAGCTGGAACTGGATAAGGAAAAAGCTCCGAAAACAGTCGAAAACTTTTTGAAGTATGTGGAAGCAGGGCACTATGCCGGAACCATCTTCCATCGCGTGATTGACGGCTTCATGATTCAGGGCGGCGGATTCGATGCGAACATGACTCAGAAGCCCGCACCGGATACGGTTGAAAACGAAGCGGCCAATGGACTGAAAAACAATGCAGGAACCATTGCTATGGCTCGCACGTCCGATCCTCACAGTGCCAGTGCGCAGTTTTTCATCAATATCAACGACAACGCTTTTCTTAATTATCCAGGACAAGATGGCTGGGGATACTGTGTCTTTGGTAAGGTGGTTGAGGGGATGGATGTGGTCAATGCAATCAAGGGCGTTCAGACGGGGAACGTTGGTCATTATCAAAACGTGCCGACCGAACCGATTGTCATCAATGAAGTGGCTTTGATCGAAGATTAGGTTTTTCCCACTTTAAAATTGGCAAATGCCGGAACTTCCAATCCGTGGAGGATTCCGGCATTCTTTTTGCCAATGAATAGGCAGCGCGACAAAATGATTGAAGCCATCCAGTCGTCCGGCTACAGGGCGGCGATTGTCGTGGTTGGCGGCGGAAGCGGAGCCGTTCATGCTTTGTTGGTGCACCCCGGTGCATCCCGCTTTGTGATCGATGTTCGGATCCCGTACAGCCCCGAAGCCTTGGCTGAGTATCTTGGTGACGTTTCAGGCCCAGCCTGCTCAGGGAAGACCGCAATGCAGTTGGGAGTCACTGCTTTGAATCGTGCTTCACGCCTCCAGTCTCATGACTCGCACACGTTAGGCATCGCCTGTACCGCCGCCCTGCAGACCAACCGTATTCGAAGAGGGAGTGATCGTGCCTTTGTTTGCATTAAGTCGGCGGAAAGAGAGTGGGTTCAGCAGATAAAAATTGAACATGGAAGCCGCACTGAACAGGAAGATGCATTGAGTGCGGAGTTGCTGGAAGTCATCGCCAAGTTTGTGGGGCAAGGGTGTTGATGAAGGATGCATTGAGCCAACTGGTCGCCGGGAAGATTCCATATCTCTTTGTTGGCGCTGACCATTTTCCCGACAAGATCATTTTTATTCCTGGTTCGTTTAACCCGTTGCATAAGGGCCATGAAGGACTACGGCTGGCGGCGGAAAAAATTAGCGGACGGAATGGGGTTTTTGAACTATCCGCAACCAATGTGGATAAGGCTTTTCTCAGCCTTGCCGAAATTGAACATCGCCTGTTGAAGATGAAAGGGATTTATTCCATCGTGCTTACTTGCGCGCCGACTTTTGCGGAAAAGGCTGAACTCTTTCCCGGCGCCTGGTTTGCCTTGGGCTACGATACCGCCGTTCGCCTGCTGAGTTCCGTGTACCACGATGACGTTCCGAAGATGCTTGCCCGCTTTCAGGAACTGGGTACGCGATTTGTGGTTGCCGGCCGTCTCCATGAAGATGCGTTCAAGGGGTTGGAAAGCATCAAGATTCCCGTCGGCTTCGAAGAGCTGTTCATCCCTATTCCCGAAAGCGTCTTTCGCGAAGACATCAGCTCCACCGAGCTTCGTGCTCGGCAGGTTTAACCTCAACGGGTACAAAAAAACACAAAGGGCTTAAAATGAGCACCCTTGTGTCTTCAGTGTATCTTAATTGGTCCGGTTTTTACAGCGAAGCAACAGCAGCGTCGCGCACGAGGTCGCCAAGCTCGGTGGTCGAGGCGAGGGTGTTGCCTTCGCGCCACAGGTCGCCGGAGCGATAGCCCTGATCAAGTACCTTTTCAACACCTGTGCGGATTGCCGTTGCCGCGGCACCTTCGTTGAGTGTGTCGAGCATCATGGCTGCCGAGAGGATCATCGCGAACGGATTCGCTTTGCCCTGTCCGGCAATGTCCGGCGCAGAACCATGCACGGGTTCAAAAATGCCGACCGGTCCACCGACGGAGGCGGATGGAAGCAAGCCGAGTGACCCCCCCAGCGTGGCAGAAGCATCGGATAGAATATCGCCGAAAATGTTGCCGGTCAGAATTACGTCAAACTGGCGCGGATTGATAACCATTTGCATGGCGGCATTGTCGATATACATATGGTCGAGCTCAATATCGGAATATTCCGCTTCGTGCAGCTCTTTCACGGTGTCGCGCCACAGGCGGGAAACCGCCAATACATTGGCCTTATCAACGCTGGTTACCTTGTTGCGGCGCTTGCGGGCCCATTCAAAGGCGACGCGGGCGACGCGTTTGATTTCGGCAACGGAGTACACCATGGTGTTCCATGCTTTCTTGTCATCGCCTTCGCCCTCTTCGCCAACGGGTTGTCCAAAGTAGATGCCGCCAGTGAGTTCGCGGACGGTGAACAAATCGAGCCCGGCAACCGCTTCGGGGCGCAGCGGTGAGTTTTCTGCCAGTGATTCCGGAATAGTGACCGGCCGAAGATTGGCGAATGCTTCGAGTTCCTTTCGGATTTTAAGGAGTCCGCTCTCCGGGCGAAGTGCGCCGGTGAGGTGGTCCCATTTCGGGCCGCCAACCGCGCCGAGCAATACGGCGTCGGATGCTTTGCAGGTCTCGATCACCGAGTCGGGCATTGGGTCGTTATGTGCATCAATGGCGGAGCCGCCTGCATTCTGTTCGGTGTATTCAAGCGTGAAATCGCATTTTTGGGCAACAGCGTTGAGAACCTTGACGGATTCTTCGATGACTTCCGGGCCGATCCCATCGCCTGGCAGCAGAGTGATATTGTATGTTTTAGGCATATTCTTTCCTTTGTTTAAAAACGAGCGATGGATTTTGCCAAAGGCTGGTGGGATTGCAATAGCAAAAAGAAAGGGTGCCATTGAGGCACCCTTTACGTCGCACTTGATGCTGTGTGTTATTTTTCCGAGTGGATTGATTTTGGCCAATTATTGCTTTTGCCGGCGGAATCGATTTGTTCAAGGTATTCTTCGGTAATCTGATATTTGGCCGCGAGCGAAACTTTATAGTGCTTTAGGAGGGTATTTTGGGTTATGTGTGCCTTCTTTTTTGCTGCTTCCCTCTTTTCTGGAGTTTGTTGGATTTTGACCGGATTCATCTGTTCAGCCTTCTGTTTGGCTTTACGTTTTTCGGCGCATAGACGGAGGTAGATCACTTTTTGTTTGGCGATGGATACTTCGGTCTTCAGTTCCGCTTTTTTTTCCTTCTGGGTAGACTTTTTTTCCTCATCGGAAAAAAACTGGGCATAGGCGCTCAGGCAAAAAGATACCAACAATAGAGTCATGATTAACTTTTTCATACTTATTCTCCTGATATTCATGCACGCAAGCATGACGCTCGATTCAGCTTACAGCTTAATCTTTTCCGGTAATTGTTCAAGAAATAAACATGTTTTGAGTGCTTCCTGCATGAATAAGTGCGCCTTCAGGCTGGATGGGTGGACATAACGGTTTTTAAGGGATGAACAAAGAGTTTTTCCCCGGAAATCACCACCATATCGGACTTGACCCTGCGCGGTTTCTAGGGCACGGTGCCGCCTCGCTAACCAAACCAAAACATAACCCGAGGACGGTATGTAATGAGCGATTGGATCGGCCATGAATGTGGTATTGCCGCAGTACGTTTGCTAAAACCCCTAAGCTACTATGCCGAGAAATACGGCACCCCGATGTATGCGGTGAACAAGCTTTCGCTACTTATGGAAAAACAGCATAACCGAGGGCAGGATGGTGCTGGTGTGGCCGCCATTAAACTCGATATGCCCGCAGGCGAACCGTACATCTTTCGTACCCGTTCCGCCGACAAAAACCCGATTATGCAGGTACGTAACCGCATGATGCAGGCTTTTGCTGATGCCCGTGAAAAGCATCCAACGGAATATCAGGATGCAGAATGGGTCAAACGCAATGTTTTGTTCGCTGGAGAAATGCTGCTGGGGCACCTTCGCTATGGAACGCACGGTGCATCGGGTGAAAGTTTCTGCCATCCGTTCCTTCGCCAAAACAACTGGATGACCCGTAATCTGGTGGTGGCCGGCAACTTTAACCTGACGAACAACGACGAGTTGTTTAATATGCTAATCGAGTTGGGGCAGCATCCGCGCAATACGGCCGATACGGTCATGGTGCTTGAAAAAATCGGCCATTTTCTCGATGAAGCCAATGATTTCCTTTTCCGGAAATACCGAAAAGAAGGACTGACGCGCGTTGAAATCACTGAACGAATTATTCGGGAACTCGATATCTACCGTGTTTTAAAAAAGGCGACCCGGTCGTTTGACGGTGGTTATGTGATGGCTGGAATGATTGGGCATGGCGACCTGTTTGTCTTGCGCGATCCCGGAGGCATCCGACCGGCTTTTTATTATAAAGACGAAGAAATTGTGGTGATTGCCTCAGAGCGCCCTCAGATTCAAACGGCGCTGGATGTGCCGATCGAGTCTGTGCAGGAGATCAAGGCCGGCTATGCATTGGTGGTGAAGCGCACGGGTGAAGTGCTGCATGAGCAGGTCAACACACCGAAGGAGCTTACCCAATGTTCGTTTGAACGTATCTATTTTTCACGAGGTACTGACAAGGATATTTATCAGGAACGCAAGAATTTGGGCCGCTCCCTGGTTCAACCGGTACTTGATGCCATTGATTACGATCTTGATAATACGGTTTTCTCCTACATTCCCAACACGGCAGAAACCGCCTTCTTTGGATTGGTGGAGGGGGTGAAGGATGTCGTGGGCGAGCGGATGAAATATCATCTGTTGAAGGAACCCCGCCTTTCGGTTGAACGTATCGACGAGTTGCTTTCATTCCAGCCGCGTGTTGAAAAAATCATGACGAAGGATGCCAAACTGCGAACATTCATTACCGCTGATGCCGATCGCAAGGATCTGGTGGCGCAGGTTTATGACACCACCTACGGCGTTATTAAGCCCTCTGACACGCTGGTCGTACTGGATGATTCCATCGTACGCGGAACGACGTTGCGGACGAGTATCCTCCGTATCCTCGATCGTCTCGGGATGAAAAAAGTGGTGATTGTTTCTTCCGCCCCGCAAATCCGTTTTCCGGACTGCTATGGCATTGATATGTCGAAGATGAAGGATTTTGTAGCCTTCGAGGCCGCCGTATCTCTTATGCGCGAAATGGGTCGGGAAAAAGTGCTTAATGAAATCTATCAGGCGTGCAAGGAAGATGAACAGAAGCCACGTGCGGAGGCTCAGAATCAGGTAACGCGTATGTTTGATCTTTTTACTGCAGAACAGATTTCGGATAAAATTGCGAAAATTCTGACTCCAGCAGGAATGAAGGCCGGAGTCCAGATTATCTACCAAAGTATTGGCGGACTGCATGAGGCGTGTCCGAATCATACGGGCGATTGGTATTTTACCGGAAACTATCCCACCCCCGGCGGCCATCGCGTTGCCAACCGGTCCTTCATCAACTTTATGGAAAAGAGCGACGCGCGGGCATATTAGACGGTTCGCGAAATCAGCACTGAAAGGATTGAGGGGAAATAAAAAGCCGGTCTGCGTTAGACCGGCTTTCTTACGATTAGCTATGTTGCATCGCCCATCTTTTTTGCAGCCGATGGACGAGGAGTAGTGACGCTCCTGCCAACCCTATGAGGCCCATTGTGGCTGGTTCCGGGATGACATCAATGGTGGCAATGTTGCGGATCACGATGTCGTCCAGATCAACATTTGCTTTGTGGTTTTCCAAGGTGAAGAATTGAATATCCAGCGACTCGCCGATTGCACCGGGAGTAAAGGTTCCGCCAGCTACCACTTGTGCTCCGTCAATGTATACGCTGTACATTCCTGTATCGAGAAGCTCATTGGTTCCTTCGATGCCAACCGTATTACCGGTGTTGTTGACTACGATATCAACCTTGTGTGTGCCTCCATCACCTTTTCTGTCGAGGTTTTTCGAAAGGAATTTCTGATCATCCAGCAGTGAATAGTCATAGCAGACGGTGTCGTCTTGCAATGCGAACAGCAGCCCGTTGGCGCTTTGGATGCTGTTAACCTTGATTGCAAACTGTATGCTGAACAGATCCAGACTTCCGTCAATAGCATCCTTTGTGCGGAAACGAGTTACTTCCTTGTTAGGAGTGTTATCGTTCTTCATACGAACCCACTGGAGGCTCAAGTCGTTACACTGCTCCAGCGTCACCTCGCCACCGTATAACTCCTCGTTATCATACGCAGATTCAAATGCGTTCTGATTGGGATAGCTCGAAAAGTCATCAAAGTAGATCAACTCTGCTCTGAGACTCAATGGACACAAAACTATTACAATTAAGTATAGTGCGGCTCTTCTCATTCCCTCTTTCCTTACCTGTTTAAGTAACCCTAGACAGGGCTAGATTACTACCATAGGCCATGTGAAGTTGTATCATTGCAGTGGGGGGAAATAAAGGCTTTTTTTTTCGGAGGCCTCAAAATGAGCTTCAAATTATGGGGTTGGCTTGGTAGTTGCTAGTGATGATTTTGTGTTTTCGTAAAGCCAACTCTATTAGTTAGTAGTAAAATTTTACGAGAGTTCTCATTTTTGCTAAAACGCGAAAAATTACTCCCGAAAAATAAATGAGAAACGATCTGTAAAGCAGCCCTATAAATCATAGGTTTGACAATGAATGAGGTTTAATACGGATAAATTCAGTGCACAGGAACATTTCCGATCACCAGGGTTATATCGGGAAGTGTGTTTCGTCCTGTTCCTCGGCGGGTTTAAAACTCTTGCAAGTGTCCGTGGCTTGGACTTCTTTTTTATGGATGGAGCAAAACTGAGTGAACGGGTTTACGATATAGTTGGCGCAGTAGCGGCACAGTTGCTGGTTCTCGAATTCCTCAAAAACCTCGATTTTGGACGTACGGTCGGCATCCGTAAATATCACCGGTTCAGCTTGTTCTTTTTTAAAAGGAACTTCCGCTTCCGTTGCATATTCGAACCCGCACGATGAGCAGATCAACTTTTCGCCCGTTTTGGCAAAGCCCTCAAAGACAGGCTCTCGTTTCAGCAACGTGTCCGCTCCGCAATTCCTACATATAATTTCTACTGCACTCATGACTCGCAAAGTATATAAACAGTTCCAATTCAGGCAAGGAAATAGGGCTGTGACTGAGAAGAATCGGTCGGGAAATGGATGACTGTCAGCAATGGGATAATCCAATTCCATGTAGATGTTAAAGAGTATTCATTATGCGTAAAATATCTGACTGGGGAAACTTCCCCGTAATCGAAGCGGACGTGAGCGGGTTTGATACGGCGGACCAGCTTCGAAAAAAACTGGAGAAACCGGGGCCGGTTATTGCGTATGGTAATGGGCGCTCCTATGGCGATGCTTCGCTGCAGAACGATATTCTGTTGACTCGGCGCTTTAGTAAATTCCTCTCCTTTGATGCGTCAACGGGCGTGCTGTGTTGTCAGGCGGGGGTACTCTTGTCGGAAATCCTCGAGGTCTTTATGCCGCGCGGGTGGTTTCTTCCGGTAACCCCGGGAACCAAGCTGATTACTGTAGGTGGTGCCATTGCGGCAGATGTTCATGGAAAGAATCATCACGTGCATGGGAGCTTCGGTCAGCATGTTCTTTCCATGGATGTCATGCGAAACAATGGCTCGGTTGTTCAGTGCTCTCCCTCGGAAAATTCAGATTTTTTCAAGGTTACGGTCGGAGGGATGGGGCTTTCCGGCATCATTTTGAGTGCATCATTCAAGTTGCGGAAAATTGAAACAGCCTACATCCGCGAAGAAACGGTTCGGGCTGCGAACCTGAATGAAGTGATGGATGCTTTTGAAGCGTCCGGTTCTTGGACTTATTCGGTTGCCTGGATCGATTGTCTTGCCAGGGGCGATGCTTTGGGGCGCAGCATCTTGATGCGGGGCGAGCACTCCAAGATAGGGGAATTGATCCACCCAACCCATGCGGATGCACCATTACGGGCGAAGGCAGGCATACAGCTGGGTATTCCGTTTTCCTTCCCAAACTTTGCACTGAACCCCTGGACCATGCGGGCGTTCAATTTTCTCTACTACAATAAGTGCCGTGCGGGCATTCATAAGCATATTGTCGATTACAATGCTTTTTTCTATCCACTTGATTCCATCGACAACTGGAACCGCGTCTATGGGAAGCGCGGCTTCACGCAATACCAGTTTGTCATTCCCCGGGCGGCCGGGCGCGAAGGCATGCGCAAGATCCTCAAGCGGATCACCGAGAGTGGACTTGGGTCGTTTCTGGCCGTGCTGAAACTCTTCGGAAAGCAGGAAAGCTTTATGTCATTTCCAATGGAGGGCTATACTCTGGCTCTCGATTTTCCTGTTTCGCTTAAAGCATTCGACCTGTTTAAAGAACTGGATGCGATGGTGGCCGATCATGGAGGCCGTCTGTACCTCGCGAAGGATTCCCGGATGAACGAAGAAATGTTCCGGAAAACCTATCCGAATGCCGATGAGTTTCGTCAGGCAATCACTTTGCTGAATGAAGGCGATACGAAATTTGCCTCGTTGCAATCCAAGCGCATAGGGATAACGTCATGAATAACGTCTTAATACTCGGAGCCACATCGGATTTGGCGCAGGCCATGGCCAAAAGGTTTTTGGCTGCGGGTTGGAGCCTGTCGCTTGCCGCGCGGAATATGGAACTGCTGGGGCCGATTGCAAGCGACCTGCGGATCCGTGCTGAGGCGGATATACAGATTTTTGAATTCGATGCCGCTCGGTTTTCTTCCCATCGGTCTTTTTATGAGTCATTGGATACCAAGCCGGATGTGGTGATTAGCGTCTTTGGTTACATGGGTGACCCACATCAGGCCCGATCTGATCTGCGGGAAGTCCAGAAGACGATCGATGTCAACTATACTGGAGCGGTTTCAATTTTGAATATCATTGCCGATGATTTTGAAAAACGCGGGAATGGAACGATTGTCGGCATTAGTTCGGTTGCAGGAGATCGTGGGCGACAAAGCAATTATATCTATGGAAGCGCCAAGGCGGGGTTTACGGCGTACCTCTCGGGGCTGCGAAACCGTTTGGCCAAAGCCGGTGTGCATGTGCTGACTGTCAAGCCCGGCTTCTGCCGCACGAAGATGACCGAAAACCTTCCGTTACCCGCTGCTCTTACGGCTGAGCCGGAGCAGTTGGCCAATGCCGTTTTCCAGGGTGTGCAGCATAAGCGTAATACCATCTACACGCTGTGGGTGTGGCGCTGGATCATGCTCGTGGTCCGGATGATTCCCGAGTTTATATTCAAGAAGCTGGGAATGTAGGTGTTTGATCCGTAACGCGTGATTATTTCTAATCACGCGTCAACCGTGTTGCTTCAAGACTCTAGTCCGCTTGTTTGAGCAGCCCGCCGAAATATTCGATGGTCTTGGCCAGGCCATCGCGGAGCGGAACGGTAGGTTCCCACCCAAGTTTTTCCTTTGCCAGTGTGATATCGGGTTGACGCTGTTTGGGATCGTCGGCCGGGAGCGGCTCAAAAATAAGCTTCGAGGATGATCCGGTCAGCTCGATCACATTTTCTGCCAGTTCGATCATGGTAAATTCGCCCGGGTTTCCAATATTAATCGGCCCGGTTACGTCATCCGGGGATGCCATGAGACGAATCCATCCTTCAATGAGGTCGGAAACATAGCAGAACGACCGCGTCTGCTTCCCATCGCCATAAATGGTAATATCTTCGCCTTTAAGGGCCTGCATGATAAAGTTGGAGACCACCCGGCCATCTTGCGGGTGCATGCGGGGGCCGTAGGTATTGAAGATACGAACAACCTTGATGCGCAGGTCATGCTGGCGCCAGTAGTCGAAGAACAGCGTTTCGGCACAGCGCTTGCCTTCATCGTAGCAGGAGCGAATGCCGATTGGGTTAACGTTGCCCCAGTAACTTTCCGGTTGCGGGTGTACATCCGGAGCCGGGTCGCCGTAGACCTCGCTGGTGGATGCTTGAAAAACCTTGGCTTTTACCCGCTTGGCCAGTCCCAGCACATTAATGGCTCCATGGACGCTGGTCTTTGTGGTCTGCACGGGGTCGAACTGGTAATGCACTGGAGAGGCCGGGCAGGCCAGGTTGTAGATTTCATCAACCTCGACATAGAACGGGAAGGTAACGTCGTGGCGCATGAGTTCAAAGTAGGGGTCGTCCATCAAATGGGCAATATTTGCTTTCCGGCCTGTGAAAAAGTTGTCCATGCAGATTACATCGCAACCCTCTGCCAGTAGACGTTCACAAAGAAATGAACCGAGGAATCCTGCACCGCCTGTAACTAAAACACGTTTCTTGATTATGTCTTTCATTGAACACCTTTCGCCTGATTGTAAGAAACTCGATAATACATTTGTGAGCCAAGAAATAAATTCCAATCCGTCGAAATTTCTTGGATAGTCCCTTGGGATTTATGGGAAGCGAATCTATGTCTGGTAATATGAAGAAAAATGTCGTCAGCCGGGAAGAGTGGCTGGAGCGGTTGCCGCGAAAAGATAAAAAACTGTATGCAATGTATTCATCGGTCACGGATTGCATTGTCACGGATCAGTCGGTCATGGCCGTGCCGGTGGATGATCATATGGTGCATCGGGGGGATGGGGTTTTCGAGTCGTTTAAGTGCGTGCATGGGAGCATCTACAATCTGGGCGATCACCTTGCTCGTCTGGAAAGGTCTTGTGGCCAGCTGGATATTGCATTGCCGGTTCCGCTTGCCGACATGGCCGATATTATTGTGCAAACGGTCCGAGCTGGAAATCGGCAGGACGCACTGGTTCGCCTTTTGGTCTCTCGGGGACAGGGAACCATGGGGGTTAATCCCTATGCCTGTTTTAATTCAGAACTCTACATTGTGGTATACGAGCTTAAGGATGAAAACATTGCCGGCATGCCGGATGGAGTCAGCGTTGCTCTCAGCAAGGTTCCGGTGAAGTCCGGAATATTTGCCACCGTTAAAACCTGCAACTACCTGCCGAATGTTCTCATGAAAAAAGAAGCGGTCGATCTTGGCGTTGATTTCACCGTGACACTGGATGAGCACCGCAACCTCGCAGAGGGTGCAACGGAAAACATTGGCATCGTGACCTTGGGAAAAGAGTTGTTCATGCCGCCGCCTGAGCGTGTGTTGGCGGGGACCACAGCCAGACGTGCGCTTGAGTTTGCGCAACAACTGGTAAAGGACCGCATGCTGACCAATGCAGAATACCGCCCGATCAACCTGGGTGCAGTCCGCTCCGCGTCAGAAGTCCATATCTATGGAACCACACCAAATGTTACTCCGGTGGTGGAGTTTGACGGTCGGAAGGTCGGAAACGGGAAGCCGGGGCCGGTGGCCAGGGCTTTGTTTGACATGCTCAATCAGGAAATGGTGCCGGATAGCCATCGACTCACTAAAGTATTTGAATGAGCAGGGAACCTTCCGTCCTTATCGATGCGGTAAAAGGAGCATCTCAATGGGTATCGAAATAGAGCGCAAATTCTTGGTTAAAGGCGATTCGTGGAAGAACGATGCCTCCGAGGGGTTGGCCTGTACGCAGGGGTATCTGTTTTCCAACGAGGAAAAGGCCGTGCGGGTGCGGATTATCGGCCGAGAGGCGTTGCTCACCATTAAGGGAGCCACCCTTGGAATCAGCCGCACTGAATTTGAATATTCCATTCCTGTCGAGGATGCGAATGCCATGCTGAACCTGTGCGGCGATACCGTTGAAAAAATCCGCTACTTTATCGGGTATGCCGGCATGACGTGGGAAGTTGATGTGTTTCTTGGTAGCAACGAAGGGTTGGTCCTAGCCGAGATCGAGCTGGATTCCGAGGATCAAACATTTGAACTTCCGTCGTGGGCCGATAAAGAAGTCTCCAGCGATATTCGCTACTTTAATTCCAACCTTGCGCGAAACCCATATTCTACATGGTAGCCGGAACAGGGTTATCTTTCTACGTCAGATCGGGAAAGGCTTCGGCGACGGCGGGGCAGATAAGTGCTCCGTCACGCATGTTCAATGCGGCAGCCCGGCCGGGACTTCTTTTGGTAAAATCTTCAAGGCCATGGTTGGCCAGCTCCCGGCAGTAGGACAGGGTGGCATTGCAGAGCGCGTGACTGCTGGTCCGCCCGACCGCGCCGGGCATATTGGTTACGCAGTAATGGACGACATCATCAACGACATATACCGGCTCGCTGTGCGTTGTGGGCCTGCTGGTTTCGCAGCATCCGCCCTGATCGATACAGACGTCAACAATCACCGAGCCGCGTTTCATTTTTTCAAGCAGTTTCTTGGTGATGAGTCTGGGGGCCTTTGCCCCGGGAATCAATACCGAACCAATCACGAGATCCGCCCAAACGGTATAGCGTTCGACCGCATGCGGCTCGCAGAAAATAGTGGTTACATTGGTGGGCATGATGTCGTCCAGCTGACGTAATCGGTCGAGATTGATGTCCATGATCGTTACATTTGCTCCCAGTCCTGCAGCGACTCGCGCAGCATTGCTTCCAACAACGCCGCCGCCAAGCACCAACACATTGGCCGGTGCAACGCCCGCTACGCCGCCGAGCAAAATGCCGCGGCCCATCATCGGCCGTTCAAGGCATTTGGCTCCTTCCTGAGCCGACATTTTTCCGGCCACCTCGCTCATGGGCGTCAGCAGGGGGAGTCGACCTTGTTTGTCGGTTAAGGTTTCATAGGCCACAGCGGAAATGCCGCGCTCCAGACACTGGGTGGTGAGATCGCGCGAGCTGGCAAAGTGGAAATAGCAGAATACAGTTTGCCCCTGTTGCAATCGTGCAATCTCTTCGGGTTGGGGTTCCTTGACCTTTACAATCATTTCGGCGCGGTCATAGAGGTCGGTGGATGAATCGACGATCTGTGCGCCTACGCCCCGATAATCCTCATTGGAAAAACCGCTACCGAGACCCGCATCCGTTTCGATGAGAACAGTGTGCCCGTCCTGAGCCAGTAACTGCGCTCCAACGGGTAGCATGGCGATGCGATACTCATCCTTCTTTATCTCACGCGGAACGCCGATAATCATGAGGCATCCTCCCAGTCTTTACTGCGTTCAACGGCTTTCATCCATTGCGCAAAGCGGTTCTCCGCTTCGTCGGCACTGATTTGTGGTTCGAAAATCTGTTCGGTTTTCTGGTGTGCGGTGATATCGCCCATGTCCTGCCAAAAGCCGACGGCGAGTCCGGCAAGGGCTGCCGCGCCGAATGCTGTGGTTTCAAGCTGATGAGGACGGTGCACGGGGATCTGAAGGAGGTCGGCTTGAATCTGCATCAACAGGTTGTTGGCGCATGCGCCACCGTCGACACGCAGTTCAGTCATAAGCGTGCGGGCATCCTTTTCCATGGCCTTTAACACTTCAAGCGACTGGAAGCACATGGCTTCGAGTGCGGCCCGCGCAATATGCGCCTTGCCCGAGCCGCGCGTCAGCCCAACCATCGTGCCGCGCGCATGCGGATCCCAGTGAGGAGCTCCCAGTCCGGCAAACGCAGGCACGAGATACACGCCGCCGCTGTCAGGCACTCGAGATGCCAGTTCCTCCACCTCGGCCGCGTGTTTGATTATGCCCATTTCATCGCGCAGCCATTGGACCACAGCCCCCCCGATGAATACGCTGCCTTCCAGCGCGTAGTTCACCTGCTCACCGCGTTTCCATGCCACGGTAGTCAATAGCTTGTTGGTAGAGGCGATGGGTTTTTCGCCGGTATTCATCAGTAGAAAACAACCGGTTCCATACGTGTTTTTGGCCGAGCCGGCATCGAAGCAGGCCTGTCCGAACAGTGCGGCCTGCTGGTCGCCGGCCATTCCGCTGACGATACAGTCGGGCGTACATAGAAAACGGTCCGCATGGCCATAGATTTCGCTCGATGAACGCACCTCCGGAAGCATGCATCCGGGGATGCCAAGCAACGCCAGCAACTCGTCATCCCAATCCAGAGTATGGATGTTCAGCAGCAGCGTGCGCGAGGCGTTGGATACATCGGTGATATGCTTGGCCCCACGGGTCATTTTCCAGACGAGCCAGGAATCAATCGTACCGAAAGCCAGTTCACCGCGTTCGGCCTGCGCCCGCGCACCTTCGACATTATCGAGAATCCATTTGATTTTTGTTCCGGAAAAATAGGGATCAAGCAGCAGTCCGGTTTTTTTGTAGAAGAGCGGTTCGATTCCATCCGCCTTGAGCCGAGAGCAAATTTGGGTCGTACGGCGATCCTGCCATACAATGGCATTGTAAACGGGGTGGCCCGTTTTTCGATTCCAGACCACGGTGGTTTCCCGTTGATTGGTGATGCCAATGGCCTCGACATCTTCGCAATGAACGCCGGCTTGGCGCATGGCCTCGCGCGCGGTATTTTCCTGCGACTCCCAGAGTTCGAGCGGGTCATGCTCCACCCAGCCCGGGCGGGGATAGCGTTGTTTGAATTCCTGCTGGGCAACCGCGCGAATTTCACCCGATTGATCGAAGACGATCGACCGCGAGCTTGTCGTACCCTGATCTAGTGCCAGAACACATTTCATGCGTGTAAGTATAGGTTCTGGTTTCCTGGATAGAAGTCTTTTTTTTTTGGTTCTTCTGGGGTTTTTATGGTGGAGGGGCAGCGGCCTCGCTGACCTTCGGTCG
>CAZWZW010000025.1:0-26070 GCA_964639125.1 uncultured Verrucomicrobiota bacterium
ATTCCTGAATTGATCCAGGCGGAGGCACTGGTGATTGATGTCCGGTCTGCGGGCGAATTTGCCGGCGGGCATATTAAAGGGGCCATCAACATCCCTCACAACGTCATTGCGCACGAAATCGGGAATTATGAAAGCGACAAAACTAAAACCATCATTGTCTATTGCCACAGCGGTGCGCGCTCTGCCGTAGCCAAACAGAGTCTGATCCAAGCGGGCTACACCAATGTGGTCAACGGCGGGAGCTTGCACCGCATGCAAAAGATTCTCCGCCAGTAGCTTCTCTGGGATTGAAACAAATCCCTAACAGAAGACGCAGGCCTTACATCCGCGCGATGTAGCGAGCAATGTCTTCCAGATGAATGAAGCCAACCGGGTGCCGATGGGCATCGACAATGATTGCGCTGTGGTGCGGATTGCGGCGAAGACGATAGAAGGCGGATTTAAGGTTACGGTTTTCCTCTAATCGAAGCACATCTTCAGCATAGGATCCAATCAGCTCGGCATCGCCCAACTTACGGTTGATAACGGAGAACATGGAAACCATACCCACCACGGAATGCTTGTGCATCACAATGGCATAGCTGACATTGCGGCGGGCGACCAATCGCTTGAAATCGGCGACGGTGGCGTCCTCTTGCAACCGGGGCACTTTTTTGAAGGACGTCATCGGCAGGCGTACCGATACCCGGTGCATCGAGGTTGCATTGTCCACCATTCGACTCTGGTAGGATGAAATCACGCCCTCCTTCTCACCTGCCGAAAAATAATCCTTGAGTCCATCCGGTGACAATCGATGCAACTCGCGCCCGGGATCTTTGGCCATGCCATGGGTCAGCAGATTAAAAAGCTGCTTGAGCGGCCAGGTCAGAGGATAGAGCACGAGCACGAGCAACCGCATCAGGCCCGCCAAACGATACATCAGTGTATCGGCTTTTTTTCTGAACAGGTTTTTAGGCCCAACCTCGGCCAAAATGAACAGGGGGAACATCAGTGTTAAGGTTGCAGCGATTTCGGCATTCAGCGGGAGGAACCCAAAGATAAGGTGGCCAAATTCAAGACTGCCGGACAGATAGAGATCGGTCACCTCCTTGGAAAGAAGAAAGACCGCAATGTTATTTCCAATCAACACCGTGAAGATAAAGATATGCGGATTATCGAGCATCCGCGAAAGAAGCCGCGCCGATGGCCGGCGCTCGCGCTCGCGACGGCGCAACCGAATACGGTTGATCATATAGCTACCGGTTTCGACGCCTGAAAACAGCGCCGAAAACAAAAACCCGACCGCAATAAGAAAAATGCACCCAAAGGTCATGCCTGCCCCCCTTCACCGGGCAGATCCAGTTCAAGCAGCACGGTCTCGATCCGATGTGAACGAACCTGCTCCACGGTAAACTTCAGGTTGCCCACCTGTGCCACATCGCCAACGGAGGGCAGGCGCTTGAGCAAGGAAACCACCAGGCCGTTCAAGGTATCGAGCGCCAGACTGCGCATCACCTCATCGGGAAGGAATCCCACAAAAAGATTACGCCATTCTCGAATGCCCAGATTCCCGGGAAGCCGATACGTTGTTTCGCCGAGCTGTTCAACGGACGGCGTTTCCAATACATCAAATTCGCCGACCACTTCTTCGAGCAGATCTTCCAGACAAACCGTCCCGGCCAGTCCGCCGTATTCATCCACCACACAAACCATGCGTAAATCTCCTGCCAAAAACTCGCGGAGCATTTCATCAGCCCGCTTGGTTTCGGGAACGAATCCAATAGGATTTGCAAAGCCGGACAAAGGGAGGTCGGGCGAATCGCACACAAACAGTTCTCGGGCGTCGACCACTCCGACAATGTTGTCTTCGGCTTCTTCATAGATGGGAATCAACTCCATCTCCCGTTCGGCGACTTCGGCAAGCGTCTCTCCCACCAAAGCATCTTTCCGCCGGAACAATTGCTCAACCCGCGGCACCATCAGTTCTCGCACCCGGATTTCTGGCAGATTGACAATATCCTCCACGATGGCTTTTTCCTGCTTACCGAAGGTGGAGTCATGCCGGGTGGCTTCGATCAACATTTTGAGTTCTTCGGAATCCAGCCGGTTATCGTGCTGGCTGGACGGTTCAAGCCGGTTGACAACAAGCTCCAGCCCCCCCCGAACAGGTCCCATAACTCGAAACCAACTCCATAGCGGCATCGCGTTGAGGCGAACCACCTGTTCCGGGAAGGAAATACCCACGGCCTTGGGAAGAATTTCGCCGACCAGAATCACCACAAACAGCACACCCGCACTCGCGACGGCCTGCCACCAGCCCCCATAGCGTTGGCCGATGTGCAGTGTGAGTACGGCGCTTATGCAGAAAAAAAGAATATTAACGACCAGATTTCCAAACAGGATGGCGATCAAAAGCCCGGTTGGGTTTTCAGCCAGCTGATGCAGCATTCGCTCAACATGGTGTCCGTGGCTCCGCAGTTTTTTAATTTGCTCGGGCGAGAGGGAGAAAAGTGCGGTTTCAGTACCCGAAAAAAATGCCGAGCAACACAGCAGCAACGCCATGAACAACAAAGCCATAAAATGACCTGAAACGATTTCCAAGATGATTCCCCTTTCTTCCGATGCCATCCATTAAACCGTCAAAACCGCATGATTGAAAGCCTGCGAACAGGGTTTTCCAGTCTTGGGAAGCGCTTGTTTTCCCCCTCAGATGGGTTTTTTAAGGCCGCCGGAAACTTTCCGCTTCAAAATTTCCTGTGTTCGGATAAGGTGGCGCCTGATGAAGACATTCTCCATACAAACCCAATCGCGCACCGACTTTGTGAATATTGATCGGCAGGTGGCCCAAGCCGTCCAGGAATGCGGTTTGAAAGAGGGTATTGTTACGGTTTTCATCCCCCATACGACTGCAGGGGTAACGATCAACGAGAACGCCGATCCCGATGTTTTGGCGGATATGGAAGGGGTCCTGGACCGGATGATTCCCTGGAACGGGGGCTATCGCCACTCCGAAGGCAATACGGCGGCGCACGTGAAGGCCAGTACAATGGGATCATCCGTTCAGGTGATTGTTTCTGAAGGGCAGCTACAGCTCGGGACGTGGCAAAGCCTCTTTTTTTGTGAATTTGATGGCCCCCGCAACCGGACGGTCTGGGTTAAAGGAATTTCTGCCGCATGAAAATGAATAAAACATTAATGATGGCCGCAGGCGTGGTTCTTGCACTGTCCATATTCGCCGGATGCGGCGAGCGATCGGGAGACAAAGAATACGGCAAAGCGATGACGGCATGGAAAGACGGAGATCTGGTCCGCGCCCGCACCCTGCTGGAAAAATCGATCCGCAAATCATCCGGCAATGAAAAAAAATCCGTGGCTTGGAACCAACTAGGCATCATTCTGTGGGAACTTGGCGAAACCGAGGCGTCCGCTGATGCATTCGGAAAATCATGCAACCTGACCGAGGCCTTAACGGGGGCCAACCTGAACCACGGCATTGCCCTGTTCTATGCCGGACACCCGGCAGAAGCCGAAGTGGCGCTGAACAATGTACTGGGCGACACCCCGGACAACGCGACCGCCCTCGCCATGCTCGGACTGGTTGAGATACAAAAGAAAAACTGGAAGGAAGCTTCGCGGGTAATCAACAAAGCCGCAAAGATCCAACCCGGCAATCCGGCCAGCCAGAGCGCTTTGGCCTTGGCGGAGCTGCATATCAACCGCAACAGCGAAGTGGCCATCCAGCGCCTGAAACAGATCCTGAACAGCCATCCCAACTATGCCCCCGCCGCCTACAACCTTGCCGTTATCTACGACAAGTGGCTCGGCAACAAGAGTGCGGCGCTGAGTTGGTATAAACAATATCTGGCCAAAGCCGGCAGCAAGGGTGCGCAGGTCAAGGCGGCCACGCGGGCAATCGGCCTACTGGGAGGAAAGGCCGGGGCCTCTCCAGCTCAAACCAACCCGGAAGCGGCGGCTCGTTTTATTGCGGCGGGTTCCAGGCTGCACGCCGCCAAAAACTATGTCGATGCGATTGCACAATATCAAAAAGCAATCCAGGCGGATCCAGACCAGAAGAATGCCTACTACAACATGGGACTGGCCTATTATTCGCTGAAGAAATATTCCGAATCCGCGCAGGCCTGCATTAATGCACTCAACCTTGATTCACTCTTTTCGGATGCGCGCTACATGCTCGCACTGTCCTATTTCCAGCAGCAGCAGTGGAAGGATGCCGAACGGGAGGCAACGTCGCTGAGGCAGACCGATCCTGCACGCTCGGACGAGTTGTTAGGCTATATTTCGAAAGCGCGAAAGCAATAGAAACCGCCTTATTTCCCGGGGGGAAATTTGGCAAGAATTTTTGAAACGGCTTCATTCACAATTTTTGAAACCTTGTCGGGGTCCGATCCCTCATAAACCACACGCGTGCCGGTTCCGCGCCAAACGACCTTATCATTCCGTGCATCGATAATGTCGATCATCAGAACCCCCTCTTCATAGTCGGAAATATCCGTACTATAACCCACTCCGCCGAAACGCGAGAAACTGCCGGCACCCAGTCCGAAGCTCACCGCACTGCCCCCGATCCTCCGTTTATATTCGACAAAATAGGCCACGAGAAAGTCGGCCTCCGCCCGAGGGGCCTGCCGAAAGCCTTTGGTCGCTAATGTGGTGTTCACCGCATTGCGGATCCGGACATCAATCAGATCATTATCAATGCGCGGGTTCCCCGATTTCGGTTGCGTGGCATGCTGCCAGGCATAGGTTTTTAAATGTTCGAATTCAGCAGCACGGTCATAATCGAGGACCACATGCACCGATGAACAACCGGCAAGAAAGACCCCGGATAACAAAAACAAAAATATGGATTTTTTCATGAGTAAACCTCCTGTTCATCGAAAGTCAGTTTAAACCCGGGAGACAGGAATGCCAAGCGACTGCTCACCGAAATCGTTTCTTAACGTGACGGGTCATTGCCCGGTCGACCAGCCCGGCCGGCACAAACCGTGCGGCCCAGTCGCCAAGATGAGAAGGTAGCGTTACTCGATAGCGGATTTGGGGTCTCGGCGATTCCAGCGCATGCAGAATCTTTATCGCTACCGCTTCAGGCGGGAGCCGGAAGCGGTCTTCGCTCATGCCTCCGTTGCGGCGTTTATCAAAATATTGTTTATAGGCAGAACCAAACTTTGACCCCGCAACATCCAGTTTTTCTTCGCCCTGCCCGGCACAGTTGGTTGAAAAGCGGGAACGAATCGGTCCAGGCTCTATCAGAGACAAGCTGATTTGATCCAGCGACAGCTCGACCCGCTGGGCATCCGTAATCGCCTCGAGCGCAAATTTCGAGGCCGAATAGATTCCCATGAACGGCAGTGAAATACGGCCCACCACGGAACTGACATTTACAATGCGGCCATAGCCCTGATGGCGGAAAACCGGAATCAATTTGTTCGTCAGTTCCTGCAAGCCAAACAGGTTTACCTCAAACTGATAGCGCATCGCATCGCGTGACAGGTCTTCGATGGCTCCCGGCATACCGAAGCCGGCGTTGTTAACGATCGCGCCCACCTGATTCCCGGTGTTTTCCAACACGGTATCCACTGCCGTGGCAATCGACTCGCTGGAAGCCACATCCAGCTCGATGGCATCAAAACCCGCCTGTCGTAATCCTTCCAGATCCTCCGCCTTCCGAGCCGTCGGGAAAACCAACCAGCCTTTTGCCCGAAGTAGATCCGCCGTGGCCCGCCCGATTCCGGAAGAACATCCCGTGATCAAAACCGATTTATTTTCAACCACGGGTACTTTCATTCGTAAAGCTCCGAAAGCAGGTGGAAGGTATACCCCTGATTAATCAGAGTTTGATAACTATCTCGGATCGCGGCCGCGGTTTCTGCGCTCCAGGCGTGGCCGATTACGATGACATACCCCTGTTCGCGGGCATGCGCTACAGCCTGGCTCCACATTTCCCGAATATATTCCCGATCATGCTGAATATCCAGAAAGACGTGTCGTTCCTCAACCCGCATATGCTCTTCAAGGGCGACTTGGGCCACCTTCGAATTATAGGCGGTTTTGCTGTCGAGAAAGTATAGATCGTGCGCCTTGCAATAGCGAAGCACCTCCCGCATCAGGGCCGAATTTTCCGTTACACGCGACCCCATGTGATTATTGATCCCTTTCGCACCGCGCACCGAAGCAAGATTGCGTTGCAGAATCCGAGCAACATCCGCGGGGCGGGTTTGATCGTAGATTGCTCCCTTCCCGGGATCCTCTGCCTTGCTGTAGGCCTCCATCGGCTGATGAAGCATGATCTGCTTGTCGCTCTGCTGCCCGATCAACGAACAGACCCGCTTGGTCTGTTTCTGATGTGGAAGCACCGCAATCGTGATTGGAACCGGAATACGAAGAAACCGGCGAACTTCCGCCACAGACAACCCGGCATCGTCAATGACCACAAAAAGTTGTTTTTGCCGCGCAGGCGCCTGAACCAGCCGCGATTGCGCCGTCGGGTGCCGGCACCCGCACAGCATCAACAACATTATATTGATCCAGAGAACGCGCATCCATTAACCATTCAGGTTCAGGCGATAGTCCTGCCCGCCACCAAATTCGAGGATGCGCTGAACGTGCTTCCCGAGGATGTCGGCCTCAAGGTTCACCTTGGTTCCAACCTCGAATTGCGACATATCGGTTTCCTGAATCGTGTGCGGAATAATGTGTACGATAAATCCGTTATCGGTGAGCTCGGCTACCGTCAAGGAAATGCCGTCGATGGCAATCGAACCCTTGTAGACCATCAGCATCAGCATATCGCGCGAACACTCAATGGTGAATTTAAAGTCACGCCCAACCTCTTCAACCTTTGCCACGGTGCCGGTATTATCGACATGGCCGGTAACGATATGTCCTCCCAGCGTATCGCCCAACGCCAGTGCCTGCTCCAAGTTCACCAGATCGCCCGGCTTCTTTTCTCCCAGATTGGTTTTATCAAAGGTTTCACCGAGGACATCGAACATGAGCTTGTCGCCATCCATTGCCGCGATCGTCAAACACGTGCCGTTCACGGCAATGCTGTCGCCGAGGCTGATCGGCTTATCAAACGGACGATTCGGTACCATCGTGATGCGACCCGCCGTCCCTTCCATTTTAATATCGGTGATATTTCCCAACCGTTGAACAATTCCCGTAAACATATCTATTTCTCCCGTTTCGCTTTAATCAATATATCGTTCCCCACCTGCTCCACCGAATGGAACTTCAAATCCACAACATCGGAAATCAGGCTCCCGGTTTTAGCAAAGTTTGGCAGGCCGTCGGCTCCCATTAGTTTCGGCGCAATAAAGAAGGCAAACTCATCGACCAGGTTCTGTTCAACGAGCGCGGCAGCCAACCGGCCTCCGCCCTCGCAAAGCACGTGCATCACATCATGCGCTTCAGCCAAATCTCTCAGCATCGATTCCAGGTTTCCGCTGTAAAAAAGCGTACGCTCCACCGCTTCATCTGAGCGGACTTTTGAAGACGCAGGCACATTATCTCCCACAATCGCGCGCCACGGCATTCGCCCTTCCGCCGGGCGCGGCAGGAGCGACGGATCATCAGCACGTACGGTTGCAGCCCCAACCATGATCGCATCGACCCGCCGGCGCATTTCCTGAACGCGCTCGCGGGCGTCGGCACCGGTGATCCACTTGGAATCGCCGTTCCGGTCCGCAATTTTTCCATCCAGCGTCGAGGCCAGTTTCAGCGTTACATAGGGCATGCCCGTCGTGATGAATTTTTCGAATGGAGCGATCAGTTCGCGGCCTTCCGCCTCGCAAACCCCGGAAACCACTTCAACACCGGAATTTTTTAAGTTTTCCAATCCTCGACCGGCATGTTTCGGATTTAAATCTTTTACCGAAACGACCACGCGTCCGATGCCCTTTTCGAGAATCAGGTCCGTGCACGGCGGAGTTCGTCCGTGGGTTGAACACGGTTCCAGCGAAACATAGAGCGTAGCATTCTTTAGTGAAGCGGCAATCGGCGGGAGTTTGCCCAGGCAATCACGTTCGGCGTGGTCTTCCCCGGCCTTGCGGTGCCAACCCTCTGCGACGACGTGATCCTCAAGCACAAGCACCGCCCCCACCGGTGGATTCGGGCGGGTCAGCCCCTCGCCCAACTTCGCCAGCTCAATCGCCCGTATCATGTATTTTTCGTCTGTTTTCATATCACCCACACAAGATAGCTACAACAAATACAACCTAAACGCAAAGGAACGAAGTGCGCAAAGAATCGCAGAGAAAATCTTGGCGTACACTGCGTGCTTTGCGCCTTTGCGTTGAAAAAAGATTACTCTCCGAAAAGGGCATCGACAAATTCTTCGGGATTGAAGGGAACAAGGTCGTCTTCGCCTTCGCCGAGGCCCGTGAAGAGAATGGGCACGTTGAGCTCTGAGCGTACTGCAAAAAGGAAACCGGCCTTGGAGGAGCCGTCGAGTTTGGTGATAACGATGCCGGTCAGCGGAACCACGGTGTTGAATTGCTTCGCCTGAATAATTGCATTTTGGCCCAGCGAAGCATCGAGCACCATCCAGACCTCGTGCGGAGCCCCCTCCAAACGTTTGTTCATGGAGCGGCAAACCTTTGGGAGTTCGTCCATGAGCGGCGTCTTTGTATGCATGCGCCCGGCGGTATCAACGATTACGGTTTGGCATCCCTTTTCAATCGCAGCATTCAGTGCATTAAAGGCAACCCCTGCGGCATCGGCCCCCATCTCGCCGCCGACAAAATCGCAGCCGACTTTTTCGCTCCACAGCTTAAGCTGGGAGGAGCCGGCGGCACGAAAGGTATCGGAACCGCAGAGCATGGGCTTAACCCCCTGCCCCAAGGCCATTTTAGCCAGCTTGGCCGCCGTGGTGGTTTTGCCGGAACCATTCACTCCGAGGAGGAGCAGAACATAAGGGGCGGCGACCAAAGGCCATTCAAAATCCGGTGCATCGCCCAGCTCTTTGAGCAGCATATCGCGCAGCAGTTCCTTGCGGGAAACTCTGCGGGGCGCGGCATCCAGCTCATCGGCAATATCCATGGCCAGACGGGCCGGAACATCGGAACGAAGAAGTATTTCTTCGAGGTCTTCAACATTCAATTCGTTGCCATCGCCAACCGAGGGCGAGAAGACTTTTTTAATGAGACTACGGGTCTTGGAAAGCGCAGAAGCCCAGGCCACCATTATTTCCTCTCTTCCGGCGGCTTATAGGTCGTGCGCGCGGGGCGATCGATTTCCTTGCGGATGCGATCAAGCACGCCGTTCACGAAGCGACCGGACTGAAAGCTGCTGAAGTCCTTCGCAAAATGGACCGCCTCGTTGATGGAAACCACGGGCGGGACATCTTCGCGGTAGAGCATTTCAAAGAGTGCAACGCGCATGACGGTGCGGTCAACCGACCCCATGCGGTCCGAGGTCCACCGCTTCGCATACTGCGAGAGGCGTTCGTCCAGCTCATCCTTCCGCTGCACCACCCCTTTAATGATTTCCTCGGCATACTTCTTTTCACGTTCGGAAGGATTTTTCTCTTCCCAGAAATCCTTTAGTGCAATGTCGATTGGTTCGGGATTAAAATCGAGCTGAAACAGAAACTGCACGATCCACTCGCGCGTTTCGCGCCGTCCATTGGCCTTGTTCTTTTTTTCCATAAACTCTCTATCCAAGTTGTTTGTAAACGCGGGCGGTCTCAATGGCTGCTTCAGCCGCATACCAACCCCGGGTATTTTCGCCGCCGAGGCAGCGCGCTTCAGCCTGCGCCCAGCTGCGAACACCAACAATCTCGTTAATGACCGGAGTCTGGCACCGGCAGGCTATATCGAGAATGCTTTGTCCGGTTGTATCGATAATCATCTGTGCGTGCTGGGTTTCCCCTTCAACCACAACTCCGAGCACAATCAGGGCGCTGTAGTTTCCGGTGGCCGCCATTTTATCGGCCACCACGGGAATTTCGTAGGCTCCGGGCACACGCACCACATCAATCGTGTCCGGCGTTGCGCCGTACTTGACCAGGCACTGGTAGGCACTGCGGCACAGCGCATCGGTTAATTGATCATTAAAGCGACTCACCACAATGCCGAACCGCATACCAGATGCATCCAGAGTGCCGACGACTTGCCTAGCACCCATATCCCCAATCGGCTCAATCGCCTTCGATATCCCTTTTCCCATCGTTCACTCCTTGCGTGACGAGTGAAACGTGATTCAGAAACCATCACGCTTCACATCTCACGCATCACTAAATAATGTGTCCCATTTTATCACGTTTGGTGGAGATATAACCTTCGTTGTATTCCGAGGTGGGCAGTACCAGCGGAACGCGCTCGCCAATTTCGACGCCATATTTATCCAGCCCTGAAATTTTTGCCGGGTTGTTTGTCAGCAGGTTAATCTTGGTCATGCCCAGATCATGCAAAATTTGCGCACCAATCCCATAATCGCGCAGGTCGGCGTTAAAGCCGAGGTGCTCATTAGCCTCCACCGTATCCATGCCCTTCTCCTGCAGTTCGTAGGCATGGAGTTTTTTGGCCAGCCCGATCCCACGACCTTCCTGGCGCATATAGACGATTGCACCATAGCCATGCTCTTGCACCGCATGCATCGAGGCATGCAGTTGCGCTCCGCAATCGCAGCGCATGGAGTGGAAAACATCGCCGGTCAGGCATTCGCTGTGCACCCGCACGAGCGGCGTCTTGCCTGATTCCGGTTCTCCACATACCAGAGCGAGATGGTCTTTGTTATCGACCTTCGAACTGTAGAGTTTCAACCGAAACTGCCCCGCATCGGTCGGCATATTAATTTCGCGCTCGAGATGAATGAGCTTTTCGTGGGTATATCGATATTTTACGATTTCAGAGACCGCCGTCATTTTGAGGCCATACGTATCAGCAAACTTACGCAACTCGACCACACGCATCATTTCGCCATCGTCGCGTAAGATTTCGCAGATCACACCCGCCGGATTCAGCTCGCAAATTCGGGCCAGGTCCACCGTGCCTTCGGTATGGCCGGCACGCTCAAGCACGCCGCCCGGAACCGCCTTGAGAGGAAACAGGTGACCGGGCTTGATAAAATCGCCGGCATGACTGGAGTCGGAAATCAGAGCATTCACGGTCTTGGCGCGATCCGTTGCACTGATTCCCGTGGTGGTTCCTTCACGAACATCGACCGAATCCATAAACGCCGTGTGGTATTTATCGGACGAGTGCGCCGGAACCATGTGCGACAAGCCGAGACGGGACAACTGGGTTTCCTCCATCGGAACGCAAACCAGCCCACGGGCATGGGTGATCATAAAGTTAATCACCTCGGGGGTGGTTTTTTCTGCCGCGCAGATCAGGTCTCCCTCGTTTTCGCGATCCTCATCATCCGTCATCACGATGATCTCGCCATTGCGGAATGCCGCGATCACATCCGCGATCGGGTCGAATATATTTTCACTCATAATTGCTCCCATACGTCAAAAAAGCCCTACAGACAGTGGTCTTCAGGGCATTTCTTGCGTAGCCGCAATACATCAATCCATCTTCTTTCATCCAGACTATACTGTCGGTTGCAGAGTTTCACTGCATCGTGTTTTCCTGACTCAGGAAAACTCGCGGACTGTCACCGCCGGTCGGGAATTTCACCCTGCCCTGAAGATTCGGAGCAATATGCTTCAACTCCCATGAGCGTGCAAGTGAAATTCCCTACCAATCGCACGCCATTCGTTAGAAAGTCCACGGAGGGTTAAACCCTTTTTTAACCGTCATAGTGTTTGTTTTCGCAACACCACTTTGGCATTGTTCAACTCGCTTTATAATGACTAATTTAGGGGTACGATGGCCAAGAAAAAATACTCTCCCGAACTCTGCACCGAACTGACACGCGCAGTAGAAGATGCGCAGCTCGAAATCCGCCATCGCCCAGCGCGATACGAAAACGGAACGGTGCTTCCCATCGAAATCACCGGCGTATTTCCAGCCATCGAAGGCAAAGCCGAATTGACCGTCGACAAGTTTCTGGGCGGCGGGTTTGCGGGGCAGGTCTACCGCTGCAAACTCACCGGGCTCGAACTTCCAGAAGGAAAAGAGATCCCGGGGCTCGGAATCGACAAACTCTACGCAATTAAGATCGTCATCCCCCCGAGTGCATTTGCACGCTGGTTCCGAAACACCACCTACTGGCTGGCCTTTCAAGGCCCGTTCAGTTCGCAGGTCAACTATGGCGCATGCCGCGCCGGCCTGCTTTGGCAGAAACTGGTACGCCGCGCCGGACGCATCAAATTTGGCCGCGAAACCGCCGTTAAAGATGCCTATGCTTCATTCTGGGACCCCAACCTCAATGCCTATGGCGAAATCACCGAATGGGTCGAGGGCCGCATGTGGAACCTCGAAGCCGACAGCAACATTACCACCCGCCGCGACTGGCGCGATGTCGATCCGGAAGAGACCGACAGCCTCGAATTTGTCGACAAACGCCGCTTCATGGCCAACATGGTCGTACTGATGCACGAAATGGGGGCTCCTGAATTTGCCCGCCAATATGAATGGTGGACCATGAAAAGCCAGCCCAACTGCATGAAGCGCACCGACACCGAAGATGGTGGCCTCTGCGCCATCGACTTCCGCGCCGGCCTCGCCCTGCTCCCGTGGCTGCCCATGAGCCCGGGCGATATCAAACTGATTTTTGACGGACTGTTCAAGCGCCGTTCCCTCGTCCAGTTCGACCGCTGCGACCTCGTTCAAATGCAGCGCTACGTTGCGCATAACCCCGAAGTTTTTTCCGATGTGCAACCGATGATTGATGAATTAAAAATTCAGGATCGCGCGTATCGCCGGTCACTCCTCGATATCACCCACCATGGCCTCCGGCCAACCTTCGACCGGGAACTGCAAAAGGATATTATCGCGGGATTGGTGGAAGGCTATCTCGCCGATGACCTCATCGATGATGCCTTCGCTGAAAAACTGCGCGGCGGTGGGTTGTGCTTCGCATTTTTCCATTTGCTAGGCGCGGTTCCCTTCCTTGGGAAAATGATCCGCCAGCGCTGGGGGAGCGCGGCATTCCGCAAGCACATGCTCGGCATCTTCACAAACCCGTCCTACTTCAAGGCATCCATGAAGGCGCGTGCCGCGCACGATCTGATCGGTTGGCATCGCGCCGGGCGCACTGACGAAGAGCGTACCCGCAGGCTGGCTGAAAAACCTGCGCTCTTTTTCCTCGAGCGCTTCACCATTGGTCTGCTTCCTATTGGCCTGCACTGTTTCTGCGCCCGGCCCATCATTGCCTGGAACGGCATGGTGGCCTTCTTCAAATTCATCTACGACTTTGCCGCGGATGAAGCCTTCCGTGAAAAGTGGTTCCTCGATCAGGTCGCCGAAGGCGAAAAAGACGGGATGCTCTCCAAGGAGGAGCATGACCACATTGTCTCCATCATCAAGGAGCCCTTTATTGTCAAGTATCTCAAAAGCATGGCGGTGCATTTCTGCACCATTCCGGTCACTCAGGTGGTCAGTGTCATCACTGGAGCCTTTGTCTATACCTATTTCATCGGCAAAGGCGAATCCCATGCCGTTGCGGCCGGATGGTTCGGGGCCACACTCGTCGCATTTCAGGTCACCCCTATTTCACCCGGCTCGCTATGCCGCGGCTTTTACGTGGTCTATCTCATGATTCGCGAACGCAACTGGCACGACTACCTCGTAGCCGCTCCGCTCTCGTTCGTCAAATACATCGGCTACCTCGCCTTCCCCCTCCAGATGACCACCACCTATCCGCATCTCGCGCGCTTCCTCGTGAGCCGCCGCGCAACGGCGCTGGTGCACATTATTCCGGTCTTTGGCGAACACGGCGCGTTGCTGGAGCATTGGGTCTTCGACCTCTTCTTCAACATTCCACAAATTCTGGGACGCCATATCAAAGGGCTGCTTGCCGCATGGATGCTGTTAGGCATGGCGATCATCCTTCCCCTGCTCTTGACGGTTGAAAGCACAAAAGGCGTGGTCGGTTTATCCATTGCTCTCATTGCCGTATTTATCTGTCCCCGCATGATCTTCTACCCCATCCTCACCCGGCAGAAATAAGACAGCGCTATCCACAGGAACGAAAGCCGTAATCGTCCTTGCACCGCTTTCTTCCAGACACCGCGTCGGGGCAACAAAAAACCCCGCCAAAAAGCGGGGTTTTCATTCTTCCAGAAGTTGGAAGTTTTAGATCGAGGCGTATTCCTTGACGAGGGAGTTACCCACGATGTCGCGCTGAATCTGGTTGGTGCCTTCGTAGATCTGCAGGATCTTGGCATCGCGCATCATCTTTTCGACCGGATATTCCTTCATGAAGCCGTAGCCGCCAAGCACCTGCACCGCATCGGTGGTAACGGACATGGCGACATCGCCCGCATAGTATTTGCACATAGCGGAAATCTTGGAGACATCCTTCACGCCGGCGTCGAGGGTACGACATGCGGCGTAGGTGATGGCACGCGCGGTTTCAACCTTGGTGGCCATTTCAGCCAGCATCCACAGCAGGCCCTGGTTGGCGATGATCGGCTTGTCGAACTGCTTGCGAACCTTGGCATATTTAACGGCTTCGTCGAGTGCGCCCTGCGCAAGTCCAACGCCCTGCGCGGCAATACCCGGACGAGAAACATCGAATGTTTTCATGGCGAGCAGGAAGCCCATGCCTTCGCGACCGATAATGTTTTCAGCCGGAACTTCGCAATCTTCAAAAATCAGTTCGCGGGTGGCGGAAGCACGGATACCAAGCTTGTCTTCTTTCTTACCAAAGCTGAATCCGGGGGTGTCCTTTTCAACAATGAAACAGGAAACACCGCGAGCGCCCTTGGCTTTGTTGGTGACTGCAAAGACGGTGTAGATATCGGCTTCGCCGCCATTAGTGATCCACTGCTTGGTGCCGTTGAGGACATACTTGTCGCCCTTCTTAACGGCAGTCGTGGCAATACCGCCCGCGTCGGAACCGGCGTTCGGCTCAGTCAAACCAAAGGCGGCCCATTTTTCGCCGGTGGCCAGTGGGGAAAGATATTTCTTTTTCTGTTCATCTGAACCACCGATGATGATCGGGTCGGCACCGAGCGCGTTGGCGGCGTAAGAGACGGAAACACCGATGCAGTATTTGGACATGGTTTCAACGGCCATGCAGAAGCCAAGCTGATCGGCACCGAATCCCCCGTATTCTTCGGGGATGTAGAGGCCCATCAGATCCATCTGCGCCAATTCATTAAGCAAATCAGCCGGGAAAATTCCTTTTTCGTCGAGTTCCGCACGAACCGGAACAATGCGTTCCTTACCGAAGTCGTCGATCAGATTGATGATCTCCTGCTGCTCTTCGGTAATGCCATAATCGATTGTTGCTGCCATGTCTTTCTCCTTAGTAGTTAACACCCAGTTCTATTTCCGATTGCCGATTTTTGATTTCCGATTTATGGACCTCAGTCGGCGTTAGCCTCTTTTGACAAAGGCGGTCGCTGACCCACAAATCGGCAATCGGCATTCTAAAATCCACAATTCCTATCATTCCCCTTGTGCTTCGAGGAAGCGTTCCGCTTCCAGTGCGGCGGCACAGCCGGTACCGGCGGCGGTGACCGCCTGGCGGTAGATGGCGTCGGAAACATCGCCGGCCGCATACACGCCTTCCACCTTGGTTTTCACCCCGTCGGCAATCAAATAGCCGACCTCGTCCTTATCAAGCTGGCCGAAAGCGTCGGTATTCGGCTTGTGTCCAATGGCGGAAAAATATCCTGCGGCCGGAATTTCAGTCGTTTCGTCTGTTTTAATATTCTTGAGGCGCACGCCGGTGACCCCTGAATCGTCGCCCAAAATTTCATCCACCACGGAATTCCAGGCAATTTCAATCTTGTGGTTGTTCATGGCGCGTTCGGCCATGATTTTCGACGCGCGAAGCTGGTCGCGCCGATGAACCAGCGTGACCTTGGAAGCGAAGCGGGTCAGGAAAATGGCTTCTTCACACGCTGTATCGCCGCCACCTACCACCACGATGGGAACATCTTTGTAAAATGCACCGTCGCAGGTTGCACAGGCGGAAACGCCACGGCCCATGAATTTTTGTTCGGACTCAAGGCCCAGGTATTTGGCCGTTGCTCCGGTGGCAATGATTACGGTCTGCGCCGCGATATCATCGCCGGCCATCATCTTGAGTTTGAACGGGCGCTCGGAGAAGTCGGCCGTTTCCACGGCATCGTACTGCATGAAGCGTGCGCCGAAACGCTCGGCCTGCGCCTTGAACTTGTCCATCATCTCCGTGCCGTCAATTCCGTCCGGAAATCCCGGATAGTTTTCAACGTCGTTCGTGGTGGTGAGCTGCCCGCCGGGCTGCATGCCCTCAATAACGAGCGGGTTGAGATTGGCGCGGGCAGTGTAGATTGCGGCCGTCAGGCCAGCAGCACCGGCTCCGATGATTACAACATTTTCCATATCAGATTCCTTCATTTTCGTTTGGATTAATGGAAGTGGACGCTACAGGAACGCTCCTTCATTATCAAACGCGTTTGCAACCAATCCAATACACCTACACTGCTCTGCGTGTTTACGCCTTTGCGGCCGCAATCTGCTTCTGGAATTCCGGCACAATTTCGTGCAGATCGCCAATGAGACCAAAGTCGGCCACATCGAAGATCGGCGCGTCGGGATCCTTGTTGATTGCAATAATCATGTCGGAACTCTGCATGCCGGCCAGGTGCTGGATGGCTCCGGAGATGCCGCAGGCCACGTAGACCACCGGACAAACGGTCTTGCCGGTCTGCCCCACCTGATGGTGGTGCGAAATCCAGCCGGCATCTACGGTGGCACGCGAGGCGCCGACCGCCGCGCCCATTTCGGCGGCAAAATCGTAGATCACCTTGAAGTTTTCGGGCTTCCCTACACCACGACCACCGGAAACAATGAACTGTGCGGCGTTAAGGTCGATACTGTTGTCGTCCGCTTCATGAACGGATTCCAAGCGACGCATGCGCTCCGGCACTCCGGAAAGGTCAACTTCGTACGGGATCTGCTCCCCCTCTTCGTTGTCCGATAGCTTGGTCTTCTTGAAGACATTGGAACGAACCGTGGACATCTGCGGACGGTGGTCGGGGCAGATAATGGTGGCCATGATGTTGCCACCGAATGCCGGGCGGGTCTGCAACAGGTTGCCTGCGTCAACATCGTAGTCGAGCTCGGTGCAGTCGGCTGTAAGGCCGGCATCAACCATCACGGCGACGGTCGGTGCGAGACTGCGGCCGATGGTCGTCGCCCCGTAGAGCACGATTTCCGGCTTTTTCTCGTTGATCAGTTGAGCTACGGCACGGGAATAGTAGTCGTTCTGGTAGTCCGCCAGTTTCGGATCGTCAATGGTGTAAACTTTCTTGGCTCCAAAATTGTAAAGCTCCTGACAGAGTTCGGCTCCATTGGCGGAAGGGAGAACGGCTGCGAGGGTGTAGCCTGCTTTTTCCGCGAGAATCTGACCCTGACTGAGGAGTTCCTGCACCACACCGGCAATTTTGCCATCGCGCTGCTCTGCATATACCCAAAGTTCTTTTGTCGTGCTCATAGTACGTGTTGCTCCTTCAGCTTCTGAATCAGTTCCGTAATCATTTCGGATGGCTCGCCGGAGAGGATTTCCTTGTTCAACTTGACCGGCGGCGCGAAAACCTTGCTCACCTTGGTGGGTGATCCTGCCAGACCGATGTTGCCCTCTTCCGGCTGAAGCTCTTCAACGCCCCAGCAAGGAATTTCGGCTTTCTTGGCGGCCATTTTCTTTTTGAGCGATGGCATGCGCAGGTCGTTGGCTTCCTTCACAACGGTCAGAGCGGCGGGTTTATCGACGTCCCAGATTTCGTACCCGTCCTCGGTAACCTTATCAACCTTGAACGTGTCGCCCGTAACTTCAACGCCCTTGGCGTAGGTAAGCATCGGAATATCGAGGAAGTGCGCCACACCGGGACCCACCTGCGCGGTGTCGCCGTCGATGGCCTGCTTGCCGAAAAGAATCAGATCTACGCCTTCGATCTTCTTGATGGCGAGGCTGATGGTGTAGGAGGTCGCCCAGGTGTCGGCACCGCCAAATTTACGGTCGGAAACCAGAATGGCTTCGTCTGCGCCATGCGCCAGTGCCGTGCGAAGCGCTTCCTCGGCCTGCGGCGGACCCATGGAGATTACGGTGACTTTTCCGCCGTGCTTATCCTTGAGCTGAAGCGCCATTTCCAGCGCGTTTTCATCGAACGGATTAATAATGCTTGGAACCCCTGCTCGATTCAGACGGTTGGTTTCGCGGTCAATCGTGACCTTGTCCGAATCGGGCACCTGCTTGATACATACTACGATGTTCATTAACGCCCCTTTCCCGAGTTGAAAAATAAAAGACGAAATATATGTTAACGGAGGAGTGCCCACAAGCCCAAACCCCTATAACCCATCAGGATTTGTGCTAAAAAAGGAGTTCCCTGCGGAGGAATGCAAGAAACAGTGGCTGTGCAGACCCGCCATTGATCGTTCAAGTCAGTTGACGGAAATCACTTTATCTTCAGTAATCCAGATATTGCCCCAGCCATAGACCAAGACTTCCTTCCCGCTTGCTTCCACTACTCCGGAAGGTTCTCCCAGCAAGTTAATTACCTGCTGTCTGGAATCCCCCACAACCGGCAAGGTTTGCGGCACGCTTGACCTGGGAACTTCCCGGCGCACAACCGCTTTCTTTTTTTCTGGAGTGGAAGTGGCCTTTGGCTCACTCGCTTTAAGCGGCGCTTTCTGTATCGACGGCTTCACGGCCCTGGGGGCTGGATCGGAGCCATAGCGGCTTCCAACGATTCGAAGCTGCTCGCCATCCAGCCGGGCCATGGCCGCTTCGTCAGAACGAAACCACGTTGTGCCCACCACGTCTTCGGGAGGAATGCCGGGCGGCGACCATGGCATCCACTCCGCCTGATTTTTGTTCAGCTGCAAGAGGCTGTTTATATCGCGTTCGTTTATGTCAGCTTTTCGATAAAATGCCTGCAAAACCAAACCCTGCTCAAAGGTTAAAACAACATCTGTTCCGCGCGAGTAATACTTGAGCACGCCATGGCCGTCGGCATCCAGTGGCCCGTTCTCCGGTGAACCCCAGATCTTGCCGCACTTTTCCGGATTCAAGCCAATCTGAGCAAATACCCCGCCGGAAACGGATACCGCCAATAGTAGGATTCCAATTGTTTTCATGATGTACGCCTTCCTCAAAAACAGGGTGAATTATTGAATCATTGACCAGCTCTTCCAAGTTCCGGGAACCATGTGCCACTCCGTATCGCCCTGAATGCTGAGCTGTCCGCTGATGGCATGCGGCAGGCCGGGAATCGAGACCTCTCCCTTTCTGATTCGCTGATCCAGCGTTACATCCAAGCGAGTCCGATTGCTACCCGAGCGATTCAATTTCACCTGATTTCCCGCGGTCATATTGCCGAAAATGCTGATAAAGGGCTGTCCGCTGGTATTGAGATTATTGTCGATAAAGTTGTTTTCCGCATACAGCAAGGCGTGAATACTGCCACCGGTTCCATGGGCGGGGTCACCGATATAGATATTGCCGCTATCTGCGCAATTGTCGTTCTTGAGCGCAATCAGGCAGAGCGCATCCGTGGGATTTTTCACGATCGTGCTGTTGACATCGGAGCGCTGCAGGTCTGCATCATAGTCGGCGTTGTAATAGAATTCATCCGAGATGGTGATGTTGCCCTTTGCCACGATCGTGATGCGCGTGCCGGGCTCCTTGAATTTCAGGGCAAACGTTGGCGAGGCGTGCAGGTAGAGGTTGCCATCCACATAGTACACCTTTTCGTTGTCCTTCGCCTTGACGTCAACGTACGAGGGTGCGGTATAGACCGTCCCGTCGATGGAGTCTGCCGAGACAGAAGCGGTATAGGAGGGATCTGTTGGATCCTCAAGAAAGTAGTCGTCCACCCGGCTCCCGGCATTGTCGTAGACCGGGGAGTATCCTCTTGACCGAACGCGCACCCCCCCGATCGTATCTATGTATTGGCCATTGTATTGGCTGGTTCGTACATTGCGAACAAAGATGTGCTCGGCTTTGGCCGAATCGGTGATGAGCGTCCCATTACCGGCATAGTCCGCGGCTGTAACGGCCACATCATGGCCCCATCGCCCTAAAGCAGCGACGGGCTTCGGCGAGCTCTTGCTGACATCATAGTACATATTTCCCAGATTCGGCGGCGAAATCAACATATCACCTCCGGTTGCCGAACGTTGTCCCGGACCGGGTGCAGGCATTCCTGAAATTGAACCATAGGCCTGCGTTCCATAATCGTAGAGACCGTTGCGGTCGTCCAGATATTCCTCTCCTTCATCGAAGATGCCGTTCTGGTCGATATAGGCTTCGCCGGGATCAAAGGAGTCATCGCCGGCATCTTCGAATTGTTCGGGCGGCCAACCGGCACAGGAATACGTTTTTTTTCGCCACCGCCGCCCGGTTGTGTATGTCGTTTTCCAAGACCATGATCCTTTTTTGTATTTCCAATATCCGCCGGCCGGATCATAGCGCCCGTTTTTGCGCTGCTTATGCGAGGAATCGTCTGTCCATTCTTCCCCGTCATCGTACTCCCCGTTGCCATTATCAACAATGGTGTCTACCCCTTCCTCATAATATCCATTGTCATCATCGTCAATATAGTCATCGCCAGAATCGCGTACTCCATTTCCGTTGTCGTCATCAAAGGGCTCGCCCTCGTCATATACTCCATTTCCGATCGTATCGACAAAAGGTTCACCAATATCATACTCCCCGTTGTTGTAGAATTTATCGGCATAGCGGGATACACTGCCCACATAGGAATCGAAGGCCACCTTCGTCAGAGGATTTGAAAAAACCTGTACGGCAAAGGCATTGTCCCAGGTTTCCGTGTCGGGATCCTGAATGCCGTCAAAGTCCTCTTCATTGATGATTTCGGGGTTGCGCAAATAGGCACTTCCGGAACGGCTAATCTTTCCGGCACTGTACACATCGCCACGCACAAAATCCGCTTCGCTGCCCGAACCGCCAACCTCTAAAGTATAGTTGGCGTCCCCGTCGTTATTTCCGGCAAACATGGCATGCGAATACAAGGCGTGAATACTACGGGATCCCGAACCCAAAAAAACGGAAACTTCCACGTCCTGATTGTTCCCCTCGTAATATCCGACCGATTCCACAATATTTGAACTTCCAATGCTCCTTACTCGGGTCTCAAAGCCCCAGGAAGCGTTGTCAAAACCGGTCGTATCGGCAAAATAACTTCGCGACTGTGCCAGTGAAATGCTTCCACTGTTCGACGCATTCAGTTTGACCAAAGCGGCACGCACCCCTGCATCCGCCAGGAACATCGCTTTGTCGAGATTTTCATTTTTCACCGCCAACCGTGCATAGCTCATCGAATTGGTTAGAACCGCCCCGACCGTGATCCCCGCAACGGCCAGTAAAATGACCGAGGAAGCCAGCGCGGACCCCGCCTTGCTGTTTTTCAAAATTTGTTTCTTTTCTTTCACTCTTCAGCTCCTTTTCAAAGCCTTTTAGCCATCGCTGTTACGCAAACCCACGCTGAACCGAACGGACACTGCAAATGCAGAATCATTCGCGGATTTCACGCCCGCGGAGGTGGGCTCAGATACACGGTAGGCAATCCGCAGCGAGTCCCCACCCACCTTCCCGACAAATACAGGGGTGGTAAAACCATCGTCTTCCATAATTTCCGTCATGCCGCGCGCCACCAGCATTTCCGTCCTGTTTTGCCGAAACAAATAAAGCCGACCGTCACGCAAAAGCGGAACCGCGTTGGAATAGACCAACTGGCAGGTTTCCCCGTCCGGGAAACCCAGCGTAACCGACTGGCCGGTAGTTTCATCGATGTCTATAACTTCAGAAGCATTGCGGATATACGTCATCAGCTTCATGGAAGTATCCATCGCCTCTTGTTGCGACCAGGCCATTTTGGTGCAGAGGGAAGACTGCTTTCCGCACCACAGAAAGGTCTCCAGCACCGCCGTCAGTACCAAGCCAGTAATGCTTGTCGCAACGAGGACCTCAACCATTGAAAATCCACTCTTTTTCGGAGTCCGTTCTTTTTTCATTCTGCCGATCTTCTTCCTATGCACTCAATTAATAATGGTGGAATAGGTATTCCTCTGAATAGCTCCGCTCAGCGGAGCCGGAAACGTGACCGTAACATGCACTTCCGCATAGCCCTCATCATCGGGCGTGGTCACCACGGTGCCGTTCTTGTCGTGCCAATAAACCCGAACCGAGCGCGATAGGCGCGCCCCGGTTGAGGACTCTTCCGTTGTGCTCTGAACCAACGTGCAACCGGGTTGTGCCAGGTTTGCCAGTCCAATTGAAATAATTTCCTCCAGCGCCTCCTTGGCGTAGGCGCACGCTTCGGTTTTGATCCGTGAACGTTCCGATGTCCGCCGGAGAGAAAGTCCCATTGTATAGAGCCCGGAACACGTGAACGCCGTGATGGCCATCGCAACGGTAACCTCCACCAAGGATATTCCGGCCTTCCTATGGTTTGATTTTGATATCACACGAACCTCTAAATTCTGAAAATGAATACGCTCTGAAACGGGATTCCAACTAGCTTGATTCATACCATAATGAAGATTTTTTTCTTACAAAGCCAAATCCCTGCTGATGCGTTCGAGGATCCTATTTAAACACCAGCCTGCCCAACCTTGTCCGACCGGAAATTCGACCCGTTTTGAAATGTCTAAATTGAGACCACCAAATTCCCGAGTTAGATGCCCGCCGTTGTTCGCAGGCTCTTTTGTTCTCAGAATCAAGAAAACACGCAGGAAGATCTGCAAGGAAAACGGGGGTTTTTATGTTCAATAGAAAATCAGGACAAGCTGATGAGGGCCCGCCACACACATTATCCAACATTGGCATGTAGACTGCGTATATTATTTAAGGAAAGCGTGTAGACCGTTACAGAACCTATGAAAAAACTGTTCTCAAGCGAACTAAACTGCAGGCGCAAGAATCGGGCCGGAATAACTTTGGTAGAATCAATGATCGCGATTTCGCTGTTTGCCGGCTTCATGACCGGAACCTGTAAATTGCTGTCATCCCAACGCAAAATCCTCGATATGGCACGCGATCGCTATATCGCGGCCAACATTGCCAAGAACCGTCTGGAACTGGTACGCACGTTTGATTTTGATCAAATTCCGGACCTTAACGAATCGCCCATCAAGGTCGATAACAGCGGAATTCCCTCCACCGAGGGGCATTTCCGCCGCACCACAACCATTAGCACGCTCGACACCAACCTCTACGAAGTGGTCATCGCCGTAACGATACAAAACCGGAAGACGCTGGATTTCGGCACCTCGGGTGAGTCGCTCAACACCTATGTCTCCAAGCACCTATGAAGATGATATATAAAGCTAAAAAATCGGGCTTTACGCTGATAGAAGCCAGTGCAGCCGTCACGATTATTGCGGTCGCGCTCGGGCTGGCCATGGGCGGGTTCATGTTTACGCTTAAAAACATGAACGAAAACGATGTTCAAAGCGAACTCGATATTGACGTCCAGCTGGCCATGGAGCGCCTGAAGAAAGATCTGCGACTCTCCTCACTGGACCAAATCTTCTATTCTCCGGCTGGCCCCGGCCCCTACACCGCGCTCAGCTTCCCGCTGGCCCGAGACGATGACGGCGACGGTCTCTTTGAGCTCGACGCGGACGGCAAAATTATCTGGGACCAGACCGTTGTCTACCATATCCGGCCAACCACGCCCAACCAGTTGGTGATCACCACATTCGACAACCGGATCACTACGCTCACCGACTCCCAGCGACAACAGCAGCTGGACAGCGTTGTGGCGACAGGTAACGGAACTTCGACCTTCAACGGGGTGAATGCTTCCAGTCACGTCATTTTTGAAAACCTGCTGGATTGGTCCATTCTGCCGAAACAGGGTACATTCGACGCCTACTCCACAATTACAGAACGGGAAACCACCAGTCTGGGTTTCGCCCTGCTGTCGAACGGAGCCCATACCTTCAAATTCGAAGTAGCCGGAAAAAACGCCGCAGCTACCGGATACGAGGTCGGCATTGACCAGCTGGAGGTATCGCCTTCCCAGGGAGAGCGAGAAGCCGAAGCGCAGTTGCCGGTACAATCGCAATCGGGAGCAGTCGCTGTTGCGCAACACATGGGAAACGGGTCATGGAAAGGAAACCACCAGCTCCATTTTCCGGCAACCGCCGTGGGGCAGTCCTTTACCCTCAGCATGGAAAACGACCGATGGGAAGAGACCAATTTCGGGGCTGTGGGCTACGCAGCAGAGAACACCGCGGTTAATTTTGACGAAAGCTTGAACCCGAAAGACTTTGTGGTGTTGCTTCGCGGAAGTAATGTGACCTGGGAAGCCGCACAGCAAACCGAAACCCCTACCGGGACCTCTGTTACCAACACCACATTGAGAGGCAATACCGTGGCCGTTCACATCAATGGAGAGGAACTGCTCACCAACGGGAACTGGATTGTATACAATGGCCGCAAATGCAGCCTGACCTTTCAGGCAGGCACCACAGGCAACTTGAAAGTGGACAATGTCTACATCGGAAAAACCCCCTCCTCCGAGAGTACCGCATGGGCCTTCTCCGGTTCCGCGGTCAATGCAAGATTCTCCGGTTCTTTGGAATCCCCCACCATGGCACCCGGAACAACGGCAACAACCGATTGGATTGATCTGGATATAAACACCACCAATAACTATCTGGTCATATTCAACATTAAGGATGATGCCGATAAGTGCTATCCCCTGGCGTGGGAAAACAACCGAACATCGGTGGCCGACTGCCTCGTTGAAGGCAGCCCAACCAACTATATTTTCGGGTTGAAATCCATCACCGCCACCTATCCCGAAAGCGGGACCTACACTTCGCAAATTTTTGACACCCGCCTGAACAGCCCCACCTATCAAGATATTGCTTGGAATGCTGAAATACCTACCGGCACCGACCTAAAAATCAAGCTTAGGAGCGGGGATCAGCCCGACCTTTCCGATGCCAGCGACTGGAGCGCCATCGCGGGCTCTTCTGTAAACCCCGGTTCCGTTTTTGCTGCCTACAAGCGTTACATTCAGTTTCAGGCTCAGCTGACCTCAAGCAGTGACGGGCTCGCCACGCCCAAACTCAAGGATTTAACCATCGACTGGACCGGCGAGATGCAGTTGGTGAATGTTAGCGGAACCGTTACCAAAGGCCCCGAATACGGGGTCGTCAAAGTGCTCGTTGACGGCATCCCCCTTCAATCGGCCATGGAAGTTGACCTGCAAATCTACAAAGACATCTTTAGCTTCAAAAAGACAGCCAAGCGGATTACATCATCACTGCTCGCCGAGATCCGTCCGCGCAATACCGGTAAATAAATACAAGGAGACCGACATGAAAACAAAAACAACAGGAAAAGAAGGAGTCGCTCTGGTAATGGTGCTGTTCTTTATGGCCGCGATATCAACCTTCCTTGCCATGGTATCGTTTTCCTCCTCGCAGCGAGCCTATACCGCCAAACGACTGACCGATGACATTAAGGCCAAGGCGATGGCAGAGGCGGGATGCGAATATGGCTATGCCATTCTTTCGACGGATTGGGAAGCCCGTTATGATGCGTCTGCCTTTACCAATCAAACCGCTTCCATGCAGTCGGTGCCTTCTAGCCCGGAATACCAAGTCAGTTATGCAAACGCGCAACAGGCAGCTGCCTACGACATCGATGTCGCGCCGGTCGGCACGCTTGCCGCCATCGTAACCACAACAGGAACCTGTGGTTCTGCTTCTGCCGTTTCCGTGGTCAGTGTGCAGGATATTGGCGGTAGCAGCGACGACGGATCGGTACTCGACGAACAGGCATTCGGTTATGGCATTCTTTGCGGCAAAGAGCTTCACTTTATGGGTTGCGGTTCAATCACTGCTCCGGGGGGTGCAAAATTCCACGCCAATGGAGCAATGATTCTTAAAGGAACTTCAGATGCAAACATCGATCTTTCCTCCTCTATTTTAGTGGAACTAAAAGGTAATGCGAAAGTCAACGGCAATGTGACGGCGAAGAAAG